>CAKZOA010000098.1 GCA_937132035.1 uncultured Desulfobulbaceae bacterium | reverse complement strand
TTGAGCAGATCGACGGTCTCAAAGCCAGCAACCACGCAGGCCAGGCGGTATTTATCCACCAGCACCTGGTACGCCCCGGCGCCGATAATGCTTGAAACATGGCCGGGACAGAGCAGGCCGTCTATCTGGAGTTCAGGATCATCGAGCAGGGCGGTCAGCGGCGGCGGCATCACCTTGTGGGTTGAGAATACCGTGAAGTTGGTGATCTTTCGCAACTTGGCGGCCTTGATGGTGGCAGCGATCCCTGGAGTAGTGGTTTCGAAACCGACGCCTAGGAAGACAACAAGGTCGCGGGGATTGGCAGCGGCAAGATCGAGGGCGTCCATGGGGGAGTAGACGATATCCACCTTGGCTCCCCTGCTGCTGGCATTGGCCAGCGAGCCAGTGCTGCCGGGCACCCGGAAGAGATCGCCGAAAATAGCAACCCGGACACCAGGCTGGTCGGCCATGGCTATGAAGGCGTCCATGTGGGAGGCGGAGGTGACGCAGACAGGACAGCCGGGACCGGATATAAGCTCGAAGCCGTCGGGCAGAATGGAACGGATGCCGTTGCGAAAGATGGCCATGGTATGGGAACCGCACACCTCCATGACCCGTAAAGGCCGGGTGCATGATTTTTCCAGCTCGGCCAGCAGTGGCTTGGCAAGAGCGGAGTCGCGAAATTCATCTACGTATTTCATGGGATGCCCCCCTTGTTCAGCGTAAGAGTTCTTCGGGCATCGACTCTGCCATTTTCCTGATTAGTTCGATGTTGGTCTTTGCTTCTTCTTCATCGAGGGTATGGATAGCGAAACCGGCGTGGATAATAAGGTAATCGCCAATTTCAGGCCATCTGTCGACGACGTCGAGCCGGATCTCCTGGCTGATGCCGTCGGCGTCGACGGTGGCTACCTGGCTTGTGGTGAAATCATCAGGATCACCGGCTACCTGCGTTACTCTCATGGGAATTGCGAGACACATGTTGAAAACCTCCAATAAGTATCTGACCAAAGGAAACGCCGCCGTCATTGACCGGCACCTTTGCACCGGAATAGACCTGCAGCCCTACTTTTTTCAGAGTATGAAACAGTCCCTCCATCAGCAGCCTGTTCTGCATGCAGCCGCCGGAGAGGACGACTTTGTCAATGGTAAGCTCTGTGGAAAACTTTTTGACGAGCGTTGTTATGGCGCATATCAACTCGATATGAAAATCACCTGCGACCCGTGATGCACTGCAACCGCTTGCGTATCTATCGGTCACCATCTTAACAAATTCAGAAGAATTAATCTCCCATTTACCGTGATTCTCGGTGAAAAATGATGAGGGGAGGTTTCTTTCCATCGATAGGTCGAGCCCGTTGAGCCAGTCGGGGGAAAGTTCCCGGCTGGCCAGGGCTTCGAGTTCCATTGCTGCGTGACCTTCAAAATCACTGCGCAGTCGCAGATCAAGCAGTGAGGCTACGGCGTCGAAGAGTCTGCCGCAGCTTGAAGTAGGTAGAGTGTTGAAGCGGTTTTCCATCATCTCCACTACTATCTCTCGCTGGGAGCTGTTGACGGAGTTGAGCAGGTCCGGCAAATATTTTGACCGCAGGCAGTCTCGGCCCTTGATCTGGTAGAGAGCCGACAGTCCCATGCGCCAGGGCTCAGCCGAGGCTTTGTCGCCGCCGGGAAGCAGGAGATGGCTGAGATGGCCAAGGCGTCTGAAGTGATCGAGGCCGCTGAGCAGGATTTCGCCGCCCCAGATGGTGCCGTCGGCGGCATAACCGGTACCGTCAAGTACCACGGCGAGCACGGGATCGAGCAGTTTATGCTCGGCCATCACTGCCACGGCATGGGCATGGTGATGCTGGACGGTATAGACTGGAAGTCCAAGTTCTTCGGCAAAGCGGGAGCTCATATACTCAGGATGGAGATCGCGAACGACAAGCTCCGGTTCTATTTGGAATACCTGCTGCAGATGGGCAATGGATTCGGTATAAAAATCGTAGGATTGGAGGTTGAACAAATCGCCTATGTGCTGACTGAGTACGGCGGTGTGGTCTCTGCCGAGGCAGAAGGTCGACTTCAGCCCGCCACCGCAGCCGAGAACCGGCGGCAGGGGTACGGGCAGCTGCAGGGGAGAGGGGGTGTATCCCCGCGCCCGGCGAAAAAGTCGAAATTCACCGGCAATCCTTTTGCCTACAGAATCGTCCACCCGGGTAAGAATATCGCGATTGTGCAAGAGGAAATTGTCGGCGATGGCGGCAAGCTGTGCCAGAGCGGCCTCATTGGATGTGCAGATGGGATGACCGCTGATGTTGCCGCTGGTCATAACCAGGGCCTGCGGACAGTTCCGGTGTTGAAAGAGCAGGTGGTGCAGCGGTGTATAGGGAAGCATGATGCCGATATCGTCGACACCGGGACAGAGGGTTTCGGCGAGTTCGTTCCTGGTGCGCCGGCGCAGGAGAACGATGGGATGCTGGGGGCTGGTAAGCATTGAGGCTTCGTCGTCGCAGAGATGGCAATAGCGGCGGGCCGTTTCCAAGTCCGGCACCATGATCGCCAGCGGCTTGCTCGGCCTGTTTTTGCGCTGGCGCAGACGGCCAACGGCCTCCTCGCTGCAGGCGTTGGCGGTGAGGTGAAAGCCGCCGAGGCTGCGAATGGCCAGAATCTTGTCATCGCCAAGGGCGGCCACGGCAAGGGCAAGAGGATCGTCGCCGGCAATGGGCGAACCGTCCGCCCCGTGCCAGCTGATATGCGGCCCGCAGTGCGGGCAGGCGTTTGGTTGGGCATGAAACCTGCGGTTTGCCGGATTGTCATATTCCTCCTGGCAGTCGTTGCACATCGGGAAAACCTTCATCGAGGTCTTCGGCCGGTCATAAGGAATGGTATCAACGATGGTGAACCGGGGGCCGCAGTTGGTGCAGTTGATAAAGGGATAGCGGTATCGCCTGTCGGCAGGGTCGAGCAGTTCCTGCAGGCAGTCGTCGCAAAGGGCTATGTCCGGAGGTATGGCTGTTGTTGCTGAACTGGTGGAATCACTGGCGAGAATGCGAAAATCGAGGTGATCAATCTCGGAGGCATCAAGGGGGTGAGTATCGATGGAGGTGATGTGAGCCAGCGGCGGAGCTTCTTCTTTGAGCAGGGTGGCAAAACGGGCGAGGGGATCGGCATCTGCTGCTGCACGAACGAAAACTCCGGCACTGGTATTGCTCACAGTGCCGGAGATTCCTAGCTGTACTGCCAGGTTGTAAACAAAGGGCCGAAAACCGACACCCTGAACTGTTCCGAGTATGCGGAGTTCGAGCCCCTTACGTTCACGCTTTTGGTTTGAATTTGTCACCTGTAAAAATTGAAGAGACCAGCCCTTCAGGCTCCATTACATCGTTCCAGATTACCAGATAGACATGAATCAAGGCAAAGATCATGAACCACCACATGAGGAGATGGTGGATGAATCTGGCGTTCTGCTGGCTGGCGAAGATGGTGACACCCCAGGATTCCCATGCGGCTACTTCCGGGAACAGCAGGTAGAAACCGCTCACCAGTTGAAAAAGAGCAGCGATAATGGTGATGAGGTAGGTAAGACCGGCAAGTACATTGTGGCCCAGTCGCGGATAATGATCATCACTGATATAGCTGTAGTTCAGCAGAGTTCTCCAGAGATTTTTCAGATTTCTGCCGGTAATCGGCAGGGCGTCGGTAATCCTCTCCTGGGCATTGCCGAAGATATAGAGAAAAATCCTGGCCAGCACCGCTCCGGTGAAGACATAAGCGGCCACGAAGTGAATATAGCGCATCCAGGCCATTGGCCAGGACATGCTGTATTCCTGCAGAGTATTCGTCCAGGGATTATTGATATAAAACCCTGTTACCACGAGGAAGATGATCGAGAGAGCAAATGCCCAGTGGTAGAGCCGGAGCAGGATGCTCCAGCATTTATGTTTTTCGTACGTCATATTTCCCTCCTTGCGGTTTGATCCCGGGTAAAAGGTTGAAGCTCCTGTTACAGGGCTTTGACTTTCACAACCTCTTTGCCCTCGGGATCGAGCATATGAACGGCACAGGCGATGCACGGGTCGAAAGAATGGATGGTTCTCAAGACCTCGAGAGGCTTCTCTGCATCGGCAATGGGGTTGCCCAAAAGAGAGGCTTCATAGGGACCGGGCTGCCCTTCGGCGTCGCGGGGACCACCGTTCCAGGTTGAAGGGACGACGCACTGGTAGTTCTTGATCTTGCCGTCCTGAATAACACACCAGTGGGAAAGAAGTCCGCGAGGTGCCTCGTGGACGCCGACGCCTCTCTGCTCGCCCTTGGGGAAGGTCGGAGGATTGAAGATCTCCAGGTCGCCGGTTTCGATGTTGTTGATCAACAGATCCCAGTGCTTGAGAGCCAGCTCCGCCATCATTGAGGCGCGTACCGCACGGGCGGCGTGACGGCCGATGGTGGAGTGAAGGATCTCAGGGCCGACATTGACACCGGCAACGGCGCTGATTTTGGACAGGGCGGCATCGACGTTCCTGACGGTCATTTCATGACCCTGGGCGTAGCCAACCACCATCTGGGCCAGCGGTCCAACCTGCATCGGCTTGCCTTCGAACCGGGGAGCCTTGAGCCAGGTGTACTTGCCCTCCGGCTCGAAGTCAGTGTACTTGGCGTCGGTGCTTTCCTCCCAGGGATGCTTGGACCAGTCGCCGTCATACCAGGCTCTGGCGATGGACTCTTCGACGTTGGATTTGAAGTAGTCGTCGCTGAGATTGGAGATGGGCTTAACCGAGCCTATATCGCCGTTCATGACGGTACCGCCGGGCAGATCGAACTGGGTGGCGGCCCCATCGGTGGGCATGTCGGGTGCAGCCAGGTAGTTGGTGACGCCGGCGCCATAGGGTAGCCACTCTTTGTACAGAGCGCCGACGGCAACGACATCGGTGAGATAGACGTTGTTGATAAAGCCCCTGACTTCTTCAACCAGCTGCTTGACCATGTAGAGCCTCTCCACATTGAGCGTCGAATCGCTGTCGGGATTTATGGCTGCGGTTACACCGCCGACGGAGAGATTCTGCACATGCGGGTTCTTGCCGGAGATGACGGCATAGGCCTGGGTGGCCTTTCTCTGATAATCGAGGGCTTCGAGGTAATGGGAGACTGCCATGAGGTTGGCTTCCGGTGGAAGCTTCATTGCCGGATGTCCCCAGTAGGCGTTGGCAAACGGTCCGAGCTGGCCGCTGGCCACCAGGCCTTTGAGCTTGTCCTTGACCGCCTGGAAGCGTTTGGAACTGTTGCCCGGCCAATCCGAGAGGGTTTCGGCCAGTTTCGAAGTCGCCACCGGATCGGCATCAAGGGCGGAGACGACATCTACCCAATCCAGGGCCGACAGGGCGTAGAAATGAACTATATGATCGTGCAGCGCGTGGATGGACTGCACCAGGTTGCGGATATATTGTGCGTTTTTGGGTATTTCGAGTTTGAGGGCGTCTTCAACCGAGCGGACGGATGCCAGAGCGTGCACCGTGGTACAGACACCACAGATCCGCTGGACGAAAAGCCAGGCATCTCTGGGGTCGCGCCCTTTAAGTATATTTTCGAGACCGCGGAACATCTGGCCGGATGACCATGCCTTGGTAACTTCACCGCCGTCAACTTCCACGTCTACTCTCAAGTGCCCCTCGATCCTGGTTAAGGGATCAATGGTGATTCGTTGAGCCATGTGTCGAACCTCCTAAAAAAAGATAGTACCGAAAGCCTTTTGCCAGATTCAGCGTATTCATGCCTTCCGGTAATAGAATTGCTTCTCTTTACACCATCTGGAAACAGAGGGGCTTATTCCTCATGTCCGCTTTTGCCTTTGACCAAACGTTTACCAACACCGACCGCGGCATGGATACCGACTGCTGCAGCGGTGACGCCGAGAATCTTGCGGCCGACGCTGTCGGCATCTTCAACGATTCCGGTACCGGGTATTTTAACGTTGGGGAGTCTGTCATAAAACGGAGTCATCGTATCCCAGAAGTTAGGCTCACTGCAGCCTACACAACCGTGACCAACGCTGACCGGCCAGACGCCGACGTCGTTGAAACGGGCTGCGGGGCAGTTGTTGAATGTCTCTGGGCCTTTGCAGCCGACCTTGTAGAGACAGTATCCCTGCTTGTGGTATTCGTCGCCGAACTGCTCGACGAAGCGGCCTTCATCGAAATGCGGCCTTCTTTCACAGTGGTCGTGAATTCTTCTGCCATAGGCGAAAAGAGGACGGCCGAGGCTGTCGAGTGCCGGCAGGCGGTTGAAGGTCAGGTAGTGGAGTACGGTACCGAGCAGGGCCACCGGATTGAAAGGACAGCCGGGTATGTTGATTACCGGTTTGTCGCTCACCAGGTCGCGCACGCCGACGGCACCGGTTGGGTTCGGTGCTGCTGCCTGAATGCCGCCGAAGGCAGCGCAGGCACCGATGGCGATGACAGCTGCTGATTTCGGAGCGACCTCGGCGAGGATATCCTTTGCGGTTTTGCCGGCAATTTTACAGTAAATGCCGTCGTCGGCGAGCGGGATGCCACCTTCGACCACCAGCAGGAATTTGCCTTCGTATTTCTGGATGGTGTCGTGCAGTAACTGCTCCGCCTGGTGTCCGGCGGCGGCCATTACCGTTTCGTGATAATCCAAAGAAATGATGTCCAGGAGCAGGTTAGCAAGATCTGGATTGGATGCACGGAGAAGCGTCTCGGTGCAGCCGGTACATTCCTGAAAGTGGAGCCAGACCACTGGGGGGCGTTGGGCCGAGCTTGCTGCTTCGACGAGCTTGGGGACCATTGTTTCCGAAAGTCCCAGCGCCGCCGCGGCCATTGTACACCCCTTCAGGAAACCGCGTCTGTTCAGTTGCGGATCCAGAGTTTTGTTTACCGTATCTGCCATATCAACCTCCTATTGCTGTAACAACAATTTTGCGCAATGCGCGATTGCATCGACATGATGTCGATTGAGTTGAAACAAAACAGAAAACCATCATCGATCCTGTATCAGCTAACCTGGTCTCTCCCTGTGCAAGTTATGCGATCGATAATGCTGTTCTGAATATACTGATACTAGTGTAGTTTTTTGATGTAAAAGGCGGAAAAAGTCAAACGAAAAGGGCTGAAGCGTGTATAAATAATGATGAACAAGCACATAAGTAAAATTGAACAAAGTTTTATGTGCCACAATGTCGGGGTGTTGTGCCTGGTTGTGCAGCTTGTCAGGGTTTTGGCACCTGAGGCGGGGCGATCACCAGGTGCGCTGAGGCGGAAGGGAGTAATGTCATTTGCGGAAGCCGAAAACGCCACCCTTTTTCTTTGGCGAGAAGGCGGGGCGGCTTTTTTTTCTGAAATTCTCACGATCTGCGGGGGGCTGAGGTTCCATGGGGGATACAGCTTCAGCCAGTTTTGACAGCTGGCGGCTGGTGTCTTCCGGCTGCACGGCCTTTTGTCGTAAATAACAGAAGAGGAGGCACTTCTGGTAATAACTTTTCTTTTTCAACCACTTGGGCTGTTTGTTAGTTTGCACAAAGTGCACAAATTGCGGCAGGTTGGAGAGAAGGGTTACCATCTCCTGACGGAGAGAGCGACGCAGATTGAACTGCTGGCCAAGCAGGATGTCGATGTCATTGCGCAGGTTTTTTGAGAGCTGGAAGAAGCCAGGCCCTTTGAGCTTGAGGGCAGAAAGGCCGTAGGTGCTCTCGGCCCACGGCAGCATGAGCAGGGCCATGAGGAGATATTTGGGCAGTTTTTGCCGCTTTTCGAGGTCGAAGGAATCGAGTTCGGCCATCAGTGCGTGGAGCTGCTCTCTGCAGGAAGGCTGAGATGGTGGAGCGGTGAAGAGTACATCCCGGTAGAAGGGGAAGAGGGCGAGAAAAAGACCGGAATCGACGCTTAGTTCGAACCAGCGCGCCGCAGAGCCGCCCTGAAGGTCCTTGAACAACTCGTCACGGATCCTCGAGGGCGGACACAGAAGTATCGTCTCGCTGTTGCGGCAGATGGCCCGCAAGGTCTGTTCTTCGATGGTGAAGCCGGTGCGGGCGCTGTGGCGGATGGCCCGCAGCATTCGTACCGGATCGCGGGTGATGCGCTTGTCCGGATCACCGACCATGCGGATAATGGAGTTATCGAGATCGGCGACGCCGCCGACATAGTCGATGATTGTGTTGTTTTCCAGTTCGTAAAAAAGTGAATTAATAGAGAGATCTCGACGCTGGGCATCTTCGGGAAGATTGCCGTAGGTGTTGTTGGGGGCAAGGACGGCCTCGGGGCCGTCAAGGTCATGTTCGCTCAATGACCGCAGTGTCGAAACTTCGACGACCTTGCCGGCGCGGAAAAAAACCTGCACCAGGCGAAACCGCCGACCGATGGTCGCGCTGTGGGGGAAGAGCTTGCGAATCTGGCCGGGTCGGGCGTCGGTACTTATGTCGTAATCCTTAGGCTGCTTATGGAGATAGAGATCGCGCACTCCTCCGCCGACGAGGTAGCCGGCGAATCCGGCGCTGTTGAGCTTGCGCATGACATAGACGGCGTCGGCGTCTATGAGATCGGCCCGGATGGGGTGATTGACCTTGTCGACGATAAATGGTTGCAGCTCGGAGTGTTCGGATGATGTGCCGATCATGGTGCTGGTTCGATCCCGATTTGATGGCAGAGTTGAAATCACTCGGCGGGCGGAGCGAATCCTTTGCCTTCTCTGTAGACGGACTCTGCCTCGGTGGTGAACTTTTCGAATATTTCGGCGACACTGAGGATCGATTTCATCTTGTAGGTGTTCTCGCCGGAGAAAACCAGTCCTTCGTCAATATTGCCGTCTTTGGACATATTGAGCCGCTCGTTTATGCAGTAGTGATGGTCGCATTTCTTCAGACAGACGAAATCGCAGCGCTTTGCCTTGAGGTCTGCCCCTTTGGCCAGCGCTTCGACAAAGGGCGTATTGATGGCCCGACCGGGTAGCCCCACAGGCGAGGTGGTGAGGACGATGTCGTCTTTTGCCGCATTGAGGTAGGCCTGTTTGAAACTGTCCGAGACGTCGCACTCCTTGCTGAGAACGAAACGGGAGGCAATCTGGACGCCGTCGGCGCCGTATTTTTCCATCATCTCAGCCATTTCATAGCCGTTGGTGATGCCGCCGGCAGCAATTAGCGGAATATTTTTGACCGCATCGCGGATAGGCGGGAAAATCTCACGCAGGGCCAAATCGGTCCCAAGGTGTCCGCCGGCCTCCTTGGCTTCGGCAATTACCGCGGCAGCGCCGAGGCGTTCGGCCAGCCCTGCCAGTTTGGCCGAGGAGACGATCATGACGATGGGGATGTTTTTCTCCTTGCCGATTTTGAAAATATCGCGGGAAAAACCGGCCCCGGTGACGACCATGTCCACTCCGGCGTCGATGGATGCAATGACCAGATTGTAAAAATTCTTCATGGCATACATTATATTGACGCCGACAATGCCGCTGGTCAGTGATTTGGCCTTGCGTATATCTTCTTGGAGTTCCTCCTCGGGGAGCCCCGAGCCTCCGATTACTCCAATTCCACCGGCATTGGCAACAGGTGCAGCCAGTGCCGAAGTTGAGACGCGTATGGACATGCCGCCCTGGATGAGGGGAATGGGCGCCTTTAGACCGGCGATATTCAGTGATGGTAGCTTCATGTAGGTATGATACTCCTCTGGGATCACTTTTATTAACAACCTACGATATTGCCCGTCTTCTAAAAATTTGTCAAGCTAACTCATATTCCTATGATAATCATTTTCTCCGGGTAAGCCGAGGGGCAATGGCTGCTTCGGCAACCAGGCAGGAAGGCGCAGATGGTTGGGATTGCAGGGTTTTGTCCATCCGGCCATTGGCGCTCAAGCTCCCTTGCGCCCTTATTGTAGACTCTCCCCGGTAGGGAAGTATGGCGATCCGGCGGCGGGGCCTTGAGTAATGTCTTGAAAAATATAAGAAAATTCTATTTTTGTCGGTGTTGGGTGGTGAGTCCTTGACTTTTCGACCTTTTTGCTTTTTATTCTATCTCTTTTCATTACTGTTTACTGTATATGTGATTACGAGGTGGAGGTGTGTTGTGAAAATTAAGGCCCTCAACGGTTTCAAGGATATTCTTCCTGAAGAAGTCGTTCTGTGGAACAGGGTCGAGAAGACGGCCCGCTCCCTGCTGCAGCGTTTCGATTTTGACGAGATCCGCCTGCCCATACTGGAAAAGACCGAGCTTTTCGCCCGTTCCATCGGCGAGGCCACGGACATTGTCGAAAAGGAGATGTATACCTTTCCGGAAAAGCAGATAACCATGCGTCCCGAGGCCACCGCCTCGATGGTGCGCGCCTATATTCAACACGGCCTCTATGTCAGAAAACCGGTGCAGCGTCTTTTCACCATTGGACCGATGTTCCGCCACGAACGTCCTCAGAAGGGACGATTGCGCCAGTTTCACCAGCTAAGCGTCGAAGTTCTCGGCTCAGAAAATGGTCGTATCGATGCCGAGTTGATGGCTCTGGCGTCGCAGTTTTTTGATGAAATAGGGGTCAGCGTCAGCCTGGAGTTGAACACCCTGGGCTGTCCTGAATGCAGACCGGATTTTCGCCGACGGCTTCTGGATTTTCTCGAGGCCAAAAAAGAACTGCTCTGCGAGGACTGCAGAAGGAGGATAGGAACCAACCCGTTGCGCGTTCTCGATTGCAAACAACAGGGCTGCCGGCAGCAGGTGATCGATGCCCCCTCCATGCAGGAGCATCTCTGCAGCGGTTGCGACGATCATTTTGCAGGTGTGCAGAAATTCCTGACAGCGCTGGGGATCACCTATCGGCTCAACAAATTCATGGTTCGGGGGCTCGACTATTACTGCCGCACTACTTTCGAATTCCTGACGGCAGACCTTGGCGCCCAGGCGGCGGTATGCGCCGGCGGCAGGTATGACGGCCTGGTCGAGCAGCTGGGCGGACCGAAAGTAGCGGGGATCGGATTTGCCATGGGGCTGGAACGGCTTGTGCTGCTCTTGCTGCAAAACAGCGGTACGCTTGAGGCAACGGCGCTGGACCTGTTTGTCGCCGGTCTTGGCGAGCGGGCGACGGACCGCGCCTATGCGCTTGTCAACCAGCTGCGCCGGCGTGGCATGCGGGTGGCCATGGACCATGAGGGGCGCAGCCTTAAGAGCCAGATGAAGCAGGCGGACAAAGCGAGTGCCTCCTTCGTGCTGATCATAGGCGACGATGAATTGAAAAACAATGCCGGCCTGCTCCGCAATATGGCGAGCCAGGAACAGTTGAGCGTTGAGCTGCAGGACGAGGAAATCGAGGCGGTTGTCTCAAGTCTTTTGCCCGCTCATACGGAGTCGGGCTGAAACCGCCCCCTCTCTTTCCCACAATAATCAGGATAACTCAAGAACTGGAATATTATGGAATCATTAGGTAATTTTCGTCGTACACATTATTGCGATGCGCTCGGCAGGGAAAATATAGGCGAAGAAGTGGTGCTCATGGGCTGGGTGCTGCGCCGACGGGATCACGGCGGTGTCATATTCATCGATCTTCGCGACAGACGCGGTCTTACCCAGGTGGTTTTCAATCCCGAGGTCAATCCCGAGGTGCATGCCAAGGCGCACCAGCTGCGCAGCGAATGGGTGTTGGCCGTTCGCGGTCGGGTCGAGGCGCGGCCGGGTGATATGGCCAATCTCAAGCTTGCCACCGGCGAAATCGAGGTGCTGGTCGACGAACTCCGGATCCTTAACCGCAGCGAAACCCCTCCTTTTCCCCTGGACGAAGAGAGCGAAGTCTCCGACACCATTCGTCTGCAGTACCGCTATCTTGATTTGCGGCGTCCGGAAATGGCCGCCAACCTGGTCATGCGCCACAGGGCGGTACAGGCGGTGCGGGCCTATCTCAACGGGCATGATTTTCTTGATATAGAAACACCGATGCTGACCCGCTCGACCCCGGAGGGCGCCAGGGACTACCTGGTGCCGAGCCGGGTTAATGCCGGCAGGTTCTATGCTCTGCCGCAGTCGCCGCAATTGTTCAAGCAGCTGCTGATGATGGCCGGAATGGACAGATATTACCAGATCGTCAAGTGCTTCCGGGACGAGGACCTGCGTGCCGACAGACAGCCTGAGTTTACCCAGATCGATATGGAGATGTCTTTTGTCGACGAAGCCCAGGTTATCGAGATTACCGAAGGCATGATCAAGGCGCTGTTTGCGGCTACTCTGGACATTGACGTGCAGCCGCCCTTTGCCAGGATCACCTACGATGAAGCCATGGCGCGCTTCGGCACCGATCGACCGGATATGCGATTTGGCCTGGAGCTGATAGATCTCACGGAAGTAGCCGCCGGCTGCAGTTTCAAGGTTTTTCGCGGCGTCGCCGACGGCGGCGGGACCGTTCGGGCTATCAACGCCAAGGGCTGTGCCGGTTTCTCCCGCAAGGACCTCGACAATCTTACCGACCATGTTCTCCAGTTCGGTGCCAAAGGCCTGGCCTGGGTGAAGATGAAGGCCGGAGGAGAGTGGCAGTCGCCCATTGGCAAATTCTTCACCGATGAGGAAAGGGAGCGCATCAACTCCGTCCTGGGGGCGGAAGAGGGCGATCTGCTCTTCTTTGGTGCCGACACGCCGGCGGTGGTATTTCAGTCTCTGGGAGAGCTGCGCGTTGAGCTGGCGCGAAGGCTCGATCTGTTCAAGAACGGGGTTTACAACTTTGTCTGGGTTACCGATTTTCCCCTGGTGGAATATGACGACAAGGAAAAGCGTTTCCAGGCGCTGCATCATCCTTTCACCGCTCCGCGCGAGGATCAGCTGGATCTGCTGGAAACCGATCCGGCGGCGGTATACAGCCGGGCCTACGATCTGGTACTCAACGGCACCGAGATCGGTGGCGGCTCCATTCGTATTCACCGCAAGGACGTGCAGTCCCGGGTGCTGGGGGCTTTGGGGATCTCAGAGCAGGAGGCCGACGAAAAATTCGGTTTTCTCCTCAAGTCCCTGGATCTTGGCGCCCCTCCTCATGGGGGCATTGCCTTCGGACTTGACAGATTACTGATGATAATCACCGGCAGCTCCTCCATCCGTAATGTCATCGCCTTTCCCAAGACCCAGAAGGCGACCTGCCCACTCACCGACGCACCGGCGCCGGTATCGCGCAAGCAGCTGACGGAGCTTTACCTTCGTCCCGACTGGAAGGAAAAACAGCAGAGTTGAGCGGGGACGCGCAGGTCGGCGACCGGTAGAAAAAACGGTCGCCGTCCACCTACCAGCCATATTCTGCGAGTTTGACGAAAAAGAGATAGGAACCACCGACAAAGAGTGAACCGGTGAGGATAGTGGCGGTGGCGTTTGACAGCAGGCGCAAAGAGTGTTTGAGCAGCTTTTTCTGCCTCTGTCTGAGGTTCTTCACCCTTCTGCAGTTGGTCTTTTCGAAAAGCCCCCAGCTCCACAGTACGTGTTTCTCTCCAAGTTTCATCATGGCGTACCTCCTTTTAGCCTTTTCCGGAAGTATAGCCGTGCCGGGGTATCACAGAGTGACTACCCCCTGAAAAAATATAGCTCCATGCTCTTTTTTTTTGCTGAGTGCCTCTGCCTCTGAGCCTGTTCGAGTTCCAGGCCGAATGAGGTTATTCTCTTCCTGGTGTTCTGCCGCCGGCACGGAGTAAGGCTTCAGCCCGTCTCTTGTTCGGAAGAGCCGTATAAGAAGTGTGAGGAAAATATCTGCAGCCGGCCAAAACTCAGTGAAGATTTTTCCGAGCAGCCAGCGAGAGCAGGAACTCTCTGGTGAAGAGGTAGTTTTCGCTACAGTAGTCGCAGGTCACGGCGACGCCGTCGTCCTGTTCGAGCAGATAGTCGATATCTTCTCTGCCCAGGGTTTCCAGCACCCCTTCCATTTTTTCTCTGGAGCAGCTGCAGCGGAAAAAGATGTTGGTACTGCCGGTAAACTTGTGGGGGATGTCCTTGAAAACCATTTTGAGAAGGTCCAACGGTGTGGCGCCATCTGCCAGCAGACGGCTGATGGATTGGTGTTCTCTGCTGTTGTTTTCCAGGGTGCGCAGAATCCCCTCGTCGGAGGGGGGCAATGTCTGCACCAGGTAGCCGCCTGCGGCTGTGACCACGCCGTCGGCCTGGAGGTGGATGCCGACGTGGATAGTGGAGGGCGTCTGTTCCGACTCGGTCAGGTAGTAGGCGATATCTTCTCCTATTTCACTGGTGTAGAGCCGGGTAAGAACGGTATACTTTTCCTTGAGGCCGATATCTTTTACGACCCGCAAAAAACCAGCCCGACCGATACCGCCGGCGACGTCGATCAAGCCGTTTTTGAGGGGTACATCGGCGTGGGGGGAATGCACATAGCCCCTGCACCAGCCGGAGGCCCCGGCCTGGGTAACCACCTTGCCCAGCGGACCGTTTCCTTCGAAGGTGAGTTGGATATTCTGGTCGTCCTTGAGCAGGCCGGCCAGAAGAATGTTGGCGGTTATCGCCCGGCCGAGGGCGGCCGCGGCCGTGGGGCCCAGGTCGTGGCGTCTGCGTGCTTCGCCGACCAGTTCGGTTGTGTCGCAGGCGACTGCGAAGATGGTGCCCGCTTCGGCTATGATTCGGTCAAGTCTGTCTGTCATGGTCGTGGGGCTACCCTCTGAAAAAGGTGGTTTTGTGTTTCTCTTTACGTTAAGGTAATAGTTGCTGTAGCGGTGCTCAAATCGTCGCAGGCGACGATAGGGTAATTGTGCTGGTTACCATAAAAACTTCTGGAGGTAAAGTGATGCGTGTACTGTCTTTGATTTTAGCCGTAGTCCTGTATGCCGCCCCGGCGTGGGCCGTGGAGATTGCCGGAGTGGATGTCGAGGAAAAGGTGGTCAACGATGCCGGCACTGCTTTACTGCTCAATGGCGCCGGTATACGAACCAAGTTTTTCTTCAAGATCTACATCACCGAACTCTATATGGAAAATCCGCAGAAAAAGGCAGCGCAAGTTATCGCCGACAATGGTGCCAAACGTATTGTCATGCATTTTCTCTATGACGAGGTTGGCAGAGACCAGATCGTCGAGGCCTGGCAGGAAGGGTTTACGGCCAATACCAAAGAAGTCTCCCGTCAGGGGCTGGAGCAGCGGATTGAAAAATTCAACGCCATGTTCACCGAAGATATGAAAGAAGGTGATATCATAATCTTTGATTATTTTCCTGGACAAGGAACCACGGTATCGATCAAAGGTGAGGTCAAGGGAATGATCGACGGCAAGAATTTTAACGATGCCCTGCTCGCCATCTGGCTGGGTGAAGAGCCTGTCGGCGAAGATCTGAAACGGGCGCTGTTGAAGCGCTGAGGAGTGCGAGGGCATTGGTGCCAGGGCAAAACCATGGTGATGGGGCTGAGGGTGCTGCTGTTTAAACGTCTGGTAATAAACACACAATGGGTTTAGACTGATCTCTACCCGCAGCAAGAAACCGTTCCCTGGCGCCAAGCCGTCATTTTTCTCCAGGCATGGCGTGGACGGTCTTCTGCACAACTCTCTCAGCTGGTTTCAGAAAGGAGACCTGATATGCCGAAAGCACTGATTGTTTTTGCGACACGCAAGGGCGAAACCGAAAAAATTGCCGATATCATAGCCGAGGGCATTCGTTTATCACTGGCGGAGGTAACCGTTTGCGATGTCAAAAAGATCAAAAGCACTGAAGATATTGACGGATATGATGCCTATGTCTTCGGATCCTCAACCTACCACGGAGAAATGATGAGCGCCATGAAGACATTTCTCTTTCTGGCGGAACAGGTCGAACTGAAGGGCAGGGCAGGTGGTGCTTTCGGCTCCTACGGATGGAGCGGGGAGGCGGCAACGAGAATATTCGATACCATGAAAAACATCTATGGGATGAATATGGTCGGCTCGCCGCTCATGCTCAAAACCGTGTCGGTGGAAGGCGGCTTGAAGGCAGCCCAGGCTTATGGCAGGGAGATAGGAGAGAAGCTTACTGCCTGACGCTAAAACGAGTTTCGGACCCATTGCCTGGCTGAAAAGAGTATTGTCAGACCTGATTACCCCTCATTCTCCGCAACTCGGTCTGAGACAGGGACACTCTTTTCCCGGTACGCCATGAACCTGATAATCCCTGGGGCTCGACTGCAGCCGTCCAGGCTGCAGACACCCGTGCAAAGAGCATCCCTGTTGCCCCATAATCGGTTAGGCTGC
>CAKZOA010000097.1 GCA_937132035.1 uncultured Desulfobulbaceae bacterium | reverse complement strand
CAATATCGGTCTTATTATTGTCGATGAAGAACACGACAGCGGCTTCAAGCAGGAAGACAGCCTCAAATATAACGGCAGAGACCTGGCCGTTGTTCGCGGAAAACTCCACAACTGCAGCGTTATTCTCGGTTCGGCTACTCCTTCGGTTACCAGCTATCATAATGCCAGACAACAGAAGTACCAGCTCCTGAATCTGACCCACAGAGTGGGCTCTGGCAGTTTGCCCCATGTTACGCTGATCGATCTGAGTAAAGAAGCGAAACAGAAGAGAAAGAGTGTGCTGAACAGGCAGTTTGTCGAGGCTTTGCAACGTAGCCTCGACAGAGAAGAGCAGAGTCTGCTGTTGATCAACCGACGGGGCTTTTCGGCATCTTATATGTGTCAGGAGTGCGGGACGGCGGTGGGCTGTGCGCATTGCAATGTCACGCTCACCTACCATAAGAAGAACAACAGCCTTATCTGCCACTACTGTGGCTATTCCGTCAGCTCTCAGCTTATCTGTGCCAACTGTCGTTCGTCGCAGCTGGTTCCCATGGGGGTGGGTACGCAACGGGTAGAGGAGGAACTGCGTGAGCTCTTCCCAGATGCCGCCATCGAACGCCTTGACGCCGATACAGCCTCGGACAGGAAAAAATTTCTTTCTCTTCTCAATGATATGCGCCAGCGGCGTATCGATATTCTTATCGGCACGCAGATGATTGCCAAAGGACACCACTTTCCCCACGTCAGTTTCGTCGGTGTTGTCTGGGCCGACGGCGGTCTGAATATGCCTGATTTCCGGGCTGCTGAAAGAACCTTTCAGTTACTGTCCCAGGTGACCGGTCGTGCTGGCAGAGGGGCGAGCGAGGGTCGGGTGATCATCCAGACAATGCGCCCCCATCATTATGCCATCGATCTTGCCCGCAGTCATGAATATGAACAGTTCTACCAGAAAGAACTCGCTATTCGCCAGCGGCCGGCGTTTCCTCCTTTTGTCCGGCTCGCCTGCTACAGAGTATCTGGAAAAATCGAATACGAGGTGCGGAAAACGGCAGAAAACCTTGCTGCAGGGGCCAGGTCGTATGTTGCAGAAAAACAGATCGTGCTTGAAGTTTTAGGGCCTGCCCCATCGCCGCTGGAGAAGATCAAGGATAAATATCGATGGCAGATTCTCTTAAAATCGCCGCATTCCGCCACATTCCAGGTTCTTGGGGCATACATCAGCGACAGACGCAGCAGCGTGGCGGTCGGCAAGGTTCATATCGCTCTCGATCTGGATCCAGACAATATGATGTAGTATTGTTTACTTTCTCACTACCAAATTCGTAAGGTTTTGTATTTGTGTGCCACTTAACTTCAACGAGCAGCGGATCGGAAGAAATCTTTTCATGGTGGCCGGTGAGATGAACACCTTCGGCGCATGAGCAGAAAGTTGAGTTTCATACGTAATCTGATTTTGTTATGAAGACGCAGACGTGTCAAAGAGATGTCGCAGGGATTGGAGATTGTCGTCAAGCTCGAGGTAGAGAAACTGCGCCAGGCAGTTGAGAATGACGATGGCGTTTCTGTCGGCGTCGAGTTCTGAGGCTCCGCGGATTCGCTCGAGGATGCCGCCATTGACTTTTTCTATCTCGCTATAGTAGGCCCTGACCTTGGCAAGATGAAAATCGCTGCTGCCACTTTCGAGATGGATAAAATATTGACGCAATAGATATACCGATACCGACCGGAACATGGCTTCGTCGATGAAAACGAGCCATCGGTTTGAGAATCTCCATGACCGGACAGCCGCTGGTCGCCATTATCAGTCCCATGATCGAGCTGAGACCATCCTGGACGTTAGTCTCTTTGGAAACGGTCCTTTCGGCGGTACGGCAGGAAACCCGGCAGGATTCGTAGGAGGCTATAGCCCTGAAGGCGGAGACCAGCTCAAAGAGATTGACGGCGATGGGGCAATGACTGTGGTCTGCAGGAACCAGAGGGCAGCAGGGACACTGGCGGTAGCTGAGCTGCGTCCACTGTGCTGGCTGGAGCTCATGCGAATGAGGAATAATTTCGAGGGTATCCTGATCGATGTAGGTGACGAAAGTCTTTTTCTTTCCAGTGACGAAGGAAAAATCATATTCATAGCGTAATGGAGTCATCATCTACTTTGGCTACCGGTCTGCAGCGATCACGAAGAAATGGGCTGTGGTATCGTTCAGCGATAATCTACTTCGTTGAGTCCAGAGGGAAAAGAATAGCGTTTTTAGAAGGAAAACCATTTTTTCTTCGGTTGATAGATGGCCGCCTGGTTCCTGCCGTTTTCTTTGGCAGTATAAAGGGCATGATCCGCCTTACTTATGAACTCATTCTTGCTAAAGCCGTCTTCCGTCGCCGGTCTGCCTGAGGATATGCCAAAACTGGCGGTGACTCTGTACTGCTCCCGGCCGTCGTCAAAACTGTTTTCGGCAATCGCCAGTCGTAGCTTTTCAGCGACTGTGGAGGCCTCATCGAGGTCCGTTTCCGGAAGGATAACGACAAATTCTTCCCCTCCGTAGCGGGAGAGGATATCATATTTGCGCAGGTTCTTCTTCAGCCTTTCACAGAACTTCTTGAGGACGAAATCGCCTGCCTGATGGCCGTAATTGTCGTTGAACATCTTGAAGTGGTCGATATCGATAAGCAGCAGAGAGAGGGTGTTGTCGTTGCGCTCCGCCCTGTCTATTTCCTGTTCCAGTGAATTTTGAAAATACCTGTGATTGTATACTTCCGTCAGACCGTCAACATTGGCGAGATTGTCGAGTATCCTGTTCTTCTCTTCGAGTTCTTCCGTGAGTTTTTCAAGCTCAATTTTGGCCTGAATCAACTGTTTATTCATCTGGTCGTAATCCAGATTCATGAGGCTGAGTCGTATATTGGCCTCCTGGAGAATGTCCTGGATCGATCTGGTATTTTTTATTTTCAAGCCGAAATATTCACCGGCCAGTTCCACGTGCCTGTGGATTTCTCCAAGGATTGACTCGATATCACCGGGGTTAAGCTTGAGCTGTTTCCGTGCTTCTCTACCAAACTGCTTGTGATAGTCCTCAGGCTTTTCGGAGTAGAGGATATTTATCAAAATATCACCAAGGTAGACTGCACTTATAGTGTGTTTAATCTTGGCGTCCTGGCCTGTGTATTCCTCCGGCGCATGGTGATAAAGAATGGGAAGAAGCAGGGCCTCGGGAAAGCCCCAGTGTCTGGCAATCTCGAAACCTATAAAGCAATGGTTGGCGCCTATAATATTTTCCTCCGCCAGAATAGTGTCGTGCTGGTTCTCCTGCACGTCTTCCAGAACCTTGTCATACTCATCAGGAAATGTTCTGGCGAATATCAGCTCCCCGAGGTTTTGCAGCAGACCGGAAATGAAGATTTCCTCAGTATTGGCCCCTTTGACCTTTTCCAAGATGAGTTTTGAGGCGACTGCCAGAGCAAGAGAACGCTGCCAGAAGAGTTCGAAATTAAACTGACTGGCCTTCTTTCCGGATCGTATAGAAAGAAAAGAAAAGGACAGAACCAGGCTCCTGACGGCATTGGTGCCAAGAATGGAAACTGCCTGATGGATGGAGCCGATCTGTTGCGGAAAACTGTAAAAAGCAGAATTGGAAACCTTGAGAATCTTCGCCGAGAGCGAGATGTCCTTGGAGATCAGTTCGGCGATGTCCGAGAGGGTGGTGTCTTCTTTGGAGGTCAGCGATATGAGCTTTGAAGCCACTGTTGGCAGTGTCGGTAACTCTTCAGACGACTTGACTTTTTGCAGAATATGGTCGACGTTCATGGGGATTCCTCGACGTAGTGACTCCTGGGTTGAAGGTTTCTTTAGAGTATGTCAATTTCAGGGACCAATCAAGATATAGTCGCAAAAAAATTCCCAATCACAGCTTTTGATTGGCTGATGATAAAGGCAGGTTGGGCAACTGTGACATGCTCTTACACACAGGCAAGAGCAGTATCAGAATGTCTCGACGGGTTCGGGATAGGAGCAAATCTCGCCTTTGTAGTTGAAAAATGTAAGTTTTTCTCCCCGATTGATGATGTAATCTGGGCTCAAGGGTATTTTCCCTTTTCCGCCGGGGGCGTCAAGAGCCAGCACAGGGACTGCCATACCGGAAATATGGCCGATGAGGGATTTCATAATCTCTATGCCGGTCTTGGTGGACGTTCGAAAGTGATTTGTACCGCAGGTAAGGTCGGCCTGGAAAAGGTAATAGGGCTTTACTCGAAATCTCAAAAGACCAAGCATCAACGTGCGTATTGTCAGGGCATCATCGTTTACCCCTTTGAGAAGCACCGTATGATTGCCTAAGGGAATGCCGCCGTCAGCCAGGAGACGGCAGGCGGAGGCTGCTTCCTCGGTGAGTTCCAGGGGATGGTTGAAGTGGGTGTTAACAAAGAGGGGATGGTATTTTTTGAGTATTGCCACAAGTTCTGGCGTTATTCGCATCGGCAGCGTACTTGGAACTCTGGTACCTATGCGGATAACCTCGAGGGATGATATTTGCCGTAGTTCCGACAGAATCTCGTTGAGTGTGTGATCTTCGAGCAGCAGGGGGTCACCGCCGGAGAGTAAAACCTCACGGATTGCCGGGGTGGCACGAAGATACTCGTAGACCTTCTGCAGCGACTGTGCGTTGATACTGCTGTTTTCTCTGCCCACCATTCTTCTGCGTGTACAGAACCTGCAGTACATGGCGCAGCTGTTGGAAACAAGAATGAGGGCTCGGTCCGGATATCGGTGGACGAGGTTGTCCACCGGGCTGTGTTTGTCTTCGGCCAGCGGGTCACGGAGACAGACAGTGTCTTGAATTTCTTTTATATCCGGCACAGCTTGTCGCCATAGTGGCGTTCCGTGCTGCTTGATGAGTTCCAAAAAATATGGGTTTATGCGCATTGGAAACGTTGCTATAACATCTTCTAATGCGGTAGTATTGCAATTTAAATGCTTTTGCAGATCGGCGAAAGTTGTTACACTCTCACTGAGTATCTCTTGCCAGGTCTTCATGCCGGCTATTATGGGGAGATTGCAAAAAAAGTCAATGAATAAGATTGAGGACTAGTTATGGCTGCAAATCAATACAGGTTTAAATACGATGAATACGGCAATACCAGAGAAATCCTCGTATATGAAAGCGGTCCCTCAGTCCATGCCAACAGTTTTGTCAACAAAGGAACGGCCTTTACTGTCAAAGAGCGGAAGCAGTTGGGAATCGAGGCCGTTTTGCCCCCCTCGGTAAGAGATCTCGAGGATCAGGTGGAAGCCACGCAAAGTAAGGTGGCGGCCCGCAAGGACGCTGTCGAGAAGTTCCGCTTTATCCGCGAACTTTTCGACCGCAATGTCACCCTGGCGCATGCAGTCATCCAAAGCGATATCGAAAAATTTATCCCGATTATCTACACGCCAACGGTCGAGCTGGCGGTGCAGCAATATTCGTCGATATTTCGTAAAGCCAATGGCCTTTATCTCTATCCAGGAAATATCAACAATGCAGAGGATATATTGCGGAGATACGCCCACAGAGATATCCGCATTGCCGTCGTCACCGACAACCAGGGTGTACTTGGCGTTGGCGACCAGGGTGTAGGCGGCATTGCCATATGTCTTGGCAAACTGATGCTCTACACCCAGGGAGCGGGGATAGCCCCGTGGCACTGTTTACCGATTTCCCTTGATGTTGGCACCAACAATGAATCGCTGCTGGCCGACAAAGAGTATTTGGGCTGGCGACATGAACGACTCCAGGGTGAAGAATACCTGCAGTTTATCGGCAGGTTCGCCAGGGCCTTCAGGAATGTCTTTCCGCATGCCATATGCCAATGGGAGGATTTTTCCAAACAAAACGCTTTTTCCACCCGGGATGCCTTTGTTGATGAACTCATTTCTTTTAACGAAGATATTCAGGGAACCGGGGCTATCGTTCTCGCCTCCATTTTCACGGCCATGAAAATCAAGCGCCAGAAGCTCAGTGAACAGATTTTTCTCATACACGGCGCCGGAACCTGTGGCATTGGCGTTGCAGAACAGATAGAACTGGCTCTGATTGAGGAGGGGCTTTCAGCCGACGAGGCCCAAAAAAGAATCTTCGCTCTCGATTCCAAGGGCATACTCTGGAATGGGCGGGAGTGCGAACTCTACAAGCGAAAATACGCCACGAATCCTGAAAACCACCCCTGGGTGAAAGAGGATATGCTCTGCTTGGAAGATGTCATCGAACATTGCGGCGCTACTGTACTGATCGGTACTTCGGGGCAGGGGGGATGCGTTGGCTGTTTTACCCAGGAGGTAATTGAGGCGGTGGGCAACAATACCGACCGCCCTGTTATTTTGCCCCTGTCAAATCCTGAAGCGGTTATCGAGGCACATCCCGCTGAGATTTATCAATGGACCAGAGGCAAGGCTGTCGTTGCCACAGGCAGTGCTTTTGGCCCTTTTCATCTGGAAGGTAAGATATATACGGCCCGCCAGGCGAGCAACGTGCTTATTTTTCCTGGGATAGGTGCGGGCATCTTGGCATCCGGGGCCCGTGAAGTGCTTCCCCAGTTTTTCACGGCTGCGGCGAGGGCGGTTTCCGATTGTGTTTCCGGCGAGGAGATGGATGAAGGCTGTCTTGTTCCCAGGCTTGCCTCTCTCAAGCAAATTTCTCTGAAGGTGGCACAGGCTGTGGCCATGAGCGCTGTCAACAGGGGTATCAGCAGACCGTGCGTGTTTTCTGACTTTCAGCATGAAGATGATGAGCAGCGCATGAAGAAACTGATTCGCCGAATGCGCTGGGAACCTGACTATCTGCCTCTGGTGGCCATGTAGTTGGTGGGCGAATTATCATGACAGAACATCACAGTGGCTCCGTCGAGTCTGTCATAACCTGTCATTATGGTGGGCATCAGAATATTTGGGCATAAAGATGCCAATAGTTTTGGCATTTTACAGTATGTCGTGGTAATGAAGTCATGGGAAGGGAAACATGGTTTCATACATGGTGTAGAGACGGCAGGATCTTATCGGAAGAAATCCGCCGTTTCTTTTCTTGGGCGGGGCTCGTTCCTCCGTACACAGGTTGCAGCAGGAGTTCAACAATCTTTTGCGTGTCACGTTACAAAGCGGTAAGAGTAGAGGCGAGAGGGAGAACGTTAAGACAAGTTTAACCACGAGGTGAACACATGACAGCCAAGATAGTGAGTGGTACCGAAGTTGCCAAGGAAATCAGGGAAGAGCTCAAGGTCCAAATCGCAGAACTCAAAGAAAAACACGGTGTAATTCCCGGTCTGGTAACCATATTGGTGGGCGAGGACCCGGCCTCCCAATCGTATGTTGCCGCCAAGAACAAAACGGCACATGCAATAGGCATTAACTCTGAGCAGATCACCCTTGATGCCGACACGCCGGAAGAAGAACTTCTCGAGCTTGTCAAGAAATACAATGAAGACGACAATATTCATGGCATTCTCGTGCAATTGCCCCTGCCCAAGCATATCGATGAAAGCAAGATCCTCAACGAGATTAATCCTGACAAGGATGTCGACGGTTTTCACCCGGTCAATATCGGCAGAATGGTTCTTGGAGAAAAATGTTTTCTGCCCTGTACACCACATGGTGTTCTCGAACTCCTGGCCAGAAGCGGCGTTGAGACCAGCGGAGCCGAGGTGGTCATCCTTGGCAGGAGCAACATCGTCGGCAAGCCCATGGCCAACCTTATGCTGCAGAAGAGGGAAGCAGGCAATGCAACCATAACCCTCTGTCATACCCGTACCCGTGACATGGCAGCTCATTGCCGCCGGGCCGATATCATTATCGCTGCGGCAGGAGTACCCAAACTTGTCACCGCTGATATGGTTAAAGATGGCGTGGCGGTTATGGACGTCGGAGTTAATCGTATCGGTAAAGCGGCATCGGGCAAGGCTATTCTTGCGGGCGATGTTGATTTTGATTCCGTCAAGGAAAAGGCCTCGTTTATAACTCCGGTTCCCGGAGGTGTAGGCCCCATGACCATTACCATGCTCATGAAAAATACGCTGCAGTCGGCAAAGATGGCTGCAGGGCTACTGTAGTTAGCTCGTGTAATTCTCTGTCTTATCAGAGATGAGAAAACAGACGGTCTGCCGGCAGAATCCACCTCCGGCGGACCGCAGTGACGGGATAAGAATCGGTTGGTATTTTTCTTCTATCTACTGTTTTCTGGAAGACGATATTTGGCAACGGCGCTACATCAATCATACAATGCAGTCCTCTTGAAACTCTCTGGAACCTTCTTTTCAATCACGATTCAGCCGTGCTTGCTAAGCTTTCTAAGCAGGCGCGAAGCTCTGGAAAGCCGGCGCATTGGTATATTCGTCGCCGTATCACCGTACTGCCCGCAAGGCCGGTAAAATATCGTCCCATATGATTTTTTATAGCCGCCAGAAACCTATCAACTGCTATATATTGCTCCATTAATTGCAGGTGCAGGAGAGCACCCGCAGCTATTTCCGCATTGAACTGCGGACGCCCTGCGCTACCGAAAATCCACGGATTGCCAAGGGCGCCCCGGCCTATCATGATACCGTCGCAGCCCGAGGATTCACGTCGCATAACAGCTTGCTGATGGCTCTGGACATCGCCGTTGCCGATGACAGGCACGGAAACGGCTTTTTTCACTTCAGCTATACATTGCCAATCGGCTTTACCGGTAAATCCCTGGCTCCATGTACGTCCGTGAAGTGTGAGCGCCTTAGCCCCGCAATCCTCGGCCATTTTGGCAAAATCGAGATACGTGAGTGAGCGGTGATTGACGCCTCGGCGAAATTTAACAGTCACCGGAACCTCGCTACACCGCACGACTTCCCTGATAATTTCAGCTGCCAGATCGGGTGCTGCCATCAAAGCCGCGCCTGCGCCTTTTTTGGTGACCTTTTTTACCGGACAGCCCATGTTGATGTCGACAAGGTCAGGGGAGAAGCGGTTGAGCATGTCCGCCGCTTTGGCCATGACAGCGGGGTCGGCCCCGAAGAGCTGGTAGGCAACGGGGCGCTCTGCCGGAACCGAGGCAAGCATGGCCAGGGTTTTTCTCTGTTCGTAGACCAGACCATGACAGCTTATCATCTCTGAAAAGCAGAGCCCGGCGCCAAAGTGGCGACACAGCAGGCGAAAGGGCAGATCGCTGTATCCGGCAAGTGGTGCGAGGATGAAGGGCGAGGAAAGGTGAAGGTGGGCTATGACGGACATCTACTTAAAAACGCAAGAAAAAAGCCGGTTCGTGCTCAATCGGCACTGAACCGGCAGCGAAAAGAACACTTACAGCTTCGACAAGGTAGATAAGGTTTTCAGGTAGATATCCTGTGAAAGCTCATCAATGATGATATTGAGAGCTTTCTCTTCGTTATCGGCGGTTGTCGAGGAATCTGCGGCGATGATATACTCCTCGGTGCGCAGTTGATCGGGAACCTGGAAAAGAATTTCGCCGCTGTCGAGATCCTTGAGGATGTAGCGGACGTGAAGGGTGAGCTTGACCTGTTGGGTTATGTTGTTGGCGCCGTAGGCGAGGCTGGGCAGGTCGATGGAGATAATTTCACCTGCCAGTATCAGATCAGCGGCAGACTTGTCGTTGACGATAGTGAGCGAATCACTCCTCTGGTACCATTGGAGCAGCGACTGGTAAATATCGGACTCGAGTTGCAGTTCGCTGGTGCGATTTTTCCAGGAGGTGATATACATCGCTTTGGCCGGTCCGGTATACACATATGGATTCTTATACCCGCAAGATACCAGCAGGAAAAGTGTGGATACGACAAAAATGGCTAGAATGCTGTGTAAGTATTTCAATTGTTGACCCCGTTCGTCTGCTGCTGTTTATGAAGTTGTTGAATCGTTTAGACGATAAACAGTTTCGGCTCACCCCGTCAATATGTAAATCTAAATGACGATATTGACAAGTTTCTTCTTAACAACGATAACCTTTTTCACGGGGTTGCCCTCGAGGAATCGCTGTACCTTTTCGTCATCTAAAGCCCTCTCTTTGAGGGTCTCGTCATCGACATCTGCTGCCACCTCAAGTCTGGACCGTACTTTGCCGTTGACCTGCACGACGATGGTAAGAAGCTCATCTCTGGCAGCATTAGTATCATACTGCGGCCAAGGCCTGCTTTCGATATCGCTACTGTGGCCGCACCTCTGCCACATCTCGGCGGTGAAATGCGGTACCATCGGCGAGAGCAACAGCAAGACCGTGTCTACTGCTTCGCTGAGTACACCGTCATCGATCTGATCGGCCGCTTCTTCTAAAGCCTGAGAGGACATATGGTTGAACAGTTCCATGACGGCGCTTATAGCGGTGTTGAAATGAAAGCTCGCTTCTATATCCTGGGTGACTTTGCGGATGGTCTGGTGGGTTTTACGTCTCAGTTCGCGGCTTGTACCGTTCAGATCGCTGAGGCCTGGAGGGCTCTGCAGCGATGCCCCCTGACCTTCTATAAAGCGGTATACCCGGTTGAGGAAGCGAGAGGCTCCCTCGACACCCTGAGCCGACCATTCGAGATCTTTTTCCGGCGGGGCGGCAAAGAGACTGAAGAGTCTGACGGTATCGGCGCCATACTGGGCGATAAGGTCATGAGGGTCGACGACGTTGCCCTTGGACTTTGACATCTTGGCGCCATCTTTGATAACCATTCCCTGGTTCAGCAGGTTGGTGAAGGGTTCGGCAATATCGTCATAGCCAAGGTCTCTGAGTACCTTGGTAAAAAAACGAGAGTAGAGGAGGTGGAGAATGGCATGCTCGACTCCGCCGATATATTGATCTACGGGCAGCCAGTAAGCGGCTTTGTCGCGGTCCAGCGGCTCCTGGGTATCGGGACAGGTATAGCGGGCAAAGTACCCGGAAGATTCAACAACAGTCGCTGCTTTTTGAAGCCTTATCCTTTGGCAGCGTCACCGGCAGATCCTTTATCGGAACAGTCTGGACACCGCAGTTGTCGCAGTAGAGCACCGGTATAGGCGCGCCCCAGTATCTCTGCCTGGAGATACCCCAGTCGCGCAGTCTGTAGGTGGTTTTGGCGTTACCGAAACCCATTTTTTCGGCATGGGCAATAATTGCCTGCTGGGCTTCTTCGCTGGAGAGTACATTGAACTGAGCGGAATTGACAAGAATACCGGGGGCAGAAGATGCTTCCTCCATGGATTCAGCATGGAGGTCGGCGCCCTCGGGAATGACAACCGGACGGATTTCGAGACCGTATTTACGGGCAAATTCAAAATCCCTCTGGTCATGAGCGGGTACGGCCATGACGGCGCCCGTTCCGTATTCCATGAGGACGAAGTTGGCAATATAAATGGGTACCTTTTCACCGTTGAAGGGGTTGATGCAGTAGCGACCTGTGAATATACCTTCTTTGACTATCTCATCTTCGTGTCGACCCCGCTGTTTCTCGATGACGATCCGCCTGGTGAATTCTTCAATTTCATTTCGCCTGTCGCTTCCTTCAAGCAGTTCGGGCAGGAGCGGGTGCTCGGCAGCCAGAGAAAGAAAGGTGACGCCATAGATCGTATCCGGCCTGGTAGTGAAGATATCAATGGAGGCGTCCGACCCTTCGACCTTGAATGTGCAGTCGAGACCGGTGGATTTGCCGATCCAGTTGCGCTGCATGGTAACCACCTTTTCTGGCCAGCCTTCCAAGTGATCAAGGTCGGCGAGGAGTTCTTCGGCGTAGTCGGTAATCTTAAAGAACCATCCGTTCATTTCCCGAGGCAGCACAGGCTGGTCGCACCGCCAGCAGGCACCATCGATGACCTGCTCGTTGGCGAGAACGGTCTGACAGGAATCACACCAATTCACTATGGTTACTTTTTGATATACCAGTCCTTTTTCATACATTTTCAGAAAAAGGATCTGTTCCCAGTGATAATATTTTTCATTGCACGTGGCAATTTCACGATCCCAGTCATAGGAGAGACCCAGCTGTTTGAGCTGCTTTTTCATGTAGTCGATATTCTCATAGGTCCACTCCGCTGGATGCGTATCGTTTTTGATGGCGGCGTTCTCAGCAGGCAGGCCGAAAGCATCCCAGCCCATGGGGTGGAGAACATTGAAGCCGCGCATGCGCTTGTAGCGTGCGACAACATCGCCTATGGAGTAGTTTCTCACATGACCCATGTGGATACGGCCGGAGGGATAGGGAAACATCTCGAGTACATAGTATTTTGGGCTGTTGCTCTCTTCCCGTACGGAATAGGTTTTTTCTAATTCCCATTTTTCTTGCCATTTGGCCTCAATAGCTTTGAAATCGTACCATTTGATGCTAGCAGTGTTGTCAACCATTTTCGGGTTCTCTCTTGTGCTTGGTGAAATATTTAGAAAAAGAACGTCCGCTCTGGCAGAGGGCGGCAGGTTTAATGGATGCTGGAATCGTCTATGTTGCTCATGTTCTCAAACATAGTGAATTCCTTAAGAAAAGTCAACTTAACCACGCCTGTGGGTCCATTTCGTTGTTTGCCGATGATTATTTCCGCCGTCCCTCTGTCGGGGTTGTCTTCGGCCTTGTTGTAGACCTCATCACGGTAAATGAAGCAGATAATGTCGGCATCCTGTTCAATGGCGCCGGATTCACGGAGATCCGACATCATTGGCCGTTTGTCGGTTCTGCTTTCCAGTCCTCTGTTCAGCTGGGAGAGGGCTAATACCGGAACATTATGCTCTTTGGCCAGAGCCTTAAGTGATCGCGAAATTTCACTTATCTCCTGAGTTCTGTTCTCAATGTTGGTTCTGCCGCGCATGAGTTGGAGATAGTCGACCAATATCATGCCGATGGGATGTTGGGCAGCAAGGCGGCGGACCTTGGAACGCATCTCTAAAACAGAAATGGCGGGGGTGTCGTCGATATATAGGGGGGCTTCAGAGAGCATTCCCACGGCACGTGTCAGTTTGGGCCAGTCATCGTCGTGGAGCTTACCGGTCCGGATGCGGTGTGAATCGATTCTTCCCACCGAACTGAGAAGTCTCATGGTCAGCTGTTCCTTGGACATCTCAAGGCTGAAGATGGCCACCCCGGTCTTTTCGACGAGGGCTGCATGCTGGGCAAGGTTCATGGCAAAGGCGGTCTTCCCCATGGAGGGGCGTCCGGCGAGAATAATGAGGTCTGAGGGCTGCAGCCCGGCGGTCATCTTGTCTATCTCGTAGTAGCCCGTGGGGACACCGGTGATGAGCTCTTTACGCTTGAACAGCTGCTCGACCTTTGCAAATGCAGCCGGAATTATATCTTTTAAGGGTGTAAAGCTTTGTCCGCTCTTTTTCCCGGCGATGTCGAATATGGCCTGTTCGGCCTCATCGACGAGCAGGTCAATCTCGCCCTGCTCTTCGTAGCACCTGCCGGCTATCTCGGTGTTGACCTCGATGAGCCGGCGCAAAACGGACTTTTGTTTGATGATTCTGGCATAGGAGGCAATATTGGCAGTGACAGGTACAATGGATGTGAGACTTGCCAGATAGGCGGCTCCGCCAACTTCATCGAGCCGGTTGTGGTCCTTGAGATGATTGGTCAGGGTAATGATGTCGTGGGGATCGTTTTTTTCAAACAGCGTTATCATGCCGTCATAGATAATTCTGTGAGCGGGAGAGTAAAAATCTTCTGGCTGAATGATTTCAAGAACGTTTCCAAAGACATTAGCTTTGAGAAGGATGGAGCCGAGTACGGACTGTTCTGCTTCAAGGTTTTGAGGCGGAACTCGTGATGCCGGTAAGGCAGCAGACAATTTGTTCATTGTGAATTTTTCCACGTCAATCTTTCATAAACAGAAACACACCATAGAGGCCGTAGCTCATATGGTGTGTGCCAACCTTTGCAAAGCTCCCGCAGGGAGAACAGGAAAAGGTGGAGTGCGCCCAGGGGGCAGGGGCCTCAGATACCTATTCGCCTGATTTCTGGGGGACGACTTTCACCTGGATATCAGTGGTCATCTCAAAGCCGACCTTGACCGGTACTGTGGTCTCCCCGAGGGTTTTGATAGGATTGGGAAGAACGATCTGACGCTTGTCGATGTCGATATTGAGTTCCTGAAGTTTTTCCAGGATGTCGGAGGCGGTAACCGAGCCGAAAAGTCGTTCGTCCTCGCCGACAAGCTGGGGAATTTTGATGGAAATGCCCGAAAGTTTTTTGGCCAGACCTTCGGCCTCTTTTCGCTCCTTGGCGAGGCGGGATTCGATGGTGGCCTTGTTTCTTTCCAGGATGGCCCTGTTCTTGGCATCGGCAACGACGGCCTTGCCTTTCGGCAGGAGGTAGTTGCGACCGTATCCGGGCTTTACCGTAACGATGTCGCCTTCCTGGCCGAGCGAATTCATTGTTTCTTTCAATATGAGTTCCATTTTTTTGACTCCCTCATGCTAACTGATTATTTGAACCTGAATTATCTCCCCAGAATGGGTTGCAATCTGAAGTGTTTATTCAAAGTCTGCTGTATCATCCACTGCCGGCTTTTTCAGTCGTCTGATGTCACACCAGACATCGGCTACACCGGCGATAACGAGTAAAATTGTACCAAAACTTTGCAAGAGTATCACTACATAGATAAGTGTACGCAGAAAACGAGGCACTTTCCACTTGTGTAGTAGAAAGACGGCAATGGCCAGACCCTGAAAACCGTAGAGGGCAGTTATGATCATGAGACCGTTAATGCCCCAGATCTGCAAAGGCTGTTCGGGAATGGCGGCTGTAACTCCGGCGGCAATAAGAGCCCAGACAAGTTTCTCAGGCAGTTGCCAATATCGATAGCTGTTCCAGGGGCTGTTCGCACCGAGCGCAGGGAGCAGTGCGTTCGCCGGTACCAGGGTGAGCCAGACAATCCCCAGCAGAATCGAGCCCAAGATTCCCGGCAGGATCAAAGGGGCGAGGTGCTTTACCTGGTTAAGCGTTTGCGCAAGCATCGCCATATTATCAGCTGACATGCCGCTGGCGCTGTAGTGTTTGAGTGACTCATCGATTCCGTGGTTCAACGATTCAACGATAGCGCCGAACACTGTTACATCATTATCGATGAGGAGAATACTGAAAAACAGATACAGCGTAAGCGCCAGTGTCACCCACTCCTTGAGGCCGGCCAGCCACGGTTCCTGCTTGCGGATTGTGGCGTGGGCTACGGCATATCCGGCGGGTAAAAGTGCGGCCATGAACAGCACCAGCTCAAATATATGGAGAAAAAACCCAATGAGAGCCGCCGCCGGGAGCGCGACCGTTAACTGGGTCGTGGTATGTCTCCAACCGTACTTTGAAACACAGACGAAAATGAGCAGGGGGAGGAGACATCCCATCCAGCCAAGCACCATCCACATTGCGCTGGGCAGCAGCAAAGATGCGATGAACAACAGGATGTGTCGGCTCTGCACTTTTCCTTCAGGTTCGATTTCGACCTGTCTGGTCACAACTCTGTCGCCCTTCCTCTATCCCTGGATATTTCCGGAGTAGGGCAACAGCGCTATATGCCGTGCCCGCTTGATCGCCCCGCAGAGTTGTCTCTGATGAGAAGCGCAGGTACCGACAATGCGCCGGGGAATGATCTTGCCTCTTTCGGACACGAAATTCCTCAGTGTCTTCACGTCTTTGTAGTCTATGTTCAGTTCCTTGTCGGCACAGAAACGGCATACTTTTTTTCTGGAAAACAGCCTTTTTTGTGGTCGTGGTGCCATGATTATCTCCTGTTGCTTGCGTTGCAGCAAACGTTATGCTTCTTCAGTTTTCTGGTCTTCTTGGGGTTTTTCAGAGGTTGTGGATGCCGGTTTGGCTGATTCTTCATCTTCAGCGCCGGACTCTTCAGTTTCCTCTTCGACCACCTGCTTGTCGGCGATGCGGGCAGTGGCTTCGATAATCTCTTCTTCGGTGATAACGTCAGCGGTTTTGACTGTAAGGTAACGGAGAACAGCGTCGTCGATGCGGAATCTTCGCTCCATTTCGGTCACAGCTTCAGGAGTGGCGGAATAGTCACAGAATATATAGAATCCCTGGGATTCCTTCTTGATCTGATAGGCGAGTTTTTTCATGCCCCATCGATCAAGCTCTATGATTTGTCCGTTATTGCCGGTGATTGTCTCTTGTGCTTTTTCAACTACGGTGGTGATCTGTTCTTCGTTCAGTGAAGGGCGAAGTATATAGATCGTTTCGTATCTACGCATGGTTCCTCCTCGTGGACTCATGGCTGCAGGGCTTCAAAGAAACCCCTGTTACGTGGCCCTCGCCTGCATGTTCTTCAGGAAGAGAGCGAAGAGGTGACAGTCATCATAGTAACTGTCGCTAATTGTCTGCAGAAACACACTGTTGTGTGTTAACATACATGTCTGCAGTTAAAACCTATCATTATACGTTGAGTAGTAGATCCTGTCAATGGTTTCTTTTTTTCTCTTCTTCTTTGATTTTTTGCCATTGCCGACGAAGTTCCGCTTCACTTTCAATTTTTGTTCCTTCGAAAACGTGAGGATGCCGGCGAATAAGCTTGCTGTTTACTTCCTCAAGACAGTGGTCAAAAGTAAAGTCTCCCCGTTCTGCATGAATTTCTGCGAGCATGATGAGAATGTAGAAAACGTCACCGATCTCTTCGCATATATTGTCGTTATCCGTGTTGTCGATCGCCTCAATAAGCTCAGCGACTTCCTCTCGTAAATACCTGCATAACGATTCAGGGGTTTGGCGCCGGTCCCAGGGACAACCGGTTTCCGAACGGAGACGACGGACGGTTGTGACAAGAGTGTTAATTGGTAACATATAGATATCCAAAGCTATTGTCATAAATATTAAAAAAAAAGAAATAAAAAACTGGCATTAATCAAAGAGAGGCCTTAAGTTGTTAGAGCTTAAGGGGATAATCTCTCATCGTGAACAGCATCAGGTGAAAAAACTGTTGACAGTATGCACCTGACCAACTATCTAGGTTCGACGGTACGCAATATATGCATACCTCCTATTCTGATAAGAGAGTGAATTATTCTCTGGATATACGCCACGCGGCACAAGATACATAGTTTCTGTACAGTAACAAAGTAATGTTTCGTATTGCAACAACAACAAGGAAAAAAGATGGAAGAAGACAAGAAACAGAATATTCTTTTAGAAAAACACAAAGATATTGCCAGAATAGACCAGGAGTCCAAAAGAACTCACGGCTGGTATGTTCGGGTACGTTTTCTGGGAAAAACGCATTCAAAGTTTTTTTCAGATAAAAAATGTGGAGGTCGTTACTCGAGTTTGCTCTCGGCTATATCCTGGAGAGACAAGACCGAAAGACGGCTCGGTAAAATCAGAACAAATAAACACATGGTGACCGTAAGCAATTCCGGCACCGGTGTAGTCGGAGTAAGGCTCAATGAAAAACTCAACCGGTATGAAGTGAGTTGGGTTACTGAAAGCGGTAAGCAGGGTAAAACCTCTGTGTCCATATCCAAGCACGGTAAGAAAGATGCTTTCAATAAGGCCTGTGCTATCAGAAAACAAAAAGAATTTGAAAGGTTGGGATACACGACATAAGCGTCTCCTGCATAATTCTTTCGCCTGGGGGAAGGGCAACGCTATTACGCGTGCCATCCCCCTTTTTTTTAGTCCCTGCGTGCAATTTTTGTCGGCAAAGCCTGACTTCTCTGGATGGTTACGCCAATCCTTTGTAAAATAGATATTGACATTTTAGAGATAACAGTGTCAGTTGAGAGGTTTGGTAACAGTCGAATATGAACACTATAACTTGCGTAGATGAGGAAAATATAATGTATGCTATAATCCGTACCGGAGGCAAACAATATCAGGTGGCTCAAGGTGATCAGCTGCGAGTTGAGAAAATCAACGGCGAAGTAGGTGATATGGTTGAACTCGATGACGTTCTCATGGTCGTCGGCGACGATACTGCCACTATTGGAACGCCGCTGCTGGAAAATGCTACTGTAAAAGCGAAGATAGTTGAGCAGGATAAAGCCAAAAAAGTTATTGTTTTCAAGAAGAAAAGGAGAAAAGGCTATCGCCTCAAGCAGGGGCATCGGCAACTGTATACGGCACTGGCTATAGAGGAAATCTCAGCATAAATGCCTCCGATACACGGTTGAAGAACGTTCGAGCGGAAGCGGTAATCGAAGGAGTTAATCATGGCACATAAGAAAGCTGGCGGTAGTTCAAGAAACGGCAGAGACAGCAAAGGTCAGAGACGGGGTGTAAAAAAGTTCGGCGGTGAAAGCGTAAAGGCAGGGAGTATCATCGTCAGACAGCTTGGAACCAGGATTCATCCCGGCGTCAATGTTGGATGCGGCAGAGACTACACGCTCTTTGCCAAATCAGACGGTGTCGTCACGTTTGAGATGTTCGGCAAAAACAAAAAACGAGTAAGCATTCAGCCGGAATAACGGTACAGATGCCAGCAATGGCTGGTGCGTGTGCTGACACATCCCGCCAAAAACATCTAAACTCGACCTCATTGTCATGATGGTCGAGTTTTTTTTTGTTGCCAGAATACCTCTACCCCAGCATTGCATGAAAGATGGTCAAATCATTTTTTTTGTGTAGTTTGATATCAGATAGTGAGATTAATTTCGGTGAAAGGTAAGTGTATTCCTGCACATTGTGAAAACAATGATCATCGGTATGTCAATTTACACCCCCGGGAGAGTCGATATGACCAGCCGTCTTTCCTTGCCTCTGTGATTGAGGCGCGCACCAATATTGCTCATCACAGTTCTTCTCGACCAGGTACTATCTCGATTCGTGCACTCTCGTCGGTGAAGGCATGATCTTCACCCAACACTAG
>CAKZOA010000096.1 GCA_937132035.1 uncultured Desulfobulbaceae bacterium | reverse complement strand
AGAGGTGATCAACAGCGACCACCGTTTTTGGTTTTCGCCCTATACGCTGGCCAAATGCGTTGTCGGCGCCGGACTCGACATCGAAGAGATCCGCATGTGCAGGCATGGCACCATCAACTGGCGGGCCATTCGCAGGAATCGATTCTACAGAAAATACCCGCTTTTGCGAAACGATATACTCTGCCAGGCACGATTCCGCTGAATCGCTCTTGAAAGTTCTCTGAAACAGGCCCGCTGCCCTCGATATTTCGGACCCGAAGGGGAAAAAACGGTTTGCCGGTTTGGTATCCGATTGGGGACAACCTGTTCTTCACGAAAAAAGCCTGCGACACTCAACACTCATTTACAGTACATTGAAAGCTTTTAGGTAAATTTTTATGAATTATCGGGACTAAAGATTTTTCAGTTTCCTGCTGAGCAGGTTGACCTGCTCGCCCACGGAAATATTCCTGTTGGACAAACCGGTGACCACTTTTATGGAGTGGAGCACCGTCGAGTGGTCTCTATTGAATTCCTTACCTATTGCCGCAAGGGAATTGTCGGTATGCTTGCGGCAGAGGTACATGGCCACCTGCCTGGGAAAGGTCAAGGTCCGTTTGCGTGATCGGGACTGCAGCTCATCACAGCTGAGGTTATACTGTTTGCAGATGAACTCGCGAATCATGGCCGGCGACAGGCAATTTTTGAGACCGACAATGGAGGCGACTATGTCTTCGACCAGGGCAAGGTCGACAACCCCTTCCCGCAACTGTGCCTTGGCCCTGATGCCGACGATGGCGGACTCAATCTGGCGAACATCTCCCTTTATGTGTTGGGTGAGATAATCAACGTGCTCCTCCGCCAGTTCCAGATTGTGCTGGAACGCCTTCTTTTCGACAATGCGGGCGCGGGTAGATATGTCGGGCGGCTGAATAGCCGTAACCAGACCGGCGGCCATGCGCGAACGGAACTCATGATCTATCCCTTCGAGATCCCGCGGAGGTTTGTTGGCGGTGAACACCACCCTCCTCCCGCACTTTATCAGAGAATCAAGGAGTTCATTGAGTTCTTCCTGGGTTTTCTTCTTGCCGGTGAGCGAGTGCACGTCCTCCACCAGGAGAATATCGCAGTGCTGGTGATATTTCTCCTTGAAATCATCCATGGCATTGGCCTTGATAGAGTTGACCATCTCATAGGAGAATTGCTGGGCCGTGACATAATGCAGTCTGGTCATCGGCGATTCCGCCAGTATCTGATGGGCGACGGCATGGGTCAGATGGCTCTTTCCCAGTCCCGTTGAACTGTTTATATACAGACAGGGGCCGATGGAATCGTCGGCCATGGAGAGGGAGCGGCAGGCGGACTGGGCGAGTATATTGCTTTCTCCGACCATGAACTCATCAAAAGTATAGCGGGGATGAAGGGCTCTGACCGAGGAGGTTCCCTTGGGAACATGCGGCAGGCGCAGCTGGGTTGATTTCTTTTCCACCGGACGACTTGGGCCCTGACGATCGAGACAGAGGGTCACCTGCCTTCGCTGGGGATCGACCTCCGCCAGCTTGGCCTGGATCATTTCCAGGTAATTCCTGGAAATATAGGCGCTGAAAAAGCGATCCGGACAGGCAAGGTGGATGGCGTTCTCCTGGAGCGAGGCGCACTCAAGCGGCTCAATCCATAAACTATAGACGCTCTCACTCAGCTCTTCCTGCAATCTCTTTTTCGCTTTTTGCCAGACCATATGCATTCCCCGTCAAATGATTGGAAACTGTCCCCTCTGCCCGCACACAGGACATACTACAGTTGCAGTCCCTTGAGCGGGCATTCCCCCCACTTCCTGATTGTTGCTTTCAATTAGGAAAATCGCTGAGCCTGAAGCCATACCATGCACTCTCTCCCCTGAATGGCTGACCAGCAATACATGCACGTTGATAAACTTCATTTTGATTCTTTCGTCAAAGACCGTTTCCTCCATTTTTTCAGAAAACCGCAGGCGGCAGGCACCACTTTGCCAACTCGGCAAGGATATGTATTTTCCCTGGTGCAAGGGTAGCGAAACCACTAAAAAACGGGAAAAATTGAACCGTTATAAATACCTCTATGTTTTCAAAATCTTACTGTTGTTTTCCACAAACTTTCCACAATTTTAGTTTATTATTTAACTTAAATTTATGAGATATTGGTAGATATAACTCTCTATTTCGTCATTTTTAACCGTTTTCGGTTCTAATCTCTTTGGAAATAAGGACTTTGACGTCAGTGTATATTTTTCATTTTTTTTGAATTTCTTTTGCCACCCAGAGAGTCTGGGGCCATTTTTCCTAGCGTGTCTCACGCACCCGGGCAAAGGTCAGCACAACGATTTCCGCAGCGTTTACCTGCATCATCGTCTGGGCGCATTCAGCCACAGTTGTTCCGGTCGTGTAGATATCATCTACCAGACAAATCTTTTTATCTCTTATACTTAAACGATCAATGAGTGCAAAGGCTCCGCGTAGATTCTTTCTCCTGCCCGCAGCATCGCAGGCGGTCTGTGAGGGTGTTTGCTGTTTCTTGACTAATATTCCTGGCATGATCCTGCTGCGGGTATCCGCAAAGAGCAGACGGGCGAGCACCAGCGCCTGGTTCATCCCCCGATCCTGCAACCGGTGCCGATACAGCGGCACGGGAACAATTATATCACATGATTCAAATGGTGAAATATCGAAACTCCGGGCGATTTTCAGCAATGGACCGACAGCGGTCGTATCGTATCGGTATTTCAGCCTGTGCAGCAGGGTACGGACGGGCTCCTCATAATAGGTGACGGCAGAGGCGCGTGAATAGGGTGGAGGCCGTCGCAGACACTCTCCGCAGAGATGGGTCGTCGGCTGGGATGAGACGAAATTCCTGCCGCAGACAGAACACAGCGGACCATCTATATAGGGCACTTTCTGGAAACATAGTCTACACAGGCCGCCGGAGATACCAGTTCCGGTCCTCCGGCAACAGTGGCACTGGGGTGGAAACATCACTTCCGCCGCACCCCGGGCCCATCGTTGGGCAATATCGGCAAGCACCATGGGATTCTCCAAGAATTACTCGCATTATATTTTTCCCGTACCATACCCGTTCTGGAAAAATCAATCCATCTTTTATCCAGGCTACCTTCATGGTATTACCTGTGGCCGCGACATGAATTTGACGAGGGCTTCGCCCCTCTCCGGGTAATCTGCGCAGAATCCCTTCGATCCGACATTCCATCACCAGACGGGACCCGCAGGAGAGCATAAAAATTCCCATCTCCTTTCTTTTCATTTTGGGTTAAACATGTCATAATGGGCCCTACTCTCAGCCACAAGACATGTTTTCTTATTTATAACAGTCAGTTAACAAAAGAAACTCGGCAATCTTCTTTCAGGCGACGGCGAGATCACCGTTTTTCTGAGCCGCACACAAGGTTCACTCAATGAATAACTCCAGGAAATCTTTGCGCACCGGTACTCCCAAACCTCACCCCGTCTTTTTTCCAGCAGTGTTTTTCTTCTTTCTGCTGCTGGTCTTTTCCTCTGCCCTGCAGGCGGCAAAGAGCCCGAAAACCATCTTTCTACCGCCGAAGATCACTTCGCTCTCCGGCGATGTGCAATTGACGGCCAAGGCCGACCGGATGCTGCAGCAGGTACTCTTCGGCACCACTTTCAGCTATCTGGCACGGGACAAGGCAACCGATGTTGTCAACTACGCAGAAGAATGGCCGCCCAACCCGCAAAAGCTGGCCGGCATGGAGTTTTTTCAAGAGTATGCCAATATTGTCCTTGGCAGCATGACGGAGATAGGAGGAGTAATAAGTGCCGACTTCATGGTCATGGACCTGCTCTCACCCGCCGATGCTAAATTTTTCTCCATGGAGGGAGAATCCGTCGAAATTCTCGAACCCCTCTTTCAGGATCTCATCAATAAGGTAGGGGCATTCACTTCCCGTACCGACGTCATCGCCACCATCGCCCCGGAAGGCAACATTAAAATCGATTCCGGCGCCATTCTGCAGAAAATCAACACCAAGCCTGGAGACCCCTACAACCCCGAAGCGTTGAGAGAAGATCTCAAATCAATCTTCAAGCTCGGCTACTTCGACGATATCAGGATAGAAGTGGTCCAGAAGCCGGAGGGCAAGGCCGTCACGTTCCGTATCACCGAGAAACCGGTGATACGATCCATCTACTACAGTGGCATAGACGAACTCGAAGAAAGCACTGTCAAGGAAGTGGTTACCCTCAGAGAGCAGTCGATCCTCAACCCGGCACAGATCAAACGTACAGCCGAAGCCATCCAGCTCCTCTACAAAACCAAAGGCTACTACAATACCACAGTTATCCCTGAAGTGAGCTTCCCCACCGAGGATTCGGCCGAGGTCGAGTTCGTCATCGACGAAGGCGAAAAAATCTACATCAAAGACATCCGCTTTGAGGGGAATACGGCCTTCGACGACGATGATCTCGAAGACGAGATCGAAACCAGCACCAAGGGCTGGTTTTCCTGGATAACCGATTCCGGCCTGCTCGACTACGACCAGCTCAACCAGGATGCCGGCCGCATTCTCAACTACTACGGCAATCACGGCTACCTGGAAACAAAAATCAGCGATCCTGTCGTCACCCAGGAGGAGGAATGGCTTTATATTACCTTCAGCATCGAGGAAGGCACTCGCTTCAAGGTCGGCGAAGTCAACATGGAGGGAGACCTGCTCGACTCCAGAGAAGAACTGCTGCAAATGCTGCAGATCCGTGACCAGGAGTTTGTCAGCAGGAAAATCCTGCGTGAAGACATTCTCAAAATCACAGACTTTTTTGCCGAAAAAGGCTATGCAAACGCCAATATCCGTCCGCGCATCTCCACCGGCGCCGCCGAAGATATTCTCGATGTCGCCATCAACATCGACAAGGGCGAGCTTGTCTATATCAATAGAATCACCGTCACCGGCAATGACCGCACGCGTGACAACGTCATCCGCAGGGAGCTTGAGGTCAAGGAAGGTGGTATTTTCAATGCCAAGGCACTGCGCGACAGCCTTCAAAACCTACAATATCTTGATTTTTTTGAGGAAGTAGGTATTACCCCGGAAAAATCCTTCGATAATTCCACCGTCGATCTCTCCGTCGAGGTCAAGGAGAAAAGCACGGGCCGGTTCACCATCGGTGCCGGCTACAGTTCAGTCGACAAACTCATCCTCATGGGAGAGGTGGCGGAAAACAACTTCCTCGGCAGAGGCGACACCCTGGCCTTCTCCGCAGACATAGGCGGCGAGAGTACCAGATACAATCTCCAGTACAAGAATCCCCGCCTCAATGACTCCCAGCTTTCCTGGGGTGTCGACATCTTCGACATCGAACGCGAATATGACGATTACACCAAGGAATCCCAGGGCGGCACCCTTAGCTTCGGCTACCCTGTGTGGGAGAAATGGCGGGGCTACGGCAGCTACAGCTTTACCGACACTCTGCTCTCCAATGTGGCCGAAGACGCCTCCTTCGTCATCAGAAATTCCGTGGATATCGAGATCACCAGCGCAGTGAGGTTCAGTTTACAGCGTGACACCAGAAACCGCAGATTCGGCGCCACCAAGGGCTCGCGACATAGCCTCAGCCTTGAATACGCCGGCGGTCCATTGAGCGGCGACTCAGAGTATACCAAACTGGAAGGACACACAACCTGGTACTTCCCTCTTTTCTGGGAAACGGTGTTCCATTTCCACGGTGCCGCCGGCCAGGCCTTCGAAAATGAAGACAACGGGCTGCCTGTGTACGAACGCTTCTTCCTCGGCGGTCTCCGATCGATCCGAGGCTTCGATTTTGGCAAGGTCAGCCCACGCGACCCCATCACCGGCGAGCGGATCGGCGGCGATAAGATGTGGTTTACCAACTTCGAGTATATCTTTCCGTTGCTGACGGAGCAGGGCATCAACGGCGTCGTTTTCTTCGATATGGGTAACGTCCTCAACGACGATGAAGACTGGAATGTCGATGACTTTAAAAAAGCGGTGGGTGTGGGCATCCGCTGGTTCTCGCCGATAGGACCTCTTCGCCTGGAATGGGGGTACAACCTTGATCCTCTCGAAGATGAAGACACCTCGGTCTGGGATTTTTCCATCGGCGGCGTTTTCTGATCCACCCCTCATTAACAGTTGACAATCCGGCCGCCACAACGGCCGGACCCTTTTTCTTTTTCATGGTATCAGACTCACTCGCCACCATACGCTCCTCCACAGAGAAGCGGTTCACCGTCACCGGTCTTCGAGGAAGCAGCCATGCCTGGTTCACCGCTCAGCTGGCAAAACAGGCCATCTGCTGCTGCATCGTTGCCGATGAACATCTCGTTGCCCTGGCCGAAGAAGATCTACGGCTGTTTTCATCTACCGAGGTGCTGGTCTATCCCGGCTATGAGATCCCGCCCTATACTCCGCTCTCTCCCGACCAGCGAACCACCGCCATCCGCCTGGCAAGCCTTTATGCTCTCCAGGAAAACCGCACGCCCGTGATTGTCGTCGCCTCCATCGAGGCACTGATGCGCAGGGTGCTGCCGCGGAAAATCCTGGCCGACAGAGCAGAGCTTATCATGGCCGGCGAAGATGTCGATCAACAGCAACTTATCGCCAGGCTCACCGGTTCCGGCTACGAACAGGTAGCCCTGGTCCGAGGCGTCGGCGATTTTTCGGTTCGCGGCGGGATAATCGCCATATATCCTCCCGCTTTCCTCCAGGAAGACGGCTCCTTTCACAACGGCCCGTTGCGTCTCGACTTCTTCGGCGACACCATCGAATCGCTCCGTTCTTTCGATCTCTACAGCCAACGTTCCCAGGAAGAAGTGCCCGAGGCGGTGATCCTGCCGGTCAACGATATCGTTTTTGCCGACTCCACCAACCGCTGCTCACCACAAACCGCGGCGATCTTCGAAAAAGAGGCGAAAAAGGACGGTTGGGACCCGGAACAGCGGGGGGTTCTCTTGGAGCGATTGAAGAATATCGGCCGCTTTGCCGGCGTCGAATTCTTTTTGCCCCTGTTCTACCATGATCAAAAACACGCAACCGATACCTTCTTCGACTATCTGGGAGAAGAGGCCAACATCATCATGATCGACCCGGTAGGCTGCCGTCAGAGTGCCGAACTGGTGCATGAACGCATTCTCGCCAATTACCGGCAGGCCAGAGAAGACCAGCAACCGGTGCTTGCGCCGTCGTCTCTTTTTTTGGGATATGACGATATCGAGGAAAAGCTCAGCAATTTCACAAAAATTTCCCTTACCGATTTTGCAGAAGATTCCGCTCTTTTGCTGACAGAGAAGACCAGCAACCATCTCCTGCTCAAACAAGACATCCAGTTGCAGCGCAAAAAGCGCGGGGTCATCGCCCCTCTCGCCGACCAACTCCTCGACTGGCAGAACACGCAGGAAAGCGTGGTTATTTGCTGCCGTTCGAGCAGACACACCAAAAATCTGGCGGAACTGCTGCTCAAGCGCGGCCACGAACTGGAAAGAATCAGCGCCCCCCTGCAGCTCGAAGAAGTTCGCGACCACCAGCGGGTATACGTTTGTGACCATCCCCTGCAGCAGGGTTTCAGCCTTCCGGAGATGAGGATTCACCTGCTTTCCGAAAGCGAGCTTTTCGGCGAAATGCGTCTGGGCACCAAACCGAAGAAGCGGCCGCAGCCGAGCGAGGTGCTCCAGTTTGCCGAGCTTAACGGCGGCGATATAATCGTTCATCGGGATCATGGTCTTGGCGTCTATCGGGGGCTGGTAACCCTCGACTACCAGGATACCAAAAACGATTTCATGCTCCTCGAGTACCGCGACGGCGACAAGCTCTATCTACCCGTCGACCGCATGAACCTGGTCAGCAGGTACGAGGGACTCTCCGAGAAAACGCCACGCATCGACAAACTCGGTGCCCAGACCTGGAAGACTACCAAATCGAAAATCAAAGAGGAGGTGTGGAAAGTCGCCCAGGAGCTGCTGGATATCTATGCCAGCCGCGAATTGAAAACCGGCAGGAGTTTTACGGCGCCGGGCGAACTCTACCATGAACTCGAGGAATCCTTCGTATACGATGAAACGCCAGGACAGGACAGGGCGATCACCGAGGTCATAGGCGATCTCACCTCGGCCCAGTCCATGGACCGTCTGATTTGCGGCGATGTCGGCTACGGCAAGACGGAAGTGGCCATCCGCGGCGCCTTCAAGGTGGTCGAAGACGGCTTTCAGGCAGCGGTCCTTGTGCCGACAACGGTGCTCTCCGAACAGCATATGAACACCTTTCGCGAACGGTTGCAGGGGTTCCCCGTCACCGTCGAATGCATAAACCGCTTCCGCACGCCGGCCGAACAGCGTCGCATCGTCAAAGAACTGGCTGATGGCAAGATCGATATCATCATCGGCACTCACCGCCTTCTTTCAAAAGACGTGCGGTATAAGAACCTCGGTCTACTCATCGTCGATGAAGAGCACCGTTTCGGCGTCACCCACAAGGAAAAGATCAAAAAAATCAAGTCCGAGGTCGACATCCTCACCCTGACGGCGACTCCCATACCGAGGACGCTGCAGATGTCGCTTCTGGGCATACGCGATCTATCGGTCATCTCCAGTCCGCCTGAACACAGGCAACCCATCAAGACATTCATCGCCAGATTCGACGATCTCGTGATTAAAGAGGCCATAGCCAAGGAGATGCGGCGCCGCGGCCAGGTTTTCTTTGTCCATAACCGGGTTAAATCGATCCAGAAAATGGCCTCGAAAATCCAGAAACTGGCGCCTGCGGCTCGCATCGCCGTAGCCCACGGCCAGATGGGGGGCAAGGAGCTCGAATCAATCATGGTCCAGTTCGTCAATAAGGAAATCGACGTGCTGGTCGCCACAACCATTATCGAATCCGGCCTCGACATTCCCTCTGCCAACACCATCATCATCAATCGCGCCGAAATGCTCGGCCTGGCCGAGATCTATCAACTGCGCGGCAGAGTCGGCCGTTCTTCGCTGCAGTCCTATGCGTATCTGCTGGTCCCTTCCGTTGACGCCCTCAAGCGCGACTCCAAAGAGCGGCTGCGGGCGCTCATGGACTACAACGAGCTCGGCGGCGGCTTCAAGCTGGCCATGAGCGATCTGCAGATCCGCGGTGGCGGCAATATCCTCGGTGTGTCGCAAAGCGGCCATATAGCCGCCATCGGCTACGATCTCTATCTTGAGCTGCTGCAGAAAACGGTCGCCGACCTCAAGGCCAGAAGAGACATCGATGCCGGTCTCGCCGACGATGACGATCTCGACCCGGAAATCAATTTGCAGATTTCCGCCTATATACCGGAAAGCTATATCGCCGACATCTCGCAGCGCTATATCGCCTACCGGCGGATATCCTCTCTGAGCTCCGCCGACGAAGCGATCTTTGAAGATCTCAAAGATGAGCTAGGCGACAGGTATGGCCGGCTGCCCTGGGAGACCCAGAATCTCTTCGCCATTGTCGCCTTGAAAAAATCACTCTGTTCTCTTCGGATCAGTAAGCTGGAAAAAGGCAAGGACACACTGGTCTTCACCTTTGTCGAAGACACCCCACTGCTCCCCGGTCCGCTGCTGGAATATATCCAGAAACGGGCGGCTAAGGAGAGAAAGAACCCCTCACGGCTACTGCCTGACGGCCGGCTGGTGATTTCAACAGAACACCATGACAACAACGATGTTGTGGCAATATGTCAGAAACTGCTCGCTGAACTCAACACGCTTACCCATGAATAAACCAACTCCCACTCCTGTTACCGGTCTACCCTGGCATGATATCGACACGGTCATGCTCGACATGGACGGCACTCTGCTCGACAAGTATTACGACGACTATTTTTGGGAAAAATACCTTCCCCAAAGCTATGCCAGAAAACACCTTCTCAGCAACAAAGAAGCCGAAGCCCAGCTTCTCGCTCGCTACAAAAGCGTCGAATCCACCCTCCAGTGGACGGACCTCGATTACTGGAGCGAACACCTCGGCCTCGATATCGCCCGACTCAAGTCCGAAATCACCCACCTCATCGGTGTCCACACCTACGTTGTTGATTTTCTACAGTGGATCAGAGCGCAGGGCAAGGCCCTCCACCTCGTCACCAACGCCCATCCTAAAGCGCTGGAAATCAAACTGAATACGACCGGCATCGAGCACTACTTCGACAAGATCATCTGTTCGGCGGATGTGGGAGCGGCCAAGGAACAACCGCCGTTCTGGCGGGGACTGGAAAGCCTGCTTGACTTTGACAAAAAGCGAACCCTGTTCGCTGATGATACCGTAAAGGTTCTGGCGGCGGCCCGCGACTACGGTATCGGCCACCTCGTTCACATAGCCCGCCCTAGTTCGCGAATTCCGCTGCGCTACTCCGACGAATACCCCTCCGTCGCCGATTTCAGCGAGCTGCTGCCCGATTGAAAGATCCGTCATGGACTCGGAGGAAGAAGATGACAAAACGATGCGTAATGCTCCTGACAATACTCGTGGTTCTCTGCCTTGCGCAGCAGACATGGGCCGCTTTCGGAAAAAAGATCATATACCACAGTGAGTTCGGCAGTGGCTACACTCTGCCGGCGCTGATGGTTGCCGCCATGCGGCAGCCTGATTTCATCGGATTGCCGCTGGTTCTCAGCCGGGATAATATACCGGTGGTATACCCTGATCTGTTGCTGCAGACCCACACCAATGTCGTCGATATTTTTCCCGGCCGCCACAGAGCCGATGGCAATTACTACGTCATCGATTTCAGCCTGCAGGAACTCCGCCGGCTCTCCTACCTCGAAGACGCAGGCCAGTTTGACTTTCAGGGTGGACATATTGCCTCACTGGAGGAGGTATTTGTCACCACCGGCATGATCGCCCTGGAGTTTAGCGCCTCAACAAGATTTCTGCCGGTAATCAAATATCCGTGGTTCCATGCCAATGAAGCAAAAGACATAAGCCAGGTTGTGCTCAATGCCCTCATCGCCCATGCAGGCTCCGCCGATGACATCCTCTCCTGCATGTGCTTCGACCCCGATGAACTACAGCGGATCCGCAAAAAGATCCTCCCGGGGCTGCCGGTGACCATCCGTCTTATCCAGGCGATAGATCACAGCGAAGGAAACGAGACCATGCGCCAAAGCCGGCAGCAATGGTCGTCCTACAACGACCAATGGCTCTTCACCAGGCTCGGCCTACGTGTTGTCGCCTCCTATGCCGACGCTCTCTGGCTCGACGGCATGAACCGGCTCGAAACTCAGGCTCTGAAGCGGTTCATTACCGACAGCCAGGCACTGGAGCTGGAGGTCTACTTCAGGGTACCCCGGAGTTTTGACGACAATTTCGCAGCAGCCGTCCGCGATCTGGTTGTCACCCTCAACGCCGACGGTCTTGCAGTTGCCAATACCATGAAATTACGAGATATTTTCCACACATGGACCCAACAAAGCGATTTGCTGCCGGAAACAGCCCCCGACGGAGAGGCAGACGGCCGGCAACAGGACAATCCCAGTGGCGCCCTGCTCAGTGATCCAGAGGGTCTGCTCGAACGGCTGCGCCGGATTCAGTGAGCGGAGAAACTGCCGATGGCCCAGTTCTTCTCCTTTGACAACGCCGAGAACCAGATCGGCGAAAAACAGTCGCACTCACCGCTGTGGCCCAGAGAGACCGCCCGACTGACGGTAAAATTCATGCATCGGGGACTTGAGCGGGGGAACTCCGCCGCCGGCCTGCTGCGCCAGTTTCCCGGCTGTTTTCCCCAGTGGCGAGATTGTCTGTTCACCTTCGACGTCGACTGCAGAGACTACGACTGGCTGGTGGTCTACCAGGACCTGCCCGATTCTGGATCGCGGTTCACCGAGGAGAGGCTGCAGTGTCCAAAGGAGCAGAGCATTCTCATAACGGGCGAGCCTTCATCCATTACCGTTTTCGGCACCGACTATATTCGCCAGTTCGGGTGCGTTCTCACCTTCCAGGAGCCATGGGCCATGCGTCATCCCAATGTCGTTTTCAGACATCCCGGCCTCATCTGGTACTATGGACTGCCCTTCGGCAGTAACGGCATGTTTCTTACCTGGGATCAGCTGGCCTCCGCTTCGCCGCCTGCCAAGACTCGTTCCATCTCGACGGTGTGCTCGCAGAGAAGAGGTGAAGCCACACTCCACTCCGCCCGGGTCGATTTTACCGCGGCTTTGCAAAGCGACCTCGATGAACTCGACGTCTACGGCCATGGCGTTTTACCAATGGACGACAAGGCCGAAGCCATCGATCCCTACAGATTTCATATAGCCATAGAAAATCATGTCTGCCGCCATCATCTCACCGAAAAACTTCCCGACGCTTTTCTGGGATATGCCCTGCCCTTCTATCACGGCGCCCCCAATGCCCAGGATTACTTCCCCAGGGAGAGTTTTATCCCCATTGACATTGGCGACTACGCCAGATCGCTGGAGATAATCCGCCATCACCTGGCCAACAACGAATATGAGGACCGGCTGCCCTTCATCACGGAGGCCCGTCGGCGCGTCCTTGAGGAAGAAAACATCTTTGCCATCCTGCAGAGGTTGATCGATACTCAAAACAGTACCGGCATAACACGGACGCAGGGGAGGATCATTCGCAACCGCCGAACCATGCGTATAAAAAATCCCCTGGCCGGCATACGCAGCCTCGCAGAAAAAGGCGCAACCATGGCCTATCATCGCTATATCGCCTCGAGAAGACGTTGAGATATTCTGCTGCGGTCAGCTCATAGAGAACCAGTGATTCATTCCCTATTTTCCGCCTATTGCTGGCCCACCACTCGCCTTTCTTGCCCCTCGCTGCCCCGGCCGTATTTGAGATAGGGAACGATGACGGAATTCTTCTGGCCGCCGGTGCCGTCATAGACCACGGATACCACCGGAACGCCACTTATTTCGGTAATCGTATGCTTCATCGCCTCCGTTACCAGCGAGGGACAGCACAGAGCCGGACTTGTCTGCACAAACAGCGATATATCGGGGTAATGCTTTGTAAGATAGTGGATCTTGAGAATGTTGTCCATGGACTCCCCGGTATTCTCGACGGTAACTCCGTAGTCTCTGAGAATCTGCTGCGGCGACTCCTCATAGCTTTTCAGCGACTCGCCAAGAATTCTGTCAAAGAGGGTGCTGTAGCGCTTCTCCAGCCGGAGCATGGTGGCAAGTATGGCCCTGTTGGAAAACACAGCGAAGTATTTTCCCTCATTGAACCACTTACGGAAATAGCTGGTGGCAATCATCTTGGCATATTCGCTGTAGGGTGTGGTGATAACCTCGCCGCCGTGCTGCTCGATGAATCTGACAAGATCCTGGTTCATCGTCCTGTTATCGCGTACATACAGGTCTCCGAAAAGAGCAACCTTCGGGCGATTCTCCGGCTTGGTTGCAATCCGTTCAAAGGAGCTGATCACCTCATCAAGGGCGGTTTCTTTCTGGCGTAAACCGCGAAAAGCCTCGGCCAGCACAGCAATACCGCGGTTCAATATTCTGTCGGTCATGCCTTTTTCCACCTCATAGGGACGTATAGAGCAGGCGACCCGCCGCAGCAGTCCGCCGAACATATGGGAGAAATAGCCGTTGATGGCGGCACGCAGGGAAATGTCGGCAAGACTCAGATCGCCTGCATAGACTCCGGCCTCGGCCATGTTTTCCGCACTCAGTATGGTCTGTATATGGTGCGGATAAAGCCTGATGTTGCAGGCAATGGTGGATTCATTGAGCCACAACACGGTCTTTTTCGGATCAAGCCCCTTGGTCTTGACGGTATCGATGAACCCCTGGGCGATGGCATTGAGGGGAATGCACTGACCATTGTTGTATTTGAGGCTGCGGCGTATGGAATCCTCTGTTTCCTCGATGAGGTGGACCTGCCTTCCCTCGCGCTCCAGGGTGGCGGCGAGAAAGGTACAGGTGATCCTGTCCCAGTTGGGCAGCACTATGGTCTTGTCCTCGAGGCTCTGGCTGAGACGTGGATTGATCAAGGGATAGGCGGCCAGGTGCCTGCCGGCGCCCTTTTCTTGAAGCTCCTGTTGACGATGATTGCGGAAAGAGCGTATGGCCGCTTCGATGCGGGTTTCATAACCGACGCTGGAATCATGTTCATCGAGTTCGAGAATGAGATACGGCTTGCCGCTGGCCTCCATGATCGTCTTGAAATACTCGAGGGTAAAGGAATCGGGCGAGCATTTGAATGAAGTTACATAGACCGGGTAAAGATTCTCGCTTTGGGCAACGACCTGAGCCGCCTCGAGAATCTCCGCCGAATGCTGCCAGTGGATCTGTTTGAGCAGCGGTTTGATCGCAGAGATGTCTTCTTCCTCGACGGTGAGCATGTCCTGAAAGTAGGTATTGATACCCTGATCAGCCAGCAGTGAGGGTATACCACAATTCATCGCCGGCGAGAGAATGGAGTAGGGGCGACCAACCAGCACCACTTCGACATCCTTGGCAGCGGCCTTTTTTCTGGCATAAAACCTTTGCAAATCGGATTCATAGTGCTTTTTGGTCTCCAGAGCCCGATCATAGGCACTGGAAATCTCCAAAAATCCCGGGGCATCGGCCACACTCTTCTGCAGCATCCGGTAGAGTTCGATTTTGGTATGAAAGGAGGTGTAGAGATAGCGAACGACGGGTGAAAGAATTCTGTTTTTCGACTCCTTGAAGGAGGTATCTATAAGACCCGGCAGGAACTGGGTGTAATAGCAGAACTGCCTGCGCGCCTCTCTGTTCTTATTTTCCAGATAGTAGGGCAGAAAAACATAATCGGCTTTCTCCAGCAGGTAGTCGACATGGCCGTGCATGGAAGTGATCGGTGCACAGAACTCGGAGAGGCTTTTGTTCTTGCCCGAGGAAACCTGGCCTTTTTTCATGGGGCTGGACACCGTCTTGATGCCCAGAGCACCAAAAAAATTTTGCCAGAAAGTGAGATCTGCGACCATATGTACCGCCGCCGGCACACCGATTACCGTGTCGTTGCGGTAAGCGGTGGCCACAGGTCTTTTTTCCAGCCGCCGCCGTTCGACCAGCAGGTCGAAGGCCCCCCCTTTTTTTGTGACATAGGAGGTATCCTCGTATTCGCGACCACAGAGAAAACCATAGGCCACTGTTCCAGAAGGTGTCTCGGCCAGAGAAATCTTACAGTGATTGGTGCAGAGCTCGCAGACCTCCGAGTGAACCTGGATATGTTTCTTATAGAGCTCAAATCCCTTGAAGGCGGTGCTCTGCCCTTCCTCGCCGGCGACAAGTGCCGCTCCGAGCGCGCCGGTCAAATGACAGAATTTCGATACCATTATCGGTTTTTGCAATCGCTGCTCGAAGGCAGCGACCAGCGCTCGGTTCTTGGCGGTGGCACCCTGAAAAAAAATGACCTGCCCGATTTTGTTCTCCGTGGCGACCTTCATGAGGTAATTTTCCCGCACCGAATGCAGGGCTGCGGCCAGCACTTCGTCGACACTAAACCCTTCACTGAGGTGATGGTTGATGTCTCTTTCCATGAAAACAGTACATCTGTCGCTGGCCATCGGTGCGCAGACACCCTCGGCCCGGACGCTGTAATCCTCGACGCTGCAACCGAGCCTGGCCGCCTGCTCTTCAATGAATGAGCCTGTTCCGGCGGCACAGACATTATTCATGGTCGAGGATGTGACCCTGCCATTTCTGAGCGTGGTGAATTTGGCATCCTGACCGCCGATTTCAATGATGGTATCGACCTCGGCGTCGAGACTGGTGGCCGCTCGGCCATGGGCGGTTATTTCGTCGAGGATGACATCGGCACCGATGATTTTGCCGATGAACTTTCTGCCCGAACCGGTGGTGGCGCATCGGCGCACCCTGAAGGACACACCATGGGATGTGGCGATGTCTTCTATGGCGGCAAACAGATTCTGTACCGCCTGCAGCGGCCTGCCGGCGGTGCGGGTGTAGAGTCCGGCCAGGACCCTGTGATCGCCATCGACCAGCACCGCCTTGGTGCTGGTCGAACCAATGTCGACACCGACCAGCACC
>CAKZOA010000095.1 GCA_937132035.1 uncultured Desulfobulbaceae bacterium | reverse complement strand
TTTTCAGCCACTGCCCGCACGGAAGACCGGTACTGAATATCTTCAGCGAAAAGGAGATCAAGAAATGGTTTTCTCGAACCTAGGCGCGGTGATGACCAAAATCTTCTCGGTAAGCCGTCTGCCTCTGCTCCTGCTTGTTGCCGCAGCTCTTCTCAGCAGCGGCTGCGGAAAAAAACCCGTCGCCAAGCTGATGACCGCTACAGCCTACTGCGGCTGCTCCACCTGCTGCAGTTGGGAGAGAGGCGCTCCCCGTTACCTGCATCTGGACTTCTGGAACAGATACGTCAGCGCCGGTGCGGCAAAAGGCAACGAATATACCGGTCTGACCGCCAGCGGCACCGACCCCCGTGAACCGCAGTCCGGACTCTTCTCAGTCGACAGTCTCAAACGCCCCTACATGATACCGATTCGCACTATTCTCTTTCCCTGGTTTTTTTTCCCGGAAAAGGGTACCATCGCCGCCGACACCCGATACTATCCCTTTGGCACCGAAATGTTCGTTCCAGGCTACGGTTGGGGAATAGTCGAAGACCGTGGCGGTGCCATCAAAGGACCTCATCGCATAGACCTGTATTTCGACAGCCACAGCGACGCCCTCAAATGGGGAAGAAAAAAGGTATATGTCGAGATACATATGCCCTGACATCCCGACATCTTAACAACGTGGAAACTCCATGACAGAAAGTGACAGACTCATCATCATCGGCGGCGGGCTCGCAGGCTGCGAAGCCGCCTGGCAGGCAGCCAAAGCAGGATGCATGGTCGAGCTCTATGAAATGAAGCCGCACCATTTCAGTCCCGCCCATGAATCATCATTCCTGGCAGAGCTGGTCTGTTCCAACTCGTTTCGCTCCGATGACCCGCATTCTGCTGTGGGACTGCTCAAGGAAGAGATGACCCGTCTCGGCTCCCTTGTCATGGAGGCGGCACGAGCCACTGCCGTTCCTGCCGGCAAGGCACTGGCCGTTGACCGCGAGCTGTTTGCCCGCACCATCTCCGAGGCCATGGAGAACAATCCCTTCATCGACGTGCGCAGGGAGGAGATCAATGCCCTGCCAGACACAACTACCAGCCCATACATCCTGGCCACAGGACCGCTCACTGCCGAGTCCATGGCCGACAGCCTCAGCCGCTTCACCGGCAAACAACGATTGTTTTTCTACGATGCCATAGCTCCCATCATCGAAAGCGAGTCTTTGGACAGGCACATCGTCTATGAGAAATCCCGTTATGACGAAGGCCCCGGCGACTATCTCAACTGCCCCATGGATAAAGAGCACTATATGCGGTTCATTGATGCTTTGGCGGGCGGCAACTCCGTACCATTACATTCGTTTGAGAAGGTAAAATATTTTGAAGGATGTCTGCCCATCGAGGTCATGTGCGAAAGGGGGCCGGAGACACTGCGCTATGGACCGATGAAGCCCGTAGGCCTGCCTGATCCCCGAACCGGCAGAGAACCCTACGCTGTAGTCCAGCTGCGCAAAGAGAACCTGCAGGGGACGCATTACAATATGGTTGGCTTCCAGACCAAATTGAGCTACCCCGAGCAGAAGAGAATTTTCACCCTCATTCCGGGCATGGAACGGGCGGTATTCTCACGCTACGGCTCAATTCACCGTAATACCTTCATCTGTGCACCGGAACTGCTGATGCCGACCCTGCAGATGCGCACACATCCAAACCTGCTCATCGCCGGCCAGCTGTCCGGCGTTGAAGGCTACATAGAGTCAGCGGCCATGGGCCTGCTTGCCGGCATCAATGGTTCCAGGATCGCCAAAGGGATTTCGCCCCTTACACCGCCGCCGGCGACGGCTCTGGGAGCTCTGGTTCGGCATCTGACGGCCACCGAGGCGGACCGATTTCAGCCCTCCAATATCAATTTCGGCCTTTTCCCGCCTCTTGGCAGGAAAATTCCCAAAAGACAGCGGGGAGCGGCACGGGCGGAGCTGGCCCGCATCGACATGGGAAAATGGATAGATCAGGAAGGACTCAGTGCAGAGGCACAGGATTCCTAGCCATCATTTCATGAGTTGTTCCGGCTAGAATTCACTGAGCTCCTTCTCTTCGAACCCCCAATAAGGATAGTCGAGGACATACCTGGCCACCAGTCCCGGACTGTGCTCACGGCTGGCAACCAGCCACAGCCTGTTCTCCCGGCTGGCCATATCCTTCTGCATATGATCCCACATGGGGAGAAAGACCAGGGCATTGTCAGCGCTGTATTCGATATCTCCCGACCCCTTGAATAATCCCATATGCGGCTCCTGTCCATAGCTTCCGGCATCCCCTCGGGACAGCTCGGAAACCACGAGAAAAGAGACATTGAGTTCGTCGCGCATGGACTCCATCTGTCTGAGCCAGGAATCGATGCCGGTGCGCATCTCCGAGAGGTCCTTGAAGGGAAGCTTGTGCAGACTGTCGATGACGACGACACTATACTCATTGCGGGTTTCGTGCCTGAGAAAATCAATATGGCGGCGCATCAGCTCAGGAGTCAGCTTGCGATCGTTAACAACTCGGAAAAACTGCAGCATTTCCTCGAATCTGTGACTCGTCTTTTCATGCCGCTGCCGTTCATTTTCGTCGAGATTGAGGCCATCGATTCTGTCAGTTTCGAGGCGGCAGAGGCGCGAGAATGTTCGCTGATATACCCGCTGTCTGCCGTTTTCAAAATCATAGTAGAGAATGGGAATGTGACGAGCTGCCATTTCCGTAGCGATCTGGATCATGAAGCTTGATTTGCCGACCTTGGGCCCGCCGCCAAGGATATTGATGCCATGGATTCCGCCAATACGTCTGTCGAGCAGATCAAAACCGGATAGGCGGCTGCTGTACTGATTTTCCTTTTTGTCACTCAGAGTAGTCATGAACCGCCGCCACTCCCTCTCCGGTGGCACAAAAGGCGAAAACGGCTTGGCGGCGGCGATCATTTCGCCGACGTTTTTGCTGAAGTTCGCACCGCTTTCCAGAGCGAGTTGCCGCAGACTGTAGTTAGCGGGATGGTGGGGGTTCCATGTGAGAATACGTACCTTGAAGCCTATCTTTGCTGCCGTCCTTCTCGCCGCAGCGAATGACTCCGCTGTATTTCTGGGGATGACAAGGATGGTTTTCAGCGAGGAAAACACCTGGGGATCGACAGTCTCGAGAATATTTCTCTCATGATAGGCTACACCAGGAAAACCAAGTTTTTTTACAGCCAGAAGATTTTCTTCGCCCTCACAGAGAAACAGGGTTCCTCCGGCGCAGCGATGAATCTCTTCTATATTGAAAAGACCGCCCGGTCCGGCGGCGAATTCGGCATCCCCGTACCAGAAATGATCGTCTTCCCTCTCCGGATGGACGCACCTGGCCGAATAACAGTTGCCGTCTTGCTGGAAATAGGGATAGACTAAATATCTGCCGTTATACCCTATTCTCAGCTGTTCAAGAACATTTCGACTGATTCCTGCCTGAGAAAAACAGTTCAGTTCCTCATCGGCAAGCCTGGCGCTGAAATCATCAACCTCACCATTGATGTTTTTCTGCGGATAGCTCTCCTCACCCCATGATCCCTCCTCTTCCGGCAGCCCGGGAACGGTGGCGGGGTCCAGTCGCGCCAGTCGAGCGAACCAGTGTTGAAAACCGGTGGCGGCACAACCAGAGGAACACCGAAAATATCCGTAAAAAAAGCTGCTGCTTTTGAGGAAAACGATTATTTTCCCCTTCTTTTCTGCTGTTTCTCTACAGAAAGGGCACGCCGCCTTCAGGATGGAGTCGCGAAAGACTCCATCTGGGAGGTGCTTCATATAGAACTGTGTCAACGGTGCTGTCATTGGCCTGCGACTCTGCTCCTGTTCTCTTTAACTGCGAGGCGTGTCTAGACGCTGCGCTGTATGAGCTGTACTGCCTGCTGCACCAGTTCGGCGGAAAGAGTGTTATCGAACTGCACATGCACGGAATATTCGTTGCTGACGACATGGTGCCCCCTCACCGCCACGATTGAACCGACATATTTGCCTTCATATATTTTGCCGTCGGCCATGTACGGGACATAGACTTCGATTTTCCTGCCGAACAGTCTGCCAGCATTCTTTTTTTTTGAGATCCGCACACAAAAAGAAGTGCCTCCGCGGGAAATATCGAAAAGTTCACCTTTTATCTTCTCTCCGGCATAACCGCCGTTGCGGTCGAGCAGACGAAATGCCGTTCTGCCGCTGATGCTTTTTCTCTCGAATTTTCTTCTGCTTCTTCTGGTCTTCTGGAAAAGCACGTTGGGAGAGGAAAATTGCGCGCAAAAATCAATCAGCTTTGACTCAAGGGCCGGATAATTCTCTGACAGTTGATCAAGATCGGCTCGTCGCAAGGTAAAGATTTCGGCACCGTTGCTGCGGGCGCTGACGGTCCATACCGAACTCTCAAAAAAGCAGTCGGCCCCTAACACTTCTCCCCTTTCCACCGATTTCAGATAGACCTCCCGACCGGAGACATTGGTAACCACCCTCAACTCTCCATCGTTGACAAAAACAAGTCGAGGCTTTTGCCCCTGCTCAACGACCATCTCAGAGTTGACGCATCTTTTCAGGTCCATGGCATGATAGAGCGAGGAGAACTCCTCCTGCGTCAGCGTCTCCACCAGGGACCGCCATGTGGCCATATGATTAACATCGATGGAGGCTGTTTTTTCCGCCTCGATAATCTCCGCAGCCCGGATGATATCTGAGAGCATCATCGAGTCTATATCTATGAGCCTGTCGCGAAGCTTTTCTGCCCTGGCAAACTTTCTCTGCCGGGCCGCGACTTCTATGTGTTTCATTATGATCGCCGCCGCTTCCTGCTTCCTGCCTTGCTGGAGCAACTGCTTTACCTGCATCTCCACTTTCGACCCGTGGGAGGTTGCTGTCGCACCGGCCTTTTCTTGTTTGGCCGGCGAAGCCGCAGGTTGTGGAGAAGTTGCAGAGGAATCCTGTTTTACCCCGGAGGGAGAAGAAGTGCCGTCACCTTTCACCGCGTTTTTTCCCCGTGTATTCTGCACTCCTTCTTCGGCAGAATCACGGTCGAACTGAAGCTGCTGCAAAGAGACCCTGGCAGCCTGTTCGACCTCGGCACTATCGACGGCATCGTCGCCGGCGTACATCTCCAAAAACACCTGAAGCGGCCCCACGGCCGTTCGGGTCTTGCAGTCACCGAGAATACGACAGGCTGCCAGCAGCAACCTGGTTCGGACATCTTCGGGTATCCTGCCGTAATTTCCCAGAACGGAGATAAGGTGATGGGCTATTTCCGAATCGGCAAGCGCCGCCATTTCTTCAACGATCTGAGGCTTAAACCGAAAATCAGCTTCGGCCAGCAGGTTCAGCAGCGTTTTTTTTCGTACCAAGGGATCTGCAGACGCTCTCTGCACATCGCTGCAGATGGCCTTGACCTCTCCCAGTGATACAGGGTCTTTCAGACCGACCACCAGATAACCAAGGCGGGTACGGACCATATAGCAGAGGCCGTTATCGAAATGGAACTGACCGCTCTCCGGTTCCTCCAGCGTGGAGAAGAAATGCCTGCATGCCAGCTTCAGCTGCTCTTCGCCAGGAAAGGATTGAGGCAGCTTGCCATAGAGAACTTCTCCCGTGCTCGAGAGGAGAAGAACATCGTTATTTACAGCTAACCGCTGAATATCGTTAAATACGGATCTCATGGAATAGATTGTCCGAATCGTCCGCCTGGGCGGACGGCCACACAGAGCTTTTCCCTGTTGAGTCTAAAGTGCAATAGATAGGGCCAGTATACCACTCTGTGAAACCGAACCGTCAGGATGATCCCACTTTTCCTGCTTCCAGGATACCCCGTAGTTCTGCTTCGGTCAGAAGACGGTTGAAACGGACATGCACAACGTAGTCATTGTTCATGGAATACATGGAGCGCACATTCACCAGCACACCGTCAATGCCGGTTAGTTTACCCTGAGCGCTGTCAGCGGGCAACTGGAGACGCATACTCCTTCCCAGCAGGATTCTGGCATTGCTCTTCGTGGAAATTCTCATCAAAAACGATAGTCCACCGCGGGATAGATCAGCAAATTCACCCTTCATCTGCACGCCTTCCTCTCTGCCGTTCTTATCCAAGAGAGAGCCAAGGACTGATCCCTCGGCTGGATTACGCCTATGCTCTCTTCTGCTTTTCTTCGATTCCTTGAGATCACTTGCCAAGGCACAGTAATTTTTGGTAAAATCATGCAGCTTTGACTCCAGGGCTGGATGTTCGTCGCCCCATTTTCGGCTGTTGCCCAGTGGCAGTATTGATACCTCTGCCCTGGAAAGAGCGGTGGCGCTGGCTGTCCACACCGATGCATCAAAAAAGGTGTCTGTTCCGAATATCTGTTTTTGCTCAACCACATTAATAAGTATTTCTGTGCCCTTATCGTCGTAAGACAGCTTTATTTTCCCTTGATTGACGAAAAAGAGGGCCGGATACATATCTCCCTGCCGGACCAGCGGTTCTTCTTCAGAAAACGTCCGGTGTTCCATCGAATAGTAGAGAGCATTAAACTCCTCCGTGCTCAGATCATCGTAGAGTTCGGACCAGACCTGGAGAAAATCGCTGCTGATGTTCTGCCGTTTCGCCTCCTCGATGGTTTCTGCCGTTCGAATTATGTCGTTGAGGGCAGAAGGTGCTATCTCAATGAGCCACTCCCTCAGTCGCTCCGCCTCTTTAAAGCGTTGAACGCTGACAGATCGGGCAATCAACTCGACGAGCATCTTCTGCGCCCTGTCAGTGTCATTTTCCCTGATTAACGACTCGATCTGCACCTCTTCAGGATACTCTGACCGCCGGTCTTCAGCTCTTTTCTCCTCCATCTGGCTGTCGGCAAGATGCTCGCCTGACTCTTTCAAGGTCTGCAGATACTGACGTTTGCCCAATTCTCTTCTGCGCATCTTCAAATGGCGCAACGCCATTTTGGCGCTCTGCCATACGCTTTCATCAATATTTCTGGCCTTACCCCTGCCTTCCACCTTGAGAAATCTTTCAAGCGCCTCTTCCGTCGTCTGCGAGCTGCTCTTGCCGAGAAGCGTTACTATCTGAGTGAGAAGCGGATTACGTACATCTTCGCTGAAGTGCTGCCAGTCCTCAAGCAGTTCGGCAACAGCAGCGGTTACCTCCTGATCAGCCATGGGGGCCAACGCTCTGATGACCTGTTCCTTCATCGGCCCGGTGGCCATGGCCAGGGCTTCGAGTAAATTACTCTTCCTGTCTTCACCGCTTAATTTGTGGATGCAGGAAAAGGCCTCCTGCTGAACCCGAATATCTTCATGATCAAGATAATCAAAGATCTCAGCCGCATCTTTTTCGCTGCCGACCTGGGAGAGGAGTTTCAAAAGATTACGTTTACCGTGCCAGGGCATTGGCTCCTTGAGCTTTTCAATCAGCAACGGGGTAAGAAGAGTTCCCATGCGTTTGAGCAGTTCGAGGATTTTGAGACGCACCGCGGTATTATCGGAACGCAGCAGGGTATTGAGCAGAAAACGGGCAACCAGAGGCCCCTGCATGATCAGCCGTCTGTCCACGAGTTCATTGTCTTCCTCGACGCTCCGCTCGAGCAGGTCGGGAAGAGGTGCCTTTTCCACCGACATGTCCTGGAGGCGGCCGATGGTTTCCACCACCTCAGCATTCTTCTTCAACTTGCCGGTACGAATGGCAAAAAACAGCTTAAGAATTTTATCGGCCTTCTTCTCTTTGTCGTTTTTCCAGTAGTACTTGGTCAGTTTCAAAAGAATATCGACAATATTTTCCAGTGCCTGGTCTACTTTATCGGCCTCTTTGAGCCATGTCATCAAAGGAAAAGAAAGTTTTTCCACCCATCCCCATTTGGAGGCACTTATAAGACGTTCGCCGATGCGGCTGAGGCACTCACTGAGCAGATCGTGACTCTGCTCATCACCCTTCATTAACTCGGTAGTAATGTTGGTGATGATAGTGGCGGCGGCATTGTCTTTGCCCCGGATAATCAGCGATTCGATGGTGGCGGGCAAATGGCCGATAATCTCTTTATTCTTAAGACTGTTGACATGGCCGCGGAGAATAGCCTGAATACCAGATTGTATTCGCTTGGCCTGACGCTCCTTCTCACCCGCCTGGAGGAGTTTCTTGGCCTTTTCCCGCACCAGAAACTGTTTGCCCTTGTCCGTTGCAAAGAGATGTTCAAGACCGGCACTCAACTGCCGGTACTGTTCCGAGGATTCTCCGGCATTGCCGGCCACCACTGCCTCTTCCTCGCGAATAAGGCGTACTACCTCGTCGAAGTTGTTTGTCATTGAGGCAACGAGTTTCTTATACAGGGCTGCACCGAAACCACGGGGATGGTGCTGAAGAACGACAATGTGCAAAGCAAAGGCATCAAGATGCTGAAGGCAGGAGGAGGCGACGGCCTGCGCCAGTTGCGGTCGTTCCTGCTCCGCCGTGAACCTGTTGACATTGCGCAGTATTGTCTCAAAAGAACCCGGAAAGGATATTTCGCCGATACGGTGCCCACCCTGAAGGACATGGGCAATGGTTGCAAATATCAGGTCGACCAGCTTTGGCGGTTCTTTTTTCAAGGCGGCAAGGGCAGAAATCCTTTTCTGTCCAGCCACCGTTTCGCCGTCTATTACGCTTGACAGCGAGCGAATGAGTTCACCGGCCGCTCTGTGCTCTTCTCGAAGCCGAGACAGAGAAGTAGCGAAATAGTCTTCTCTTTCTTCGGGTACTTCGATGGTATACTCATCGGGAAAGAGTTTACTGAGGCCGAGATTAATGACGAAAGCCCGCCCGCCGCCTTCCTTGTTGATGAGCTGAGGAGAGGTGGTGAAGAAAACAAGCAACTGTTTGAAGACGGATCTGCTCAGCTCACGCTCAAGGACAAGATGCTCGAAATGCAATAACTTCAACTGCTGGTAAATATCCTCCCCATGAATCTTGCCAAGTGTTTTCTGGCTGACGGGTAAACCACACAGCCTGGGATCGTCATCGATGAGGCTGAAGCTCAGCTCTCCATGTCTGCGTAGATACTCATTGATCTGGGAAAAGGCGTTTTCAAAGGCATTACCGACCTGGGGAAATTGGGGGGGATATAATTTGGTCGTTTTGACAGCTGCATTCAGGCCTTTGAGTACATCAAGGGCTATTTGTTGTTTGTCTGCTTCTGCCATACATTCAGCTCCTGGTGATATGCCTCAGGCGATCATCATCTCATGCCTAAAACAGCTTACCGCATCTCCGACAACCGTTCCTATCATTATTTCCGGATCATTATCCACCAATGACCCTCAGCGCCATATGCAGCACAGGTCCCTAAAGAATCCAACCTCCTGCCGCTATCCTTTGTCTGTCAAGGTAATCGTTACCACCCCCCAGGCATCTGGCTGAGACACGCCATATCCGCGGCCATATTTACGGTCGCGTACGCACTCATAGCTCCACAGGGACAATCAGTCAATAGATGGCTTGTGTAAAAAAGAGTCACAACAAAGCCTTAGGATATCGCCCCTCTGACTGATCTATTTAAACATTTTTTTCAGCGAATAGAAAGCATCTTTGCAAAGAAAACCTTCAATTTGTTTTTACTATTCCATATTTACTCAGGGCCGCCAGCACCTGACAAAGAGGGAGTCCAACAACATTCGAATATGAGCCGTGCAGTTCCCTGACCAGGACTCCGCCCTTTCCCTGAATGCCATAAGCACCAGCCTTGTCGTCGGGCTCACCCGTTTCGACATAGGCAATGGCTACCTGTTCGGGAAAATCCCCGAAAACGACCCGAGTACAAACCATCTCCTCATGATTGCAGTCCCCGAGCTTACCGATGGCAAAGGCCGTTGTCACCTGGTGCCCCCTTCCCCGCAGCTGCATGAGAATGCGCAGAGCATCGGCCGGTGAGCTCGGCTTATCGAAGAGAGTATCCTTTCTATACACAACGGTGTCGGCGGCAAGTACATACTGCTGTGGAAACATAGCCATTACAGTTTGTGCTTTTTCTCGCGCCATTCGCGCCGCATAGGCACAGGGCTCTTCCTGAGGCCACGGGGTTTCGTCGATGCCGGCTGCGAATATATCAAACTCCAGACCTATATTTTCAAGGAGAGCCCGTCTTCTCGGTGAGGCGGAAGCCAAAATGAAACGTTTATCTACTCTATACATGCGCTGACTCTCTCCCTGGTTCGCAGTGTCACGGCCCGGCATTCTTTTGGTACGGAGATCCCTCCGGCAAATGACGACTTCTGGCCGTCCAAACGGTTATCCCCTGATCGCGTATCCACCATCGACGGTTATAACCTGTCCTTGAATCATCGTGGCAAATTGACTGCAGAGAAACAGCGCCGCATCGGCGACATCGTCTGGGGTGGTCAAGCGGCCCATGGGCGTACGCGCCAGTGCCGTGGTAAGTATCTCTTCGCGATTGGGAAATTTCTTCAGGGCATCGGTGTCGACGGCACCGGCACTGACGGTATTGACGTTGATCTGTTTCGGCCCCAATTCCACCGCCAGATGCCTGACAAGCGACTCGAGAGCCGCCTTGGAGGCGCCGACGGTGGTGTAATTTTCAATGGCACGAATGGCGCCGAGACTGGAAACGGCAACAATTCGTCCTCCTCGGCTCATCAAGGGAGAACCATGCTGGACCAAGGTCAGCAAAGCCCTGGCATTAATGTCCATGGCCCAGTTCCAATGCCTCTCGGTCAGTTCCATCACCGGTTTCAAAACTCCTGAAGCAGCATTGCTTACGAGAATATCGAGTTTACCGAACCGTCTTTCAATCAACGCAAACATCGAGTCAACATCGGATTCTTTGGCCACGTTTGCCTTGACCATCATGCATTCTCTGCCGAGCTTTTCAACTTCAGCCGCCGTCGATTCAGCGTCTTTTTTATGACGCACGTAATTGACAACGATGTCGACACCGTGCTCGGCAAGTCGTACGGCAATAGCACGGCCGATTCCCCTGGAACCTCCGGTAACAAGGGCTACTTTTCCTTTGAGTTCAAACATGGTTTTTTCCTATTTTCGTAGATGAATCGCTCTTTCCGGGACAAAGGTTCACGGGAAAGGCGGCCCCATGTCCTCTCCTGTCGATTTTAGGAAAGGATTGAGCCAAATAACAACATTTACTGTATTACCGTATTACCGGCATATTTTCAACAGTGACAAGCAGTTGTACGGCTAGTCTCAATCATTCATCAAAAACCAGGTCCACCTTTGAATTTTATACACATTGCTTGCACTTATTGAGCATCCAGAATGCGTCGTGTTGAGAAAACTGTACCCTTGACGCCTCGACTATGAACTCAGCCGACAAGTACAATATTGGGCTTAGGAGTTGATCTTCCGGCGAGCGAGTTGGTGACCGTTTTGCACGAGGAGTGTATCGGAGAAGTGCAATTCTATCTCCAAGCAGGGCGCTGTCCTAGGTTTTTTTTCGAAGCAAGAGAGACCGCCAGTGGAAAAGCCCCGGCCTATTTGCCCCTCAGGTAGAGCGAACATCTCTTGAAGGTGCTGCCGGCAAATCTGGCGGGATTAAAGCGCACCGGCGAAAGCTCCAGCGGCGCCCTGAAGCCGGATGCGCCAAAAGTCTCCGGCGCCAACAGCGGAAAGTCTATCATTTCCAGCTCGGCGCCGGGGCAGTCTCGCTCTTTGGCCTCGCACCAGAGCGGGCTCCTCTGCGGAAACAGCTCCAGGGCATGAAGCAGAGCGGTATCAAGAGCGACCGGATCAGCAGAGCAGCCGACGCAGCCCAAGGCAAGGGTCTCGCCCGTGAGCGGCCCATGCACGTGCATTGCCGTGATTCCATCTATCACGGAAACATGGGCCGGCAAAAGGGCCGTGAGATCCATAAGTATTTTGCGGAAGACGTTTGCAGGTCCACCGTAACGCATATGCAGCATTGCTTTGCGCATACCGCAGACGATGCCGAAAATATTTTTCACGCCCATGGTCACATACATCTGATTATGGGCCTTGAGCTTGGGGACATTGACGAAGAGATCACACTCCAGGGCTTCAGCGGCAACGCCGATATCGACGCCACACCCGAGCTTTCTGACAACGGCTTTCTGAAAATCGCAGACAGTTACGCCCAGTCTCTGCAGCTGACCATCTATACCCAAGGCACGAAGAACCGCCGACGCCTTGCCGAAGGCAGGTGAATCGCCGACCAGGACGACAGCCCCCTGATCGACCAGCCACTCGGCAAGTGCGAGGAGAAAACGTCCGTCGGTACAGGCGAGCCCGCCCCGCTTTGCGGACAAAAGGTTGGGCTTAACGAACACTTTACTGCCCCGAAAAAGCGAACCGGCAGTCCGAGACAGTGAATGTTCGAAAAAATTCTTCAAGGCCGTTGCTTCATAGGCCGGACATTTATCAAGGTAGACAGCAATTCTTTTCTGCATAATCACGAGACGGCACAACAACGGAGGGGAAGCACCACAACAGAAAAGCCAGCTCTGCGAACGCTGAGCCGGCTTTTCCTGGAGAAAGGAGAGAAGAGATAAAGCGTAATATCTAATGCACAACGCATGCCAGTTTCCACAAATCGCTGGAAGAGCCGAGAACACAGCTCTTTTTAAGAGTGAATATCATTTCCATCATGGCTTCCACACCCGTTAAATACAATTTTTTATACTCTCATTTGCACCCTCGGTCGCCTGCACATAAATATATGCATATTATCGGTCACTTGCAAAACGAAACGAGTGAAATTATTTAAACCCTGGTACAAATTTTAACGAAGTCCGGCATATTACTTGAATTGTATCGATCTGGTACGGATAACATTATCATTTTCCTCGATTTCTTCAATCAGAGAGGACGTTACTGGGGCTTCGAGATCTATGATGTTGTAGCCGATGGTTCCATTCGACTCATTGATGTAGCTGGATACGTTGATGCCGTAGCGACTGATGGCGTTGGTGGCAAAGGCTATCATGCCGGGGACATCACGGTTTATCATGATAAAACGGGTATTGACCTTGGCAGCAGGCAACGACTGGACACTTGGAAAATTGACACTGTGAACTATGTTGCCATACTCAAGATATCCCATCAATTCATTAACAGCCATGACCGCACAGTTTTCCTCCGATTCGCTGGTCGAGGCCCCGAGATGCGGCGTGGTCAGCACCTGCGGATGGCCGATGGCCCCGGGTGTAGGAAAATCGGTGAGATACCCCCGGAGATGGCCCGAATCCAATGCTTTTAACACCGCTTCTTCAGCGACAACCGGCCCCCGGGCATAATTGACCAGTACCGCACCTTTTTTCATTTTGGCGAGAAAAGCATCATCGACCAGCCCCTGGGTATTGGGACTGAGCGGCAAATGCAGGCTAACCACATCGGCATCTGCCAGGGTCTGGGCCAGCGTCTTGGTCACCCTCACCTCAGGCAGCAGCAGATGAATATTTTCCAGAGCGGGCTTGGGGTCGTAGCCCTTGACGTGCATATTCCGGTATATTCCACCGTTGGCGAGACGAACGCCAATCTGTCCGAGGCCGACGACACCCAGATTCTTCCCGGCTATCTCAACACCGCGGAACGCCTTTTTTCTCGCTTCAACCTCACCGCTCAAACGCGAGGGTTCGACGTCGACCAGAGACTGACAGAAGCGAATGCCTTCGTAGATGTTGCGCATGTACACACCTATCATCGGAAACACCAGGTCGACGACAGCATTGGCGTTGGCGCCAGGGGTATTTAAAACGCATATCCCCTTCTCAGTTGCCTTGTCAACGGTGATGTTGTTCACACCGGAACCGGCGCGGGCAACAGCGAGGAGACCGGAATACTCGTCGGTATCTATTTTTGCACTACGCACCAAAATACCATCAGGATTAACGGCTTCGGCGGAAACCGCGAAGACATCGCTGAAAAGCTCGAGCCCTTCCCGGGCAATGGCGTTCATGGTTTGGACTGTAAAGGTACCCATATGTTCCCCTTTTTAGTAAAAAAAATTTGATCACCCCTTGGTCTCAGCAACTCGGTCTGAGACAGGGATACTCTTTTCCCGGCACGCCCGTGAAAAGAGCCCCCTGTCTTCCCATAATTGGCTAGGCTGAGTTTCAGGGGTAATCAAGAACAATACTATGTAGAGCCGGGAATTTCCCAATACTCCAGGCACTCCTGCCGTCATGCCGGTCATATCTCCCCAGATTCCTCCAGGGAAAACAGCTCCGTTTTGACAAAGCGGAAGAGCCCCTCCTCCCGGGCTGGCACGAAGCAGAGTAAATTTCTTCCTCCAGTAACAGGATATCCACGAAAACTGAGGAATTCGCGGGAAAATTCGCAGAAAAACCCTTTTTTCATGCAATAGGCCCGCTCACCACTGCAGGTATCTTTGACCAAACCCTTCTTTTCACAGTTGAAAACCAGCGAACGAAGTGTTTTCGAAGACTGTTCCTGGCCGACATCGAGAAATGCCGGCATATACCTGTGCCCACAACGCAACCAATCGTAGCGGAGTATTTCCAGAATGAACGCTGCATCTGTTCGCGATTGCGCCCATTCTAGCACCACCCGACAGAGATATTCCTGGGTCGGCGCACGCTGAAAAAAGTCCTGCTGCAGACAGAGTTGCAAAAGACCCTGGAAAAATTCTCCCATATCTTCATCCTTGCCGCGTAGAAAGCCCCAGAGGCTGACAAAATATCTGTTATTGATAAATCGCTCAACACACTCGCAAAACCAGTAAAGCCTGCTCATATCATTATGGTCCAGCCAGCTGTTCGCCAACACCGGATAGGGGGCTGAGGAACTGTAGTTGTAGCCGTAATCGGCGGCGGCGGCGCAGATGGGTGTATTGGGCAATATCTTCAGCAGTCCCATCTGGATGTAGTGCGGCTCCATGGCAAATACATGCCGAAAGGAATCGATGAATGAAGACTCCGACTCAAAGGGCAGACCAAGAATGAGATCAACGTGGATATGGATGGTTCCCAGAGCACGCAGCCGACGAATGTTATCGGCTGCAGCCTTGAGATCCATAGGGCGTCTGATGGCCGCAAGCGTGGGTCCATGGGTTGACTGGATTCCCATCTCAAACTGAAATTTCCCCACAGGCAGATCGTGCAGAAAAGCGAACATTTCCTCGCTTATTCGATCAGGGCTCATCTCGAAATGAAAGACTGTATCGACGTCGCTGTCCACCAGAAACTCCCAGATCGCCACAGCACGCCCCTGGTCATCATTGAAGGTTCTGTCGACAAAACGCACCACCGCCGGGTTCCATTCAAGAATATCGCCAAGTTCCCGACGCACCGTGTCGAGGCTTTTGTGAAAAACGCCCTTCCTGGAAGCGGACAGGCAGTAGCTGCAGGAAAAAGGACAACCTCGTGAAGTTTCGTAATAGATGTGCCTGTTCTGCAAGTGCAGGGCGTAGTCTGAGGAGTGGTAAGGCGAGGAAAAATCCTTCAGCCCGCCGCAGCCGATATAGGCGGGTTTGAGTTGCCTGGCCATAAGGTCTTGATAGAACTGCGGTTCTACAGACTCTATCTCACAGGTAACCGTCGCCATCCGGGAGCCGCTATACCGTGCACCGACAACCTCCGCCTGGGGACCGCCGACAACGCAGCGGCTCGCCGGCATGACCGCCAACAGATCTCTCACCAGTTTGGTGACGAGTTCATCGTTCCAGATGGAAGCAGAAAAAAAATAATAGTCGGAGGCCGAGGCGGTCAGCTGGAGAAGAAGCTCATAATAGGAATCGTTGATGGTAAACTGTTGTATCCGTATATCCCACAACGCATTTCTCCGCAGCAACTCGTTGCGCACGTAGAAAAGAGCGAGGCAGGAGTGGGTATAGCGGGCGTTCAGTCCGACAAGAGTTATACGCATGGTTGGCAATTCTTGTGCTGTATATGCTAGTGAAGGTACAATTAGCAAGTTCCTCAGAAGGTATTATAGTAATCCTCATTGAACCGGTGTACACTGCGGCTATGCACGATCACCATAAGGCCACCTTGAAAAATGGCCTTTTCACTCAATCTCTTCGTTGTGTCAGGAAAT
>CAKZOA010000094.1 GCA_937132035.1 uncultured Desulfobulbaceae bacterium | reverse complement strand
AGGTGACGGCCCAGGTTACCGAAGTCCTGGTGCAGGCCGGTGACCTGGTTGACAAAGGGGAGGTATTGGTGCGTCTTGAGGGTGAACGGCTCAACGCAAAGCTCTCCCAGGCACGGCAGTCACTACAGACGGCCATCGCTCAGAGGGAACAGGCCCTCCAGAACATTAACGGCGCCGACGCCGCCTTTTCTCAAGCCAAATCCTCGTATGAAAGAATCAAAACCTTCTATGAGGCCGAGGCGGCCACCGAGCAGGAACTCGAACAGGCACGGTCCCAGTTTCTCCAAACCAAGGCCGCTCTGCAACGAAGCCGTGACGCACTTGCCGGTGCGGCCGCAGGCATCCACTTGGCCGAGGAAATGGTGGAAGAGGCTAGAATATCAAATAATTATGCTACCATCGCCGCACCGGCTAAAGGTGAGATACTGAAACGACTCATAGATCCAGGCGACATGGCCATGCCGGGAAAACCGCTGCTTATCCTGCGCACCACCGACGCCTTGCAGCTCGAAGCAAACGTGCGGGAGAGCCTGATGAGCAAAGTGCGATCCGGCGACACCCATTCCGTGTATCTTACCACCCTGAATACCACCGTAAAAGCGGTGATCGACGAGGTGGTTCCCAGTATCGACCCACAGACCAGAACCTTTGTGATCAAGGCCTCCCTTCCCGATATCGAAGGCGCCTATCCCGGCATGTACGGCAAGCTGCTGATCCCCTACCTCGAGGTACCTGTCATTCTGATCCCTTCTGCCGCCGTCCGCCGCAGCGGGCAGCTGGAACTGGTTACAGTCCGCAGCGGCGACGGCTGGCAAGAACGCTATGTCAAAACAGGCAATGTCTACGCTGACAAGGTGGAAATTCTGTCGGGGCTGGAAGGCGGTGAATTGGTTGTTGTCGATGAGCGAGAAAACGATGGCAGATAACGAGAAAAAAGTGTCGGGATCGATCGCCGCCATAGTACGTCCCTTTCTCAAAGGCACTCCGGCGATAATCGTGCTGGTGATTGCTCTATGCCTCGGTGCGGCTGCCATCATGATCACGCCGCGTGAAGAGGACCCGCAGATCGTCGTTCCCCTTGCCGATATTTACGTCCAGGCTCCCGGCGTCCCACCGCAGGAGGTGGAGAAACTGGTGGCTACGCCTCTGGAGCAGCTCCTCTGGCAGATAGACGGCGTTGAATATGTCTACTCCATTTCCCGTCGCGGCCTAGCCATCGTCACGGTCAGATTCTATGTCGGTGAAGACCAGGTTGAATCTCTTGTCAAACTGCACGACCAGATCACCATGCACACCGACCTGGTACCGTCCATAGTCAAAGGCTGGGTAATCAAGCCCGTCCAGATCGACGATGTGCCGATCGTCACCCTCACCCTCCATTCCAACCGATACGACGACCATCAACTGCGCCGCATCGGCGAAGAGATGCTCTGGCGGCTCTCCAAACTCGAAAATATCTCGCGAAAGGCCATAACCGGAGGCCGGCAGCGCGAGGTGCGGGTCGAACTGCTGCCGGAAAAAATGACCGGCTACGCCGTCTCCCTTGAGGAGATCAACCAGGCCCTCGAGGGCGCTGATGCTGCTTCTACGGCCGGCACCATCAACCGCTTCAACACTAATTTCACCATCACCACCAATTCCTTTCTCCAGTCGGTGGACGACGTTCGCCAGCTGGTGGTGGGGGTCCACCAGGGCAGACCCATCTATCTTCGCGACATAGCCGAAATCATCGACGGGCCGGCCGAAACCCAGAGTTACACCCGTCTCGGCCACTCACACCGCTTTCGCCAGCACAGTGATCTGCAAAGCACCCCCCTGACCTCACCGGCTGTCACCCTGGCCATCGCCAAAAAACAGGGAACCAACGCCGTCGACGTCTCCCGTCGGGTGCTCGACGAAGTCGAGCTGCTCAAATCAACCATTATCCCCGACGATGTCAGCGTTACCGTGACCCGTAATTACGGCCAGACAGCCCAGGGGAAGGTTAACGACCTGCTCTCCTCACTGTTTTTTGCCATCATCACCGTCGTCGCTCTGCTCGCCTTTGCCCTGGGATGGCGGGAGGCCCTGGTGGTGGCGGTGGCGGTGCCCCTCAGCTTCAGCCTGGCGCTGTTTTGCAATTATCTCTTCGGCTATACCATCAATCGCGTTACCCTTTTTGCCCTTATCCTGTCGCTGGGCCTGGTGGTTGACGATCCCATCACCAATGTAGACAATATCCAGCGTCATATTTTCATGGGCAGACGCAATCCCCTGCAGGCCACCCTTTTTGCCGTAAAGGAGGTTCTTCCCCCCGTCATGGTCTCAACGCTGGCCATCATCATCTGCTTCACGCCACTGTTTTTTATCACCGGCATGATGGGGCCATACATGGCTCCAATGTCTGTCAACGTACCTCTGACGGTTTCCTTTTCCACCCTCGCCTCCCTTACCGTCGTTCCTTGGATGACCTACCGGCTGCTTCGCAATCACCCTGCTGCTGCAAGCAGCAACAAAGATTTCGATCAGACCGGCAACGGCCCATCTCCCTCGATTTCCCGTCTTTATCGCCGTCTAATCTCCCCGTTTCTGGCCTCTAGGTCCAAACGCTGGCTTCTGCTGATCGCCATCGTCGCCCTGATGCTGCTGTCGCTTGCTCTGGTGGTGTTCCGGATGGTGCCGCTGAAGATGCTGCCCTTCGACAACAAAAATGAATTTCAAATTGTCATTGATATGCCGGAGGGCACCACCCTTGAATCCACCGACGCTGTGGTCCGTCATTTTGAAAGCTTCATCCGTACGGTTCCAGAAGTGACCAGCTACACCTCCTATGTCGGTATTCCCTCTCCCATGGATTTCAATGCCATGGTCCGCCACTATTACCTGCGGCAGGCGCCGCACCAGGCCGACATCCGCGTCGATCTCGCCCTGAAAGGCAAACGGCAGATGCAGAGCCACGCCATCGTCCTGCGGCTGCGAGATGCTCTTGTTGACATCGCCGACCAGTATGGTGCAAAGGTCCAATTAGTCGAGGTTCCCCCCGGCCCGCCGGTACTCTCGACCATCGTCGCCGAACTCTACAGCTCGGCCGATACACCTTACAACGACCTTGTCGCTGCCGCGGATCATATCAAGAAACTCATGGCCGAAGAGCCTCAGGTAGTTGATATCGACGACATGGCCGAGGTTCCCCACGAGCGTTACGATTTTGTTATCGACAGGGAAAAGGCCGCCTTTCACGGGGTCTCCACTGCGGCCGTATCACGGACACTGCGGATGGCCGTAAGCGGAGCCACACCTGCCAGAGTCCACGAGACCGACGAACGTCACCCCCTGCATGTACGTATCATCCTCCCCCGCCAGGCCCGCAGCGACCTCTCAAGCCTCGTCCAGATCCCCATGAGCACGCCGGGAGGACTCATGGTGCCTCTGGCCGAACTCGTCGATATTCGCAAGGTCAAAAACGAGCAGACCATTTTTCACAAAAATCTCGACCAGGTGGTCTACGTCATCGCCGAAATGGCCGGGAGGGCTCCGGGCGAAGCTATCCTGGGCCTGCAAAGCAGGCTCGCCGAAACGCCCCTGCCGAAGGACATACACGTGCAATGGGCCGGCGAAGGAGAGTGGAAAATTACCCTGCGGGTTTTTCGCGACATGGGTCTGGCCTTTGCCGCCGCTCTGGTCGGCATCTATATCCTCATGATTATCCAGACCAACTCATTTCTGATGCCGGTGATCATCATGATGGCTATTCCTCTGACCCTGATTGGCATCATGCCCGGCTTTTATCTGCTCAACCTTGTCACCGGAGAAGAAGTGGGCGGTTACCAGAACCTGGTGTTTTTCACCGCCACCAGCATGATCGGCATGATTGCCCTGGGCGGCATCGTCATACGAAATTCGGTGGTTCTCATCGAATTCATTCAGGACTCGCTGACTGAGAAGATGGAGGTCAAGGAGGCAATCCTGCAAAGCGGTGCGATCCGCTTGCGCCCCATCGTCCTCACCGCCCTGACCACTGCACTCGGCGCCTGGCCCATCACCCTTGACCCCATTTTTTCGGGTCTGGCCTGGGCCCTGATCTTCGGTCTTTTCGCCTCGACCCTTTTCACCCTGGTGGTGGTGCCGGTAACCTACTATGCGGTCTACGGCAGGAAAGTGGAGACAGGCTCGCAGAAGTCTCTCTGAGAAAGCACAGCTGGACATTATCTCATCAAACCAACCGTTGGCTGCTTTTAGTTGTAAAAACCCGCAGTGGGTCGGCCCGAGAGCAGGTTTGCATCCGTACCAGGGGAGTCACCTGCTGCCATTTTCCCGCCACAAACTCGGAGAGACCCTACCGGAAGAAACTACCGGACGCCCCCAAAAAAGAGTGGCAGAGCCTGCCACACACACCGGCACAAGGTTTGCCCCCTATCTCCTGCCGAAACTCTTTGATATCATCGAAGAAAAGGGTATACTGCATGTAGACGGAAGAGACTTGGATAATTCCAGGAAAAAAGTTGAGATAATACGAGAGTAATTGCGATCAGCCACCATGACAAATGCCAACCTCGATGCCATATATGCCCAAATAGATTCCCTTCCGGCATTGCCGGCAACAGCCAGCGCCGTGCTGGAGGTAACTGCCGATCCGGAGAGTTCCGCCCATGATTTGATGAACGCTATCCTTCCCGATCAGTCCATGTGCACCACCATTCTGAAGATAGCGAACTCCGCCTTTTTCGGTCTGCCGCGCGAGGTCAATACCATCGAAAAGGCAGTGATGGTGCTGGGATTTGATGAAGTCAAGAACATTGTCCTGGGTAAGGCGGTCTTCAACTCCTTCAAAGAACTTGACGGCAACAACCAGGAGAGCATCGAAAAGTTCTGGCAGCACTCGTTCTCCAGCGGGCTGGCAGCGAAAATCATCGCCGAGAGGATAGATATCTCCGCCAGCGAAATGTTTATCGCCGGCCTCATCCACGATATCGGCAAGCTGGCCATGCTCTTGACCTTCCCCAACATCTACTCCCATCTTTTGAAGACCGCGGAAACGAGCTGGCGCATGAATTTCGAAAAGGAGAACGAACTCTTTTTTATCAGCCATGACGATGTCGCCCGCCGCATTCTCAACCGCTGGCTCTTCCCCGAACGACTGGTAAACAGCATCGGCTACCACCATCGTCCCAAGCAGGCAGAAGCATATCAGCTGCCGGCCTCCTGCTTAGAACTCGCTGATATCATCGCCCACATCTATCACAATCCCGACGGACCTTCGGCGGGTGACAGGAAAAAACACATCCTCGACATCCACTTCGAGGCCTTCGATATCTGGCAGCACCATCAGCTGCCCTGCAGCAGCGAGGAAGTACAAACATGGTTCGAACTTCTCAGCCAGAGCCACGAAAAGGATAACGCCATACTCTCTATTTTCGCCTCCTCGCGCAATAATCCATGAATAAACTACCAACATTTTCAACTTCATCGTTATTGGAAAATTTCATTACGCGCATAGAATCCGTAGAGTTGAGAAACGCTTGCCACCTAGCAGCGCTCCACACAGGCAAACATCTTTTCCACCCTGCGGCCGTGCACGAGTAGGGCGAGAAAGGCGGTCTTTGCATGAAAATCCATTCCATCAAGAGAACCATACAAAACACCAGAAGATTCGCCGAGATACTTACGGTGCTCACCCAGTTCGGGTTCCGGCGGGTAATAGTAGACTCTGGACTGGCCCGGTTTTTCGATCTCAAAAAGGAAGACACCGAGCACGATGAAATCTCTCGAAGACAGCTGCCCAATTCGGTACGCATTCGCCTGGCCATGGAGGAGCTTGGTCCGACCTTCATAAAGCTCGGACAGATTTTATCGACCCGCCCCGATCTTATCCCCCCGGAATGGGCCGAAGAATTCAAAAAGCTCCACGACCGCTGCACACCGGTTCCCTTTGAAAGCATACAGGAGATCCTCTCCATTGAATTTGCCGGCCGTCTGGAGCATCTCTTCTCCTTTATCAGTGAAGAGCCGCTTGCCGCAGCCTCGATGGCGCAGGTACACAGGGCACGGCTTATCAGCGGCGAGGACGTCGTCATCAAGGTCATCCGCCCCGGAAACCGTCAGATAGTCGAAGAAGACATGGCGCTTGTGCAGAGTCTGGCCCAGCTCGCCGAAAATTACTTCTCCAATCTGGGCTACAGTCCCATACTGGTAGCCAAGGAATTTGCCCGCGAACTGCTCAAGGAGGTCAATCTGATCTACGAGGGACAGGCAACCGACCGGCTGCGCCGCTATTTCGAAGACGACGACACCATCTTCTTTCCCAAGGTCTACTGGGAGGCTACGACCAGAAGCGTACTGACCCTTGAGGAAATAAAGGGCAGACGGCTTTCCACCCTTTCTCCCGACGATCTCAGCGCCCGAGACAAACGTGAAATCGTCGCCAGAGGCACCGATGCGGTTTTCAAGCAATGCCTGCAGTTCGGCTTTTTCCACGCCGACCCTCATCCGGGCAACATTTTTCTGCTGCCCCAGAACAGGCTCTGCTTCATCGACTGCGGCATGACCGGCCATCTGGACCGAAAAACGACAGACCTGCTCATCGACCTGATCGCAAGCATCTCCCACGGCAACCTCGACCGGCTGGGCAGGGTGGTGGTGGAACTCACCGATGCCGACCCGACGATAACCGCAAGCCGGGATTTCAGGGCGGAGTTGCAGCATCTTATCAGTCAGGTGGAGGACAGTCCGCTGGAGCGCATCGACATCAGCACCCTCCTCCAGGATTTCTTCGCCATGCTGCGCCGCTTCAATATTCGCTGCCCCGGCGATCTGCTCCTGTTGACCAAGGCCCTCACCGTCATTGAAAGCGTCGCTGAACAGTTCGATCCGGATTTCGATGTGCTGGGCCATGTCGAGCCGCAGATACGTGAAGTGGTATCGCGGCGCTATAGCTACAGGGCTATCCGTGAGCGGATGCTGAGGACCGCCGCCAACTACCTGCAACTATTAGAGGGCATGCCTGTTGACATTCAGCGCCTGCTCGATCAGATCAAGCGCAGCAGATTCACCCTCAACCTTGAGTTGAAACGTATCGAACACCTGGGGGAGAAAATCGATCTCGCCAGCCGGGTGATGGGACTGGCCATGATCATCTCGGCCCTGATTGTCGGTTCATCCATACTTATCCTCGCCGATCATATATCCAGAGACCACGGTTTTTTGCGAAACATCGGACTCATTGGTCTGGTTCTGGCCGGGGCCTACTCGGCCGGCTTCGTCATTTCCTTCCTGTTGCCGAAAAAACGCAAAGAATAACGACAACAGCTAGGGGGACTGCTTCTGACCGCAGGAAGACAGCTTTTTTTCGCCGGGCTTTTGTTTTGTGCCTGAAAGTGTTCGGCACCTGGTTTTCTGCTGAAGACCACCCAGGCCTCCAGCAGATCTCGGATTGGGGGAGTTAAAGAGCAGCGCCTACAGCCTTGACAAAGGCGTGGAAGGATTTGGCATCAAGGCTTGCGGTACCGGTGAACAGACCGGCGATTCCATCGATATCGGCATAGTCACCGGCATTGTCGGCATGGAGTGCGCCGCCGTATACGATGGGCCATTTGGGATGAACCTGGGCTATAAACTCC
>CAKZOA010000093.1 GCA_937132035.1 uncultured Desulfobulbaceae bacterium | reverse complement strand
AGAATGGACAAAGCGATGAAACTCAGGTAGATTACTGAGAAAGGTCAGGCTCGTAACTCGTGCAGCCTGTTCTTTTTTACAGGCCAGACAACACTCCGTCCATGCATTATCCGGGTCTCCACACATGTGCAGACACCGACGACATATACAGGTTCACATGAAAAAAACACTGGTTCTCTTTCTCGTCATTGCCACAGGCTTCCTTTTCTGGGTACAAACCTCAGTCTCCATCCCCAAAAAGAGCGGCGATCCCGCCTTCAAAGATATCACCGTTACCAGCTCGTCGAAGCATCTTCTGCTTTTTGCCATGCTGACCAATGGCTTTACCGATGAAATGTTCCAAGGCCTGCACAGCGGACTGCCCATCCAATTTTCCTTCTTCATCGAAATGAAGCAGCAGGAGAAAAACTGGAAAGATGATAAGCTTGTCTCCCTGGAAGTCAAGCACGTCATTAGTTATGACACTCTCAAGGAACTCTATAAGGTTGAAATCGAGGAAAGCGGCAAACGTTTCTATACCTTCCAGACTCTTGAGGAAGCCCAGAAGGCTATCAGTGAAATCAGCGGCCTCAAGGTCATTGAGCTTTCCAGGCTGGAGACGAACGTCTCCTATACCATACGGCTGCGGGCCGAGCTGTACAAGAAGACTCTGCCCATGGGGCTGCATGCGGTCGTCCCCTTTGTCTCCTGGTGGGATATAAAGACCAGGTGGTACAGCGTGAGTTTCAGCATATAAACTATGAAGTCGAATACCGACCCACACAACAGCATCCCACGTCACCCCCTGCCGCAGACGCTGCTTGGAGATGACCCCGGTCTCCTCGAACAGAAGCGCAAGAAAAAGAAGCTGACCCGTTTCATCATTTTATTCTGTGTCTGCCTCGTTCCGGTGTTTGTCTGGTTCCAGTCGCTGTTGTTCGATCACAGGGTATTCATACCGGTCAACTCCAATATTCTCATTTTTGTCCTCATCAATATCAACGTTCTACTGGTTCTGCTGGTACTTTTTCTGGTGCTTCGGAATCTGGCCGAACTCTTTCTCGAAAGCCGGAAGAATCTTCTCAACACCAAACTCAAGACCAAGCTGGTCATCTCCTTTCTTTCCCTGTCACTCATCCCCACCATTCTGCTGTTTTTTGTTGCCCTCCAGTTTGTCTCCACCAGCATGGACTACTGGTTCAACGATAACGTTGAAAATTCCTTGCAGGAATCTCTTGAACTTGCCCAGACTCTGCTGCATGAGGCCGAAAAAGAAACCGAGGAACTCGGTGGCGAAATCAGCAGCCGACTGCAGCGAATCTCCATCCCCAGCGCCCCTGACAGGGCCTCGCGCGAACTCGAGTCGATCCTCAGCTTCCAGACACGCTACGGCCCCGACAGCCTCATCCTTGCCGCCGAAGACGGCAGCTTTGAAGTCGAAGCAGTAAGCGCCAGTCTCAAAGGCGTAAAACTTCCCGAAATCCCGGCTAATATTCTTCAGAACCTCGTGCTCGGCACCGCCGGGAAGAACATCATACAGGAAACCCTCCAGGGAGATCTGATTCGCAATGTCACACTGACCCTGCTCGGCGACAACCGTCAGGAAGCCGTACTTATTACCACGTTGCTGGTCGACAGGGAACAGCTCTCCAAGATGGAAACGATCTCCCAGGGCATCGAGGACTACCGGCAGCTGAAATACCTCAAGGAGCCGTTCAAGTTCTGGCTTCTCATCATTCTCCTTATCGTCACCATGCTCATCATTTTCGGCGCCATCTGGTTTGGTTTCTACATATCCAAAGGTATCACCGAACCGGTGGCCAAGCTTGCCGATGCCACTAAACGCATCGCCGAGGGTGATCTTGAGTTCGCCATCGAAGGCAAGACCGACGACGAGATCGGCCTGCTTGTCGACGCCTTCAACAAGATGACCGTCAATCTCAGCAGCAGTAATCGAAAACTTGCGGAAACGCTCCAGGCCCTGCATTCGAGCTCTCAGGAATCCGAACAGCGGCGCCGATACACCGAAATCATTCTCCAGAACGTTTCGGCTGGCGTCATCTCGCTCAACGATGAAGGGCGCATCACCACCATCAACCGTTTTGCCGAGGAACTGCTTAATATCGATAAAAACTATTACCTCGATAAGCGCTTTCAGGATACCCTGCCGGAACAGCATGGCGCCATTATCCATGGCTTTCTCGAAAAGCTTCAGATTTCTAAAAAATCAACCATTGAGGAGCATCTGCGCGTCAATATTCTGCGCAAGACATATTCCCTGCTCATCAACTTCACCCGCCTCGAAGACGAGGAGGGCACATCGCTTGGTTATGTGCTTGTCTTCGACGATCTGACCAAGATAGAAAAAATGCAGCGGATGGCTGCCTGGCGTGAGGTTGCCAGAAGAATTGCCCATGAAATCAAAAATCCTCTCACCCCTATCCAGCTCTCGGCCCAGCGACTGCGACGCCGATACCCCAATATTCTCGAAGAAGGGGACAAGATCTTCGACCAGTGTACCGCCACCATCATCAACCAGGTGGATGAACTCAAGCGCCTGGTTAGCGAATTCTCCCAGTTTGCCCGCATGCCCAAAATCCAAAAGTCCGAGTCGGATTTGATCAAACTGCTGCATGAAACACTCTTTCTTTATAAAGAGGCTCACAAGCACATCCACTTCCAGCTCCATGAGCTCAGCCCGATACCGCTCTTTTTCTTCGATGCAGAACAGATCAAGCGCTGCATCATCAATCTGCTCGACAATGCGGTTGCGGTTTTAGGCGATGGAGGTAATATTGACATAGAGGTGGAATGCGAAGATGAGAGTGTTTTTATCCGCGTCCGCGACGACGGACCGGGTACCACCCCCGAAGACAAGAGCAAACTTTTCGAACCCTATTTTTCGACGAAAAAAACAGGGACAGGGCTTGGCCTTGCTATCGTCTCGACCATCATTGCCGATCACAGCGGCTACATCAGGGTAATCGACAACGAACCGCAGGGCTCGATCTTCAGCATCGAACTCCCGCTGCAGGCAGAGAAATAACCGAGATGTCGTCTATGAGAGAACAGCGATGCAGCTGATTCGTCAAAGCCCGCCACACCCCGTTCGCCAGACGTAACCAAAGGCCTTCCGGCAGAGTCTATTTATGAGCAGAAATCAGATACTGGTTATCGACGACGAAGTCTCCATTCAGGAATCCCTCAAGGGAATACTTGAAGACGAGGGTTTTTCGGCACTCACCGTCTCTTCGGCCGAAGAAGGTATCCCCCTGATCGAGGAAGAAAAAATACACCTGGTTCTCCTCGACATATGGCTTGGCGACACCATGGACGGGATCACCGCCCTCGGTGAGATCAAGAAGCTCAACGATATTCCCGTTATAATGATCTCCGGCCATGCCAGCGTAGAAACAGCGGTCAAGGCCACCCGCAAGGGAGCCTATGATTTTATCGAAAAACCGCTTTCCTACGACAAGGTGATCCTGGCTATCCGTAATGGCCTGCGCTTTGCCCAGCTGGAACAGGAAAACAGGCTGCTGCGGGAACACTCCCTCAAAAAAACCAGGCTCACCGGCACCTCGCAGGTAATAAACAGCCTGCGCGCGCAGATAGAAATGGTTGCGCCCACTGACGCCTGGGTGCTCATCCGTGGGGAGCACGGCACCGGCAAGGAACTGGTAGCCCAGGCTATTCACGGCCTGTCGAACTCGAGCGACCGTCCTATGGTTGAGGTCAACTGTGCCGCCATTCCCGAGGAGCTGATAGAATCGGAACTTTTCGGTCATGAGAAAGGTTCGTTCACAGGGGCTAACAGCAACAAACGAGGTAAATTCGACCTGGCGGACGGCGGCATTCTTTTTCTCGACGAAATTGGTGATATGAGTCTGAAAACCCAGGCCAAGACCCTGCGCATCCTCCAGGAGCAGAAGTTCGAGCGCGTCGGAGGCAGCAAAACCATAAGCGTCAACGTCCGCGTGTTGGCGGCCACCAACAAGAACCTCGAGGAAGAGATGCACAAAGGCACCTTCAGAGCGGACCTCTTCTACCGGCTCAATGTCGTACCCATCCATGTCCCCCTGCTGCGCGAACGTATCGAAGACATCCCCCTGCTGGTCGACGATCTCATGGACAGCCTCAGCGAAAAGGGCCTGGTCAAAAAGTCCTTCGACGACAACGCCTACAGTGAAATGATGAGGCATGACTGGCCAGGCAACGTCAGAGAGCTGCAAAACTTCATCGAGCGGCTGGCAATAATGTGTCCCGACCAGATCATAAGCGGCCACCATATCCGGCTCTTTCTCAACACGCCTCTCACTGGCGGCGGTGAAACTCTCAAATATGACATGCGCATTCCCTATCGGGCCGGTGATTTCAAGGAAGCAAAACGCTCCTTCGAGCGTGAATACCTGCGCATCAAGCTCGAAGAGAACGACGGCAATATCTCAAAAACCGCTGAAGACATCGGCCTTGAGAGAAGCCATCTCCATAAAAAACTTAAATCACTCAAACTCATACAATAAAACACACACATTACAGCTCTCAACAGAGCTCAAAAGGAGTACACCAATGGTTTTTCCCGAATATCGACCACGCCGTCTGCGCCAAAACGCTACCTTCAGAGCCATGATCAAGGAAACACGGCTCAGTACCGACCAGCTGGTCTATCCGCTTTTTATCATGCCCGGCAAAAACGTACGGGATGAAGTGCCCTCCATGCCCGGAGTAGTGCGTATCTCCGTCGATCAACTGGCCCGCGAAGCCAAAGAATGCATCTCCCTGGGAGTCAATGCCGTCTTACTCTTCGGTCTGCCTGAAAACAAAGACGCCATGGGCTCCGGAGCTCATGTAAAGGACGGCATCATTCAACGGGCGGTGAAAGAGCTCAAGAACAGAGCTCCCCAGCTTCTGGTCATCACCGATGTCTGTCTCTGCGAGTATACCGACCACGGCCACTGCGGATGCATTATCGGCAACGAGGTCGACAACGACGCAACCATCGAAATTCTTGCCAAAACGGCCCTTTCCCATGCCCAGGCGGGAGCGGACATGGTCGCTCCATCCGATATGATGGATGGCAGGGTTGCCGAAATACGAGGCGTCCTCGACGAGAACAACTTCGACTCCATCCCCATCATGAGCTACGCCGTCAAGTACGCCTCGTCCTTCTATGGACCCTTTCGGGATGCCGCCGAGTGCACTCCCCAGTTCGGCGACCGCAAAAGCTATCAGATGGATCCTGCCAACAGCAGAGAAGCCCTGCGGGAGGCCACACTCGATGTCGACGAGGGCGCCGATATTCTCATGGTCAAACCCGCCGTGGCCTATCTCGACATCATCAAACAGCTCAAGGATGAGTTCGACCTGCCCGTGGCCGCCTATCATGTCAGCGGCGAGTACGCCATGATCAAAGCCGCTGCCGAGAAAGGCTGGATAGACGGGGAAAAGGTCATGGAGGAGACCCTTATCTCCCTCAGGCGGGCGGGAGCCGATATAATCATCACCTATTTTGCCAAGGAAATGGCCGGGTTGCTTCGTCGCGGCAGCCATTGTTAGTCTGTAGCTCAGTGTGTACCGCCAGGAAACGGCGCTTTTGAAAAAGTGCTCCGGGGCTGAGGCCTGCGGAGGGCAGTCGGAATCAGTAACCCGCCGTGGGGGAATGCCGACATCGCCACCACCAGAACAGAGCGGCAACCGCTGCACCGCAGCCGTCAGCCATGAGATCTGCGACGCTGGGGTCCCTGCCGGGGACGAAGGATTGATGAAACTCGTCGCCGATTCCATAGAGGATACTGACCACGACAGCAACAGCGGCAAGAGAGCCCGCGGCATGGGCTCTCCTGCGGGGGGAAGGAACAAAGATAATGCTCAGAGCGAGAATGCCATAGAGGATGGCATGAGCGAGTTTATCTGCTAGAAAAAAATTCGGGAGGTCCATCTGCACCGCCGGCTGATGAGAGAGCCAGAATATACCAGCCATCACCAGCAGCATAGGCAACAGACGCAGTCCCGAGAAGATGCTTTTTTCTCCATACTGCATACGTTGTCTCAACGGTTGAGATGCAGTTGCTCACGCAGTTCCGGAGACATTTTCTTCAGCGTTTTCCGCCGGGCGGCAAACAGCTGCTGTACCGGGGCTCTGTCTAGAATTTCCACCTTCTTGTCCGTATAGGATCGGATCTGGAGCTTTTTATCGACAAAAGAGAAACTGTGGCTCCAGTCGATAACTATGCGCTCTCCGTCTTCTTCCAGCGGAACGTCGACAGAGTTACCGCCTGCGGCAATCCGAACACAGTCCGACTCGGTAACTTCAAGCACCCAGCCATCGCCTGCACCATCGGTATAGAGTAGAAAAACACCCACCTGCTGCACCATTGGGCGCTGCTGTCGGGCAAACTTTTGCATAAGCTCAATGACCCTTCCAAGGGTTATATTTTCCTCGGCTTTTGCGGTCGGTGCCGTCTCCGCCGCCTTTTTTCCGGCACAGCAGCGCTTATATTTTTTTCCGCTGCCGCAGGGGCAGACTTCGTTTCGTCCTATTTTCATGATATCAGGCCTTCTCTTGTCGGCATTCGCCGATGACCTCTTGAAGGGTCAGAGCTCCTCTTCACCGCCTCTCTGTAGGCGACACGCGACATCTCCGAGTGGGTTCCTAGGAGCACTTACTGTAGCCGCAGTCGTGACAGGTTTCGCATCCCTCCTCAAAGATCAGTGGACCGGAGCACTCGGGACAGGCCGAGGCGAAGCCGTGCTGAGTTCCAGCCATGAACGACTTGAAAAGCTTGGAGAGCTGAGCCGGCAGGTCCTGCATATGACCGCTGGAGCGGTCGAGCTGCTTGATAATCTCGTCCATGGGCACCCTGAAGCGCAGCGCCAGCGAAACCAGTCGGCAGGTAGTGGTCCACATGGTTGACTTGTCTTTGAGATCGAGCCTGTTGTCAAAAGGAAATTTGGCGAAAACCTCCATGGGTTGTTCATTCTCATCAAAACAGACAATGATGTAAACGGACTTCTGATCCTGGTCCTTGAGCCGGTAACGCTTGGCGTCAAGTGTATCAGGGAGAATCCGCTTGCACTGGCCCTCGGTCGAGACCATCATGGTTCTGTCTTCACCGGGACCGCTGTCTTTGGTGTTGAGCACCTGCGAATCTCTGGAACCGTCGCGATAGACCGTCAGCCCCTTGCAGCCGCTGCGATAGCCCATGATATAGGCAAGCTTGACCTCCTCCCGTGTTGCCTTATTAGGCAGATTGATGGTTTTGGAAATCGAACTGTCAACGCCGTTCTGCTGGAGAATGCCCTGCATTCTGATATGGTCCTCGGGCTGTATATCCTGCGCCGTGCAGAAAACCTTCTGCCACATCTCGGGAATTTCCTCATGACCTACAACCGTGCCGCTGTCGGCGACCTTGGTCATCAGTTCCTCGGAGTAGAAGCCCTCTTTACTGGCCACCGCTTCGAAATATTTGTTCACCAGGATAAGACGGTCGCCATCCATGACATTTTTGACCATGACGATGGAATAGTATGGCTCACAGCCGGAGGCGCAGTCAGCAATCATGGACACGGTGCCTGTGGGTTGAATCGAGGTCAGGGCAGCATTCCTTCTGGGCGGATACTCATTGATAGCAGGGTCGTAGGCGGGAAAAGGACCTTTGAGCTCGGCAAGCTGTCGGGATCTATCTTCGGAACACTGCCTGATGAAACGCATAACCTTGGCGCACAGTTCCCTGCCCTCTTCGCTGCCGTAAGCGACGCCGAGTTGGATGAGCATATCGTGCATGCCCATAATGCCCAGACCAATTTTTCTGGTCTTCAGGGTCATTTCCTCGATTTCCTTGATAGGGAAACGATTGCAGTCTATGACGTTGTCGAGGAAGGTTGTGGCGATATGTACGATCGACTTCAGCCTGTCATAGTCGACATCGTCGTCTTTAATGAAGTTTGCCAGATTGACGGAACCGAGGTTGCAGCTCTCATAGGGGAGGAGCCATTGTTCGCCGCAGGGATTGGTGGCCTCAAACTCACCCAGCTGGGGAGTCATATTTCCTCTGTTGGCGGCATCTATGAAAAGCACACCAGGTTCGCCATTATGCCAGGCGAGATCAATAATCCGTTCAAACACCTCGCGTGCCTTGAGTTCTTTGACGATGGTGCCGCTGGAGGGTTCGATCAACGTGTATTCTCCGTCGCTTTCTACCGCCTCCATAAAATCATCGGTTATAGCGACACTGAAATTGAAGTTGTTGAATTTCCCCTGATCTTCCTTGGCGGCGATGAAGTCAAGAATATCTGGATGATCTATACGCAGTACTCCCATATTGGCGCCGCGCCGCTTTCCACCCTGCTTGATGGTCTCGGTGGCGGCATCGAAAACCGCTGCAAAAGAGAGTGGACCGGAGGCCACTCCCTGGGTCGATCGCACAGAGGCGTTTTTCGAGCGCAACCGGGAAAAAGAGTAGCCGGTACCACCGCCGGTCTTGTGTACCAGGGCGCCATTGCGAATCGCCGAAAAAATACCGTCCATCGAGTCTTCCACCGGCAGAACAAAGCACGCCGACAACTGGCCAAGATCGGTACCGGCGTTCATCAGGCAGGGGGAATTGGGCAGAAAGTCCATGGAGTATATCATTACGAAAAAATCATCCTTGAGCTTTTCGAACTGTTCACTTTCCCTGTCAACTTCAGCGACGGCATTGGCCACCCTGCGGCACAGGGTTTCCCAGGTCTCCAGGGGAACCCCGGCGGAATCTTTCAAATAGTAGCGACGGGCCAGTACTGTCTCAGCGGTATTGGTCAATACCTGCTTGGTCAAATCAGGTGCCATGAACTCCCTCTTGCGTTGGAATCAATTCTCGATGGATGTCTTTTCTTCTGAAAAGATGCTGCGCGTTATCCGAGACCGGACACGCCTGTCGGCGCCACCTCACTACAGCAGGCGGCCTCCTCTCATAGAAGAAGCTATACACCACATTTATGGTACGCTCAAGGAGTATCTACAACATATGGTAGAAAAACCGAAAGAAAGGCAGGATATCAATACCTTAAAAAAACAAAAAAAATGGACTGGAAAATACCGGCAGCATGTCCGGATACGATACCATCTTTTGCCTTCTTTTCATATGATTTTGAAACGTACATTACACCACCTGTTTGCAATGATAGTAATCTCTCTCAAGCCGCTATTTTCACGCGCTTTTCAAAATCATTTCCTTCTAACTACCACATTCGTAAGGTTTTGTATTTGTATGCAACGTAATTTCAACGAGTCGCGGATCGGAAGAGATTTTTTCAGGGGACGCCATGAACACATCCCTGGGGGCCCCACAGCAGCCGTCCAGGCTGCTGGACACCCGAGAAAAGACCTATCCCGATCCTTCCTGAGAAGTTCAAGCTGATGTGAACGATACGTGTATTTCTGGTAGTCATCACATTTGACCCGGCACCACCGGGTAGTCTGATTACGCCGAAAACTCAGCTCCCAAATCAATCAGTTATAAACATCACCACAGACTTTCGCTTTCGTCGTCATTCCGAAGTTGATGCCATCGTCGCATTTATGCGCATTTATGCTTATTGTAGGAAGATACCCGTAAATCCTTATGAGAGTGGTTGCAACGAGCAGCTACCGGTTTGGGTATGGCGGCCAACTCCTGGAAATATTTCAGTGCAGGCAGGAGGAGCTATGGTTCCAGCCACTACTGCATACGTCAAGACCTTTTTCTTATCAAGGGGGAATAATCAGCCCGCCTCATGCCTCACTACAAAAGAGAGGCAACGCTGCATGTTTCACAAAAAATGGTTCAATACAAACGACTATCGAACACACTGGATATCGACCACATGGTCGGTGGCGACATATATTACATCGGAGGTGACACTCTATGAAAATCGGTCTTTATTCACCTATACTCGGGCTGTTTCTCCTTAGCACAGCACTACTCTTTACTGCAGGCGGTCTTTCAAGCCATGCCGTAGCCGATTCCCAGCAGGCGTCGACAACGAAAAACGCTCTTTTCGCCGGAGGCTGCTTCTGGTGCATGGAAAAACCATTTGAAAAGCTTGACGGTGTTATTTCAGTGATCTCCGGCTATGCCGATGGCACCGCAGCCAATCCGACATACCAGAACTACGCCGACAGCGGCCACATAGAAGTCGTACAAATAACCTATGATCCCGAAAAGGTAGACTATGCCCAGCTGCTCGACACCTTCTGGCGGCAGATCGATCCCACCGATGACGGCGGGCAGTTCGTCGATAGAGGCCATGAATATACCAGCGCCATCTTCTATTACGACGAGGAACAGAAAAGGCTTGCCGAACAATCGAAAAAACAGCTGGCCCAGAGCAACATCTTTGGTGAACCGATTGTCACTCCCATCAAAGCGGCGAAGAAGTTCTGGCGGGCGGAAGAGTATCACCAGGACTATTACAAAAAGAATCCGCTCCGCTATGGTTTTTACCGCTCAGGCTCAGGACGGGACACATTCCTGGAAAAACACTGGAAAGAGGTAAAAGACGACTTTCCCGCTGAAGATACCGGGAACAACGCCCAAAATCTCAAAGAACGTTTGACGCCGCTGCAGTACAACGTCACCCAGGAAGACGGAACCGAACCCCCCTTCAACAACAGATACTGGGATAACAAGGAAGCGGGGATTTATGTTGATATCGTCTCCGGCGAACCGCTGTTCAGCTCAAGGGACAAATATGAGTCCAAAACAGGCTGGCCAAGCTTCACCAGACCGCTGGTGGAAGAAAATATCGTCGAGCGCTCCGATATGACCTGGCTGATGGTCAGAACCGAGGTACGCAGCAAAAAGGCCGACTCGCACCTTGGACACGTTTTCGACGACGGTCCACCGCCAACCGGGCTACGCTACTGCATAAACTCGGCGGCACTGCGGTTTATACCGGCAGACAAGCTGGCCGAGAAAGGCTACGACCAATTTACCGAAAACTTTCAATAACCCTTTGCACTATCGGAGGCTCTCCGCCAACATCTGCCAGGAGTCTGTTGGAGAAAAAGGTGCACTTCTCCAGCACACTCCTAAAAGGTGATAATATCGTACCCCTTTTCGATGAATGCCCCCATTGACGGATGATTGGCCATATCGCCCACCAGAGCAATGCCCTCTTTTTCTATTTCTTCAGCAACTCCCAGCGTATTCGAACAGGCCCGGCAGGCACCATGAATTATCTTCGCCTCCCGCGCTCTGGTATAGGCTGAGTGCAGAAAATGGCCGGAAACGGCCATTTCCGGAATCAGTGTCACCGCATCCCCTTCAACGATGATATCACCACCAAGGCCCCTCTCATGCAGGTCCAGACCATTGAGCAGAACATGAATGAAACAGAGGGGGTCGCCGCGAAAGGCAAAGAGAGCTTTTTTCTTTGTATCCATAACTTTCCTCCTGAAGAATTATGAATGCCGGCCTCCCAGACGGAGAAAATCGGCCGGCAGTACCTTGAGGGACCAAGTGAAGCACCCCGGGGATAGGTTCATGGCTCCCGTGAAAAGATCTCTTCCGATCCGCTGCTCGTTGAAATTGCCTGGCAAACACATACATAACCTGAGGAATTTGGCAGTAAGCAGAAAATTTCAAGAGAGTTTTTAGTAAGATCGAGGGTGTGCCAGTCTGTCCAATGAGAGAACAATAAGGGGTATGATCTTTTCCCCCTCGGCGAGTCGATATGACCTGGTCGATCTTTACAGCGCGAGTATTTTCTTGAGATGAGCGCTGAGTCGGACAACATCGAGCGGCTTTTCTATATACCCTAGAGGATTGTTGGGCTCGATCAGTTTCTTGTTTGCTTTGGTTACATAGCCCGAAACGATAATGACATTGACATCGTCGTCGATTTCCTTGAGACGGTTGAAAACCTCGATGCCATTCATGTTGGGCATGTTAATATCGAGAAGTACGCATACTATCTCTTCTCTGTACTGCTGGTAGATGCTCACCGCCTCAATACCGTCATGGGCATGAATGGCCCGTAAGCCAAGGTGCTCAAGCAATTTGGCAGCAACTATGAGACAAACTTTTTCATCATCTGCGACTAACACAGCAGGCCGATGCGACATCTTCTTGATACCAGTTTAAAACTCTTCTTTCTTCTCCTGCAAAATGAGCGGGTTTTATTGCGGAAAACCGCTTGCGGCCCGCTTCCACTGCTCCCGTCGGGGACAAGAGCTGCCCATTTTCACCGGTTTATACATCGATAATCAAGTGGTTACCATGCTTTTCAAGGAATAGCAATAACCATTTCCAAAACGCCCCTGTCGGCCTCCTACACCAGGGAGCAGCATCGAAGACGACACATACGACATGATGGGGCACCACTTGCTGTCGGTCTTCCAGTATTTGAACAGGGGAGCAGACTTCCTCTCCCGAAAACTTGATAAAGAGTGGCGACACATCACTTTTCATAAATCTCTCTCATAGAGAACCATCTCGCCCCGTACCATACTCGGACTATAGGTTCTACGAGGGTTTCTCACCAAGTATTTTCATCGCCAGGGCATGATATTTCTGGTGAAATCCTTGGAGCTGAACCTGAAGACCTTACATATTTCCTCCGAAAAGGATTACGGTTCTCCGGTGGATTGTCCCTCTCAACCTTGATGGCACCTTGAGACAACAAAGAGATGCCGGCAGATCCGGGGTGCCCCGGATCTGCCGGGAAGGATGATACGACAGGAAGGCCGCCGATACACCGAGTGTCTTTTCAGCCTCTGCGGCTGACGGTTTTATTGTAATGTGAAGACGACTTTGTCCGGGCCGTCCACCTTACCGGACTTGACCAGCTTGACGGCCATGCCCTCCTCGACAATGTCGTCGGCGTCCGCATCCAATATTCCAAAAATACTCCCTTCGACGTCCTCGAACTCTACCTGGACCACAACCTTCTCTTTTTCCAGCATGCGGCCCTGGCGATCTTCATAAACCGCCGTCCAGGATCGTATGCGCCCACTACCAGGGTCGATCTCTCGTGCGTCCGCCTCAGGATCGAGCAGTTCCAGTGTTTCCTCATCGAACATGGCCGGCGGAATCATCACCTCGTCCCGCGCCGCACAGTAAGTACCATTTATCTTGCCTTTGCCGAGGTCCGTATAGAACTTCGAACCGGCAATACCTGCCGTATACCGGTACGACAGCGGGATCTTGCCCTGCTTCTGCGCCATGGACAAAACGTCCATCTCCACCGGTTTAATCTGCTTGATGTCGAGCTTGATCTTTCCCGCACCCAGGGGCGCAAAATATTTGATGTCGAGAATATCACCGCTGCGCTTGGCTTTGGGTTTCCACACCGCCTTGACCCGCATGCCAATCTCCACATCTTCGGGTTCGACATCGCTTAGCTTGTGAACCAGTCCCATATCTTCATTTATGCCATCAAGAGCAATCACTGCGAAAATATTGACCTTGCCTTTGGCCAGGGGAGAACTATCCCAGTTGACGTGGGAAATGGTGAAGGTCTTGACGACGCCGGTATCGGAGATATCGAAATAGTTCGTCACCGGTGCCAGGTCGCCAATCTCTGAAAACGACCGTGCCGGGACCATCATGCGGTTGGTGCGGGTATCGAGGCTGCCGCGAATCTTGCCATTTTTGAGACCGTCGAGGTAGGTAGAAATGGCAAAACCGTTATCCCAGGCATAGCGCAGGTCAGGAGTATCGGCAATGTTGGCCACCTCGTCCACCGAAGTGATGGGCGTACCCGGCAAATCCTCGCGTTTCATAGTATTCCAGCGGGAGGAGGTGACCGGTGAGGCTCCATCGGCGCCCATCACCACCACCGTCCCTGCCTGCATCAAATCGCCCCAGGCCTGGGCAACCCCGCGACGCAGCCTCCTCTGCAGCTGTCGCTTGCCGGCCTGACCGCTCAGCTGGAAGTAGAGTTCGGCTATTTTCATCAGTCCGGTGGCGGCAATGGGATTGCCCACACCGAGGGCTCCACCGGAGGGGCAGATGGGATGACTGCCGTCGTGCTGCAGATTGCCCGACTCGAACAGATCCCTCACCGTCCGGCCGGTCTTATCGAGCAGCAAGGCGTTAAGGTGGTGCAAGGCCTTGTAGTCGAAGGGGTCGTAGGGTTCGAAGAAATCGATATCCCGCACAGGGTCGACGATCCCCGCCATTGAGTAGGCATCACGTGCCGCCATGGCCACATAATCGGGATAACAGAGATCACGCGTACACCAGTAGGCGGTCTCCAGTCGAAAACCAACGCCTTCTATGAAGACAGGTGCCTTTTTCAAAGCTCGGGCGACCCGTTCGTTGGCCAGTATGATGGCCACGGCAGCATCGGAGGTGGGACTGATGTCGAAACGCTTCACCGGCCAGGAAAGCAGCGGCGAATTCAAGACATCGTCGGCACTGATATCAGCGGCAATCTGGGCCGCCGGATGGTTGAGGGCATTGCGTTTGATCATTGCCGAAACCTCGGCGAGCTCCCTTTCGCTGTAGCCGTAGACGTGCATGAAACGGGCCATCTCAAGTGCGAAGATATGAATAAGTGTCAGCTCCAGCGGCTGTTCGGTAACCCGATCGAAAATGGTCAAAAAAGCACCGGCCGGATGCGGAAAACAGGAAGACATCTTTTCTTCGGCCACCACCATGCAGGTGTTGTATTTGCCCGAGGCAACGTGCATCCATCCGTGTATCGGACTCATCACACCGGTTGCTCCGCCGATGAAGTGCCGCATATAGGGCTTGTCGGTACCGCCGGTGCCGGCAATCAGATGTTCTCCTTTCATATGGATGCCGTCGAAGGCATCGGGGGCAGTGCCCAGGGTTACGGACTCGATGTCCTCTCTCTCCAGGCCGGCATCTTCCAGGGCCATGCGCACCGCCTCGGCTGCCAGCTCGCCCGGCGTCTCCTGTGCCCGGCGCATGAATTTGGTCATCCCTACCCCTATTACGGCTACGCGATTACTCATGACGACCTCCTCTCGTTGTCCAGAATGGCCACGACGCAGGAATCGGTGGGAATTCCCCGCCAGGCATGCACCAGTACGCGCTCCGCTGCTGTCTGGCAGGGGCCGGATTCGCCGCGAAGTTGATTGAGCGCTTCATAGAGGCGGGCACCACCTGTTGCCTCGAACAGATCACCACCACCCAGTGCCCCGCCATTGGGATTGACCACCGGCTTCTGGGTGCCATGAATTCCCAGGGCCTCCCGCTGCATCAACTGTCGGGGGGCATAGAGATCGGAGACGAAAAAGGCGTCGATCTCATCAGAGGAAGAGACCACCCCGGCCTCTTCATAGGCCCGTCTGGCGGCAATTGCCGTACCGGCTGAAAAACTGTTATCCCGACGCTCGAGTATGGAATTGCCGGACCCCCAGCCGATACCTGCAAAATAGGCAGGTTTTCTGGCATATTTTCTCGCCGCTTCGTCGCTGCCGACTACAGCGATGACGGCGCCGTCCGCATGTCCCGCCATCATGAGCTCCGTCAGGGGCAGCGCCACCGGCCGGGCATCGAGGATATCGTCGATGGTGAAGTTATCGCCGTAGGGGGAGGCGATGTTGCTGATGGCTGCACCACGGTTGCTGACCACGACTTCGGCCACCTCTTCGATGGTGTATTCGCTTTCACCTAAGAAGGAGTTGAGCTCCAGTCCCGCCAGCCAGTGGGGCGACACACCAAAACGGTTATAGACCGGATCGAAGGCGAAGCGGGTCATTTCATCCTTGGTGAGCACGTTCGAGGCCTTACTGTATGACTCGATGACGAGGATATCGAAACGGCCCGTCTCTATCTGCATGGCCGCCGAGGCCACGGCATGCATGAAATCACCAGGTATGGTATAGACCGGCTGGCGAACCATGCCCAGCTGATCCGGTACATATTCGTCGGCAATGGAATAGCCCGACGGAAAATCTTCTTCTGCCGACACGGCGCCGTCAACCAGGTCGATGGTGACGCCCGCATCTCTATATGCCATCTTTGCAGCCTTGGCAATCATCTCACGATACGACAAACCAGTCGATGTGGGAGTAAAGCCGCAGATGCCCATCCCTAACACTGCAACGCCCATATTTCAGCCCTCATTCCCGGGGTTTGCCCAATTCATCATACCCGTTCTCAAAATCTTGAGTACAGCGCTCCGGAAAAGCCGCTCGAGGATGAACCGGTTTCGGATACCTGCCGTATTGAAAAGTCCGGGGGTCGCCCGGATCTCATTTTTAAACCTGATTACCCCTGAAACTCAGCCTCGCCAATTATGGGAAGACTGGGGTGCTCTTTTCACTGGTATAATTATTTTTTATAGATTAATATTAACTAATATCAAAACTCAACCAATGTCAATTGGATTCTGCTCATAATCTTGAATTCCGCACCATCCATGAATATCGGCACACTTATCAGAAAACATCGAAAAAATAACAAGATGACATTAAAAGACGTGGCAGAGAAGGCATCCGTCTCCGAGGGATTTCTCAGTCAGGTGGAAAATGATGTCAACTCACCCTCCGTCAACACCCTGATCCGCATCTGCAATGCCCTTGATGTTGAAGCAGGCGATTTGCTGACCCAGGTGTCGCGGAAGAAACGGATCGTTATTGTCAGGAAATCGGACTGGGATGATGTGGACCTCTCCTACACCGGTTTTGCAACCCAACGGTTTTTCCCACCTGATGACAGAAGAGTCATCGATTCTTCCGTGCTTGTGATAGAGCCCGGTAAGTCGATTCCGGTCCGGAAAAACATCAAGAATGGCCAGGAAGTACTCTGCGTGCTGAAGGGAGAGGTGGAGCTTTCCCTGGGAGAGGAGACCCATATCCTCACCGAAGGCGATGCCACTCACTTTTGGGCGAATACGGACAGGCAGAAAATCACCAACAACAACAGCTCGGTGAGTTTCGTGCTGTGGGTGGGCACACTCTAAAAACATCTCCGGGAAATAAATGTCCGGATGGCACTTTTCCTCTCAGGCGCCCCTTTCACACATTCACCTTTTTTGGTGTATGATATGGGCAGAGGATACTGTGTCTTCCTGGGATGAGCACTCTTTTCCCGGACTATCAGCGTAGCGGCGGGTCCACGTAAATTCGTTTATCCTGTTCGAAGTGTTGCCTGCAAGAAGCCAGAGGACACGGCCAAGTGATCGAAGAAGGGGTAGAGTCACACACGCCGGGACCAGGATTCCATTCCAAAGGGGAGGCAATTGACATGCAGCCATTATGGACTCCATCGCAAGAGCGGGTTGAGAGGTCGAACATGTACAGGTTCATGCAGACCGTCAATACCAAACATGACCAGTCTTTTACCGATTACAACGAGCTCTATCAATGGTCGGTGGACAATCTCGCCCTGTTTTGGCAGACGATGTGGGATTTTATCCCTATCATCGCCTCCCGCCAATATGAGGCTGTGCTGCAGAATCCGGACTCGATGCGTGATGCTGTCTGGTTTGCCGGCAGCCGGCTCAACTTTGCGGAAAATCTGCTGCGGTTCCGCGATGACCGCACTGCCATCATTTTCCGGGGAGAGGACAGGCTCAGAATGACCATGAGCTACCAAGAGCTCTACCGCCTTGTTGCCCGCACCGCATCATCGCTCCAAGATCTGGGAGTTTCCCCCGGAGACAGAGTGGTCGGCTTCATGCCCAACAGGCCCGAGACAGTCATAGCCATGCTTGCGGCAGCAAGCCTCGGCTGTCTGTGGTCCTCCTGCTCACCTGATTTCGGCATCAAAGGGGTTCTCGACCGCTTCGGCCAGATACAACCCAAGGTCCTGTTCACCGGCGACGGCTATTTCTTTAAGGGCAAATGGATTGACAGCCTGGCAAAGATTGGTGCAATAGCAGAAAAATTGCCATCGCTGGAGGGGATTGTCATAGTTCCCTATCTTGAAGAAACCACGACTGCGGCAACGCTGCCCGGCTCTGTCCTCTTTGAGGATTTTGTCGACAATGACCGCCAAGAAATTGATTTTGTCCAGCTGCCCTTCGATCATCCCCTCTACATCATGTACTCCTCCGGCACCACCGGTCTGCCTAAATGCATGGTCCAAAGCGGCGGCGGCGTACTCATTCACCAGCTCAAGGAGCTCATTCTCCATACCGACCTGAGCAGGGATGACACCATCTTCTATTTCACCACCTGCGGCTGGATGATGTGGAACTGGCTTGTGGCCTCTTTAGGCGTTGGCGCCACTGTGGTTCTCTACGACGGCAACCCGTTCTCCCCTGATGCCGGCAGCCTCTGGCAGCTGGCCGAGGAGGAGGAAATCACCATCTTCG
>CAKZOA010000092.1 GCA_937132035.1 uncultured Desulfobulbaceae bacterium | reverse complement strand
GACTCGCGAAATATTAGGGCTAGATCGAAACGCCGGCTGAGAGATCATGGCATTCCATTACGGTAAAAATCCTGTGCTGCGCTAACCACCGGACATTGACGTCCCAGAGGCGCATGCCAAAATGTTTTTCCCTGCTTCTCTGGCTTGCCGGTCGGGGATCCTCGCTCAGCGTTTCTATGATCAGCCCCCGGAGATCGCGTTGCACCGCATGATAATAGGCGGCACAAAATTCTTCTGCCTGCTCGCTGAAGACCACCCGCATTGAGGATCGAGCCGTATCGGCATACCCTGACCGGGCATCCGCCAGGCAGTCGCTGTAGACGAGATATGGTTTTATATCAAGTACCGGCGAATCGTCGAGGAAGTCACCGCCCGCAACCAGAAGATGGGCCCCGTCTTCACGAATATCGATATCGAGCAACCTGACAGCGGAAAGGCCGATATGGTTGGGACGGTGTGGGCTGCGGCTGGCAAAAACACCGACTCTTCGGCGACCGCCGAGTCCCGGTGGCCGTACCGTCGCCTTCCAGCCTTCAGCGCTGACACCGTGAAAGTAAAACTGCACCCAGATATGACTGAACTGTTCCAGATCTTTGAGTAATTCGTCACGGCCGAAAAGCGGGAACAGCACGATACGGGCACGTGCTGTTTCCACCAGTCCCGCCTGGCGGGGGATACCGAATTTTTCCTTATAACAGGAACGGATAACCCCTATCGGTTCTATCGCCAGAGCCATATTCCCTCTCTTTCCACCTCAGACCCTTCTGTGTTAGATTTTTTCCCTTGGTGTTATTTTCACAGAATACGTGTTACAAACCCTTGACAGGGGCGCCCCTTGGCGGGTACAGTAGCACATATTACCAAAAGGTGTTACTGGGTCGCAACCCGTAACAACAGTACACTTTTTCCTGCAATCAGCCAAGCTTTCCGCCATGCATATTTCAGAAGGCGTACTCAGCGCCCCCGTTCTCATCGGCTGCGGTGCCGCCGCCGCCACCTGCACCGCCGTCGGTCTGAAAAAGCTCGATATGGACAGAATCATGCACGTATCCCTGCTGACCTCGACCTTCTTCGTGGCCTCGCTCATCCATGTCCCCCTGGGTCCGGCGTCCATCCACCTGGTGCTCAATGGTCTGCTGGGCATAGTTCTCGGCTGGGTCTGCTTTCCGGCCATCGTTACCGCTTTGCTGTTGCAGGCCCTCTTGTTTCAATACGGCGGCATCACCGTGCTTGGCGTCAATACCATCATTATGGCTCTGCCGGCGGTTTTCGCCTACTATATCGTCCGTCCCTGGCTTGTCAGCGGTGGCGGTAAACGTGCCGTAGCCGCCTTTCTCGCCGGTTTTATCACCATACTCTTTTCCTCCATTCTGCTGGCACTGGCGCTGGTGACCAGCGATAAGGGCTTTTTCCACAGCGCTTCCATACTCCTGGCCGCCCAGTTCCCGCTGATGATAGTGGAAGGCTTTATCACCATGTTCGCTGTGCACTTTCTCGCCAAAGTCCAGCCCGATTTTCTCTACAGCGAGGCGTTACAATGAGACACCAGCTTCTTCAGGCGACTGTTCTCCTGGTTCTTTTTTCGGTGCTGCCGGCTCAGGCTCACCGGATGCGTGTTTTCGCCTATGAAAGCGGCGGCGAGATACTCACCGAGGCCAAATTCGGCAGTGGTCGTCCGGCCCAAAATATTGAAATCAGGGTCGAAGACAGCGCCGGCAAGGTTTTGCTTACGGGCACCACGAACACCCAGGGAATGAGCCGGCTGCCACTGCCTGTCGCGGCAGGAGAAAGCGGAATCGATCTCACCATCGTAGCCGATGCCGGCGAAGGCCACCGTGGCAGCTGGCTGCTTGCAGCCGAGGATTATCATCTGAGCGCAACCGGTGATACGTCCGCCGACATCGTTCCTCACACGCAAACGCCTCCCCCTGACACACTCGAACATGCCTCCGGACAGGCTGTAGAGAAAGGACCGCCCGGCCTCGACTATGCGGTCATTGAAAAAATGCTCCAAAGAACCGTGGCTGCTGAACTTGCCCCTGTTAAGCGCCAGCTTGCTGCGGAACGGGAGCGGTCCATAACCCTGCAGGATATTTTGGGCGGCATCGGCTACATACTTGGACTAGCTGGCATCGCCGCATATTTTCAAGCCAAAAGGAAAGGAGAAAAACGATGAAATGTATTTTTCAACAGACACTTGCCGCCGCCGCCCTGCTATTGCTCAGCGCGCCGGCCTCGGCTCATTTCGGCATGGTCATACCTTCGACCAACATTGCCACCCAGGAAACCAGGGAAATAGGTCTGACCCTGTCTTTTTCCCATCCCTTCGAGGGGATCGGCATGGACCTGATCAAACCGAAAGAATTCTTTGTCGCCAAGGACAATCAGAGCGTAAGTCTTATCGACCAGCTCACCCAGACCCAGGTTATGGACCATACAGGCTGGACGATGAGCCACAGGATTCAGCGGCCCGGGGTGTACCACTATGTCATGGAGCCGACACCCTACTGGGAGCCCGCCGAGGATCTGTTCATCATCCATTACACCAAAACCACCGTCGCCGCCTTTGGCGCCGACGAGGGATGGGATGCCCCGGTGGGCCTGCCCACGGAGATAGTTCCCCTTGTGCGTCCCTACGGCAACTACCAGGGCAACACCTTCAGCGGTCGGGTGCTCATAGACGGTACTCCGGCAGCAGGGGCGGAAGTGGAGGTTGAGTATTACAGCGACGGCGCAACTCTGCAATCACCTACCGACTACCATATCACCCAGCTGGTCAAGGCCGATGACAACGGTATATTCTCTTTCGCCTGTCCGCTCTCCGGCTGGTGGGGTTTTTCGGCCCTAAGCGAGGCCGACTATACCATAACAGGTCCGGACAAGGTCGAAAAAGCGGTCGAACTCGGCGCCGTTCTCTGGATCTACCTCGACCCTCTGCCCTAGGAGCTTGTCGGAGTATAGGCATTTTCAGGAAATCAAGCACAGCCATATAATTGATATTGCGCGCATTGATTTTCTGGAAATAACGAAGATATGGGCGAAAAGGGCATACTCCGACAGGCTCCTAGACATGTGATGAAAAAGAGACGGTACCCAGAGATTTTTTCAACGTCTCTCACCGGTAACATCTTTTTTGAGGGGAGTATACATGTGAGCGTTTGGACAATGAGAAATCTGATTGCCTATGAAACGCAGCTTCCTGTTCATGCACCTCCAGAACACCAGTATGAGATTGTCTGAAACTCATGTGTACTCAGAATGGGAAAAGAATGCCCGTGTCTCTTGTGACCCTGCGGGCGAGTCGATATGGCCTGCTCTCTGCCGTCGCTCCAGTGATTGGCATAGGCAAGTATTGCCAATCACTGGTCTCTTCGCCCGGCAGACCATCTCAACTCGTGAAAACTCGGGCTCAAGCACGTCGTCATGATTGAAGAGACCTTCGCCCAGGGCGACTCCTTCCTGCACCGCCGGGATCCGCGCGGCAAGATCGTGGCCATGATCTGCTTCACCACCGTTATTGCCTTGCTGCAGTCGTTTCCTCCCCTGCTGGCGGCTTCGCTCTTCTCCCTCCTGCTGCTCCTGACCGCCCGCCTCCCCTGCGGGGCCTTGGCCAAAAGACTGCTGTTGGTCAACGGCTTTACCCTTTTTTTATGGATCAGCCTGCCGCTTACCTACGGCGGAGAGGAGACCGTCCAGATCGGCTCGCTGGCGCTCAGTGCAGGCGGTATTCGACTGGCGGCGCTGATCACGCTGAAAACCAATATCATCATTACCGCCATTCTCGCCCTGCTCACCACTTCCACCATTGCTGAGCTGGGCAGCGGCCTGGACCGCTTGCGCTTTCCCAAAAAAATCTGTTTTATTCTTCTCTATTCCTACCGTTATGTCTTCGTTATCCACCAGGAGTACCTGCGATTGTACAGAGCCGCGAAAATGCGGGCGTTCTCACCCAGGACCACCATGCATACCTACCGCACCTTCGCCTATCTCTTCGGCATGACCTTGGTAAAAAGCTACAACAGATCACAGCGTGTCCACCAGGCCATGCTGCTGCGCGGATTCAATGGCAGGCTGGTATCTCTCTACCCCTTTCAATTCGATCGGATTGACGCCATTTTCCTGGCGCTCTCTCTTCTTGTGTCGGCGGTGCTGGCCGTAATGGAAATCGTTGGTTGATCTGGACAGGAGACCGTGATGGTCCGCCGCCCAGGTACGCCTGTAAAGATCGGCCATACCAATGGACCTGTATTCTACAGAACTGTTGTGCCGCCGCCTGTTTACAGTACGATTCCCCCCTCATCAATGCTGGTGGTTTGGCTCACGGCAACGCCCTCCCTCAGCCAAGCACTCAGCCAAGCTGCTGGAAAAAAGAGGGAAGGTTCAATTTTGGCTGGCGGAAAAAATGTGGCTCTTTCCCCATACATGTACAAGATGCCCTGCTTGTATTTTTACAGACGATATGCTTAGATAGGCCGATGAGAAGGCGCCAGTGGCGATTATCCGCCGGCAGGCTGCTGCCACACCCTGCCAACCAGAGTAAATAGGAACAGCGTGATGACGGAGCAGGTGAGTACAACGACCTTTTTTCTTCTGCGCGGCCTGGCCCGGGAGATACGCCACTGGGGCGACTTTCCCGAAGTGCTGAAAAACAGCGGCGAGGGGATTCGAGTCGAGCCCCTGGAAATACCCGGCGCCGGGAAATTGCGCAACACCAGAGCGCCCATGGCCACCCGCGACTATGTCGAGAATATACGCGAGCAGTATCTGCAGCGGGTGAGTTTTCAGGATACCAACATCCTTTTCGGGCTTTCATTCGGCGGCATGATAGCCGCCTCCTGGCTGGATGCCTACCCAGACGATTTTCAAGCGGCAGTTCTCGCCAACACCAGCAGCAGAAACTGCCCCTTTTATAACAGGCTTTCGCCCGAAGCCATGCGGGTTTTTCTCGCCGCCATGCTCAGCGGTGATATCGGCAAACAAGAAACTCGTCTGGCGAATCTTATCTGCAACACCGCCGACGCCGAAGAGATTGCCCGGCAGTGGTGCGGCATCGCCAGATCAGCCCCCATGTCCAGTCTCAACAAACTGCGTCAGCTCTATACCGCCGCCGTCTTTTCACTGCCGCCCGCACCCAGCGTCCCGACGCTTTTGCTCTGCAGCATCCGAGACCGGCTCTGCGCTCCTCTGTGCTCGGAAAAAATTCGTGCCGCCTGGGCGTGCCGGCTCATCTACCATGCCGAGGCCGGCCACGATCTGACCACCGATGATCCCCGGTGGTGCAGCAGCACGCTTTTGTCCTGGCGAGCCTCTCTCGACATTTCCGCAGGCTAGAATCGTGTTGGAGAAAGCATTTTCTCGGAGTCTGACTGCGTTTGCTTAGCCTCTGCCTCAGAGGTGGTTTCAGAGAATCAATGCGGGTAACAATCTCCAGACGGCTGCGCCTGATTTCCTGAACTCGCCTTGATCGTGGCGGCTATTGCGGATGGTCGCTGCTGCCCCTGCCGGCTGAATACCCCTCAATGGTGGACCGCACTCTGCCACCGACTATATAGACGCCGGTGTTCATGTTATGTCGCAGACTCGAGCCGGCAATGGTGATGCCATCACCCTCGAGGCGTGTAGGTTCGGGGCAAAAAATGGTGCGCTTGCGACCGTCATAAACAAGAACATCCGTTTTCATGGTATAGTTTGCTGCGGTATCGACGATGACGATGTTGCTTTCCAGGCGCAACTGTTTGACTGGCAGATTGTAGTGTCCGGTATCGGCCACAATGGTGGTGGCGGAACCGTCATCGTCGAATAATTCGCTGTCCACCTCTTCGAGAAAGTATTCATGGGGGCGTGGAGCCGTAAAGGCTTTTTGGGCGCGGATGATCGCCGTCTTCTGGCCCTTTTCATTCTGGTGAATGGTGACTCCGGTCATGGCGAAATCCTGGCTGCGGTTGTCTGCTCCCTCCTCCGCCGGTGAGGAAACGGGTGGTGCGAGAAAGGCGGCCACGGGAATCCGCCAGAGAGGAAAAGTGGCGATCAGCAGGCCGGGGATGATCCAGAGCAGGTTTCTGCGTTGTATCATCGGCTCAAATAGGATTGCAGCAGCCGGTCAAGAAGTCCCTTGGCCTGGAGGATCAGGTCGCAGACCTCCCGGACGGCACCGGCACCGCCGCTGCGCCGGGTGACATAGTGCACATGCTGCCGGACTTCGGCGACGCTGTTGGCGGGAGCGACGGCCAAACCGACGCGCTTGAGCAGCACCAGGTCGAGCCAGTCGTCGCCCATGTAGGCGATCTGGAATGGCTTCAGCCCGCTGTCTTCGGCTATTTTTTTATAAGCGACGAGCTTGTCGCGTTCGCCCTGGCAGACGTAGCGCATTTGCAATCCCTGGCAGCGTTCGCTCACGGCCTTCGAACTCCGGGCGGTGATGACGCCGACATCGACTCCTGCTTCCCGCAGCATGCTGATGCCGAAACCATCCTGGGTATTGAAGCCTTTGCTCTCCTCCCCCTCCGGAGAAAAAAACAAGGTTCCGTCGGTAAGTACGCCGTCGACATCGAGGAGGAGCAGTTCGAGCTTCTCGGCCC
>CAKZOA010000091.1 GCA_937132035.1 uncultured Desulfobulbaceae bacterium | reverse complement strand
ATAGGGGCCGCCGGAATCGTAGCTGTGCAGCTGTTTCATTGGTACGCCCAGTTTTTGGATGGAATATTTTTCCTTGATACCGGCGCAGAAGAGATCGGGTTTGAGCATTTCGATCAGTTTTTCGGCTTCGTACTGGTTGAGATCGTCGACGACTATGGAACCTTCTTCCATGATCGGATTGAGACCTTCGTAGGACTTGAAGTCGACGCCGGCCTCTTCCAGAGCGGCCAGTTCTTCCGGGCTCCTTCTGGGGTTGTATAGCTCAGGATCGGCTTCAACGTGGATCTCTTCAATGTTTCTGCTGTCGGCGTCAACCTTGAGATCGGGCAGTACTTCGCGGCCCTCGTAATCGTCGCGGTGGCCGAATTCGTAGCCGGCGGAAAGGGTCTTCATGCCCATTTCCTTGAACAGCTCCTGATAGTGGTGGGCGCGTGAGCCGCCGACAAAGAGCATGGCCGTCTTGCCCTCGGTCCTGGGATAGACCTCTTGCTGCACCGCTTTGACGGCGGGCATTTCTTCGGCAATGACCTCCTCGACCGTGGCGATGAGCTCCTCATCGTCAAAGTACTTGGCAATCTTTCTAAGCGATTTGGCCGAGGCCTCGGCGCCAATGAAATTCACCTTGATCCAGGGAATCCCATATTTGGTTTCGAGCATGTCGGCAACGTAATTGATGGAACGGTGGCACATGACGCAGCTCAGATCCGCCTGGTTGGCGGAGGCGAACTTGTCGTAGGTGGCGTTGCCGGAAAAAGTGGAAATGTTGGTTATGCCGCATTTTTCCAGAATCCGGTCAATCTCGAAACCGTCGCCGCCGATATTGTACTCGCCCAGCAGGTTGATCTTGAACCTGTCGGTTTTTTCAACGTCGCTGTCGCCTACTACATGGGTGAACACCTGGTTGTTGGCGATGTGATGGCCCGCCGACTGGGAAACGCCCTTGTAGCCCTCGCAGCTGAAAGCAAAGACGTTGCAGTCGCCGAACTGGTTTTTCTTCTTCTTGGCCACGGCGTGGATATCGTCGCCTATGAGGCCAACGGGACAGGTGGCAAAGACGGCGATGGCCTTGGGATGGAAAATGTCGTAGGCTTCCTGGATGGCTATTTCCAGTTTTTTCTCGCCGCCGAAAATGATATCCGAATCCTGCATATCCGTGGACATGCAGTACGTTATATAGTTGGCATCGGTGTCGTTTTTGGCATCCGTCTGGTTGCGCCGGGTCAGCCAGGCGTAGAAGCTGCAGCCTATGGGACCGTGGACGATGTTGACGATATCGCTGGTCGGGCCCATGATGACACCCTTGCAGCCGGCGTAGGTGCAGCCGCGCATGGTTATGATGCCGGGAATGGTCCTGACGTTGGCGACTATTTCGGGCGTGGTGTTTTCCTGCGCCTCGTTGATCATTATCTGCTTGGCGCGCTTACGGGCAACCTTGGGAGGATATTTCTCCAGCAGCTTTTCCTTGACGTTGTGCGGATCCCACTGCACCAGTTTATGTGCTTTTCCCATGATATACTACCTCTCTTAATTATCCTATGGATGCGGCTCCGGTCTCGCCGGTGCGCACGCGCACGGCGTCGGCCATCGGCAAGACAAAAATTTTGCCGTCCCCGGGTTTGCCTGTTTTGTTGATGGTGACAATGGCCTCGACCACATCTTCGACCTCGTCGTCTTCGACCACCACCGTCACCATCCTTTTCGGGTAGAGTTTGCCCTTTTCGCCGAGCAAGGATGCGGCTTCTTCATAACCTTCCTCCGCCCCTTCCAGCAGTTTGCGGTTGACAAACCCCAGTCCCCGTCCTTGAGCTTCATGGGCGAAAAACGCATCTATGCCGGCATCGGTGAGCGCCGCCTTGGTTCTGTTCATCATATTCATGCGAACGACAGCAATTACCTCTTTCATGCTACCTCCTCCGCCTCTGAAGCGTCTTCCTTGACGCCGGAGCTGATGGTGTAGACGTCTTCGACGTCGGCGACAAAGATCTTGCCGTCGCCGAAGGCTCCTTTCTTGCCGGAGCGTGCGGCATCCATGATGGTGTTTATGACGAAATCCTTGTCGTCGGCCTTGACCACACTCATCAGCATGGTTTTGGGTATCTCGTCGTAGGTTACTTCGCCTATCTTGATGCCTCTTTGCTTGCCGCGCCCGGTGACGGAGTATTTGGTTACCGCCGGAAAGCCGGCGTCCATAAGAGCGGCGAGAACATCGTCAGCTTTTTCCGGTCGCACTATGGCTCTGATCATGATCATCATTTGCGTTTCTCCTGAAAAATGGGTGGTTGGGGTTAGGCTTCCAAGAGACCAAAGTCGAGAAGCAGCTGCTCGAGGTCTTCGATTTCCAGCGGGTTGGGTATGACAAACATGTCGTTTGCGTCGATGGCCTTGGCCAGTCCTCTGTATTCGTTTGCCTGGGGGGCTTCCGGGTTCCATTCGATAACGGTCTTCCGGTTAATTTCCGCCCGTTGTACGTCGTTGTCGCGGGGAACGAAATAGATCATCTGGGTGCCGAGTTTGGCAGCGAGTTCGATGATCATCTCTTTTTCATTGTCGACGTTTCTGGAGTTGCAGATCAGGCCGCCGAGGCGGACGCCGCCGGACTGGGCGTATTTCATTATGCCCTTGCAGATATTGTTGGCGGCGTACATGGCCATCATTTCGCCGGAACAGACGATATAGATCTCTTCGGCCTTGCCGTCTCTGATGGGCATGGCAAAACCGCCGCAGACAACATCGCCGAGGACATCGTAGAAGGCATAGTCCAAGCCTTCGCTTTCCTCGTAGGCGCCGAGGGATTCAAGCATGTTGATCGAGGTGATGATGCCTCGACCGGCGCAACCGACGCCAGGCTCCGGGCCGCCCGATTCCACAGACCATGATCCGCCGAAACTTGCCTTTCTGATATCGTCGAGTTCGACGTCTTCGCCCTCTTCGCGCAGGGTGTCGAGTACGGATTTCTGTGCCAGTCCCCCGAGCAGAAGGCGGGTGGAGTCCGCCTTGGGATCACAGCCGACCACCATTACCTTTCTGCCCATCTCGGCAAGCCCTGCCACCGTATTCTGGGTTGTCGTTGATTTGCCGATACCGCCTTTGCCGTAAATTGCGACTTTTCTCATGATTACCTCCTGTATTTGAGTAATGCCAAGATCTCGTCGCCGCCTGTCTCACCTTTGAGCGCGATCGATGTCGATCCGGCTATTTGCCTGCCCTTCCTTTGAGCAAGGCCTGTGCCACTTGTCTGTGTTTAGGTAAATGCTCACAAATACATATATATAGCAGATCATTGTCCAGCCTGAAGCAGAGTGCCCTTCAAGTAACAACAACACCCTATTTGTATTTTCCATACATAATTGTTGTGTCTTGGACAAAGTTTCAGCACGGCTGGTGCTTGATCTCAAAACATTACTTCTCTGTTATAAACACGCATCTCTTCAGCACAAAAATGTGACAAAAACTGTGGCCGATGTCCCTTGTAAGTAGGAGTAAAACATATAACATGCTGAAAAGTATGACTATATAGGTGATGGCATGGTGTTTGCTATACTCGTCATTGAGTGACTGAGCTGTTGGGGTGTGATGAGTTGAAAGGGAGGAAAGATGGCGACCAGTGAGTATGACAGAATGTCGGCGGGTAACTCTACGCAGGGTTTGGAGCTGCTGGCGTTGCACAGAATAACCGAGCTGATCGGCAGTGCCGTCGATCTCGAGGTTTCTCTTGAGAGGATTCTCGAGGTGGTGAATACCACGCTGAAGATGGAAAGGGCGACGCTGCTGCTGTATGATCCTGCCAGTTCCAGTCTGGTGATAACGGCATCCTGTGGATTGTCCGAGGCCGAGGAGTTGCGGGGGGTGTATAGGCCTGACGAGGGGGTGATAGGTCAGATCTTCAGGACTCGTTCGCCGTTTGTCGTTCCCGATATACAGAGTGAACCGCTGTTTCTCAACCGCACCGGTGCCCGTACGGGTGTCTCGCGTGACAAGGTCTCCTTTCTCGGGGTGCCGGTGATGGTCAAGGATCAGCCCGAAGGGGTGCTCACCGTGGACCGGATTTTCGGCGATGAGGTCAGCTTTGAGGAGGATATTCGCTTTCTGACGGTGCTGGCTACCTTGATCGCTCAGTTTCTGACCCTGCATAAGGAGATAGAGAAGAAGGAGGCCAAGCTGCTGCAGGAGAACGAGTCGCTCAAGGCCAGGATTCATCAGATCAATGATGGGCACTTCATTATAGGGCACTCCAAACCTATGCAGGAGGTTTTTGGTGTCATTGACAAGATTTCCAGGAGCAGTGCCACGGCACTGCTCCTGGGTGAATCCGGGACGGGCAAGGAGCTGGTGGCTCGCGCCATACATGAGGGCAGCGAGCGCAAGAGCCGGGCTTTTGTCAAGATCAACTGTGCCGCTCTACCCGAGACCCTGCTTGAGAGCGAACTTTTCGGTCATGAGAAAGGGGCGTTCACCGGCGCCCATGCCACCCGGCCCGGTCGTTTTGAGCTGGCAGACGGCGGTTCAATTTTTCTTGACGAAATCGGCGAGATGCCGCTCTCCCTGCAGGCCAAGATGCTGCGTGTGCTCCAGGAGCAGCAGTTTGAGCGACTTGGTGGTACCAAAACCTTTCAGGTTGATGTGCGTGTGGTGGCGGCGACCAATGTCAGCCTTGAGGAGGCGGTGAGCCAGGGGCGGTTTCGAGCCGATCTG
>CAKZOA010000090.1 GCA_937132035.1 uncultured Desulfobulbaceae bacterium | reverse complement strand
CCCCCGCCGCCTTGATATAGGGGACCAGAGTGAGGTGAATATAGAGGGCGTAGCCGGGACCGAGATCTCCCCGCAGCTGACGGATGGCCTCGATGAAAGGCAGCCCTTCTATATCGCCGACCGTACCGCCTATTTCGATAATAGCGACATCTGCAGTGCCGTCGAGCTGGAGAACCGCGGCCTTAATTTCATCGGTAATATGGGGGATGACCTGGACGGTACCACCGAGATACTCTCCGCGGCGCTCTTTGGTTATGACAGAGTAATAAATGCGGCCGGTGGTGTAGTTGTTTTTTTGGGACATGAGCGCATCGGTGTAACGCTCGTAGTGGCCCATATCGAGATCGGTTTCGGCCCCGTCGTCGGTGACGAAGACCTCACCATGCTGGAAGGGATTCATGGTGCCCGGGTCGACATTGATATAGGGATCGAGCTTTTGAAAGGTTACACTCAGTCCGCGGCTTTCAAGCAAAGCGCCTATGGCCGCTGCCGCCAGCCCTTTTCCCAGTGAGGAAAGAACGCCGCCGGTGATAAAGATAAACTTGGTCCTCTGGGTATTTTTTGGTGTTGTATTCATGCCGGCCACTATAGCAATGGAGGTGAGATTTTGAAACAGAAAAATGTACGTTTTCTGATCGCCAGTACCGCTTGAAAAATGCAAATCAGAGCTTCAATGTAGACCATAATCTCGGGAAAATCTCCAATTATCTTGTCCGGACTCGGGCGAGTGCATATCGTTTCCTCAGAAAGCGGCAGGGGTGCGGCCCGGCCGCTTTCAATAGTCGGGTAATTTCGGGGAAGAGTCATATATGACGGTGGAGGTTTTTAGGATGATGGCGGAAACGGGAAAAGGACACACTCTGCAGACGGCACTTTTCGGCGGCGGCTGTTTCTGGTGCATGCAGCAGCCCTTTGAAGTACAGGAAGGAGTGGTCGAGGTTATTGTCGGCTACGGCGGCGGTACAGTCGAGAATCCAGATTACAACCAGGTGGCTGCAGGCCAGACAGATCACCTTGAATCGGTGCAGGTAACCTATGATCCCGAAAAGGTCGAATACCGGGATCTGGTCGATATTTTCTGGCGCCAGATCGATCCCACCGACGAAGGTGGGCAGTTCGCCGACCGCGGCAACCATTATCGCACCGCCATATTCTACGCCAGCGAAGAGCAAAGAGACGTTGCCGAAAAGTCAAAAAGAGATCTGGAAAGCTCGAACATCTTTGAAAAACCCATAGCCACCCGCATTCTGCCGGTCACCACCTTCTACCCGGCTGAGGAATATCACCAAAAGTATTACCAGAAAAACAGTGGCCACTACACCATGTACAAAAAAGGCTCGGGCAGGGAGGCCTTTATCGAAAATGTCTGGAAAAATATGGATCCAGTCTCGGTACTCGGTGACGATGGTAAACCATCATCGCAGCGGCTCCGGGAGCAGCTGACGCCTCTGCAGTATGAGGTCACCCAGAAGGAGGGGACAGAACCCCCCTTTAGCGGTAACTACTGGGATAACAAAGCCGAGGGAATCTATGTCGATATCGTCTCCGGCGAAGCACTTTTCAGTTCCAGGGACAAATTTGACTCAGGCACTGGCTGGCCGAGCTTCACCAGACCGCTGGTTGCCGCCAATATCGTCGAGAAGGTCGACAGAAAGCTTTTCAGCGAGCGCACCGAGGTCAAAAGCAGGCAGGGTGATTCCCACCTTGGTCATGTCTTTGCCGACGGCCCGGAACCAACCGGCCTGCGCTACTGCATCAATTCTGCCGCTCTGAGCTTTATTCCCCGTGAAGAGATGGAGGAGCAAGGCTATGCCGAATTTCTCCGGGAGTTCAGCACCACCTCATAGCCTCGGTGCCGAAACTCCTCTCCGAGAGGTTTCTGATATCTAGAGCCTCAGCTTCATGGTGTTGAACAGATCCGTCACTATATCATGACTCAGTGGCTTCTGAAGATGGTCTTTTATGCCTGCGCTGGTACATCGCCCCAATTGCTCTTTGCTGAAATCTGCCGCCGTGGCGATGAGGTGAGTGGGCTTGCCTGTGGTTTTACGCTGCTCTTCAATAATGGCGGCAGTGGCCTTGAGATCGATTTCCTCGGTGTCCACATCAACGAGAATGAGGTCGAAGGAGGAATTTGTGCACTCCCATAAGCACTGAGTGGTAGTCTTTGCCAGGGTGACCTGCCAGCCGCTTTCCGTAAAAATCCGACCGGCAGTTTCAAGAGCGGCGCCGTTATTGTCAACGATCAGAACCCGGTAGAGAAGATGTCGTTCGATAATGGTGTAGAGTTCAGCGGTATTGATCGGTTTGGTTATATAGTCATCCATACCTGCCTGCAAACATTTTTCCCTGTCGCCCTTGATGGCATGGGCGGTCATGGCGATGATCGGCGTGTGCAGGCCAAGACGGTTTTCTCTTTCACGGATCAGACCGGTGGCCCGGTAGCCGTCCATTTCCGGCATCTGGATATCCATGAGGATGAGATCATAGGGCAGGCGCTGCCACTCGGTGACCGCTTCGGCGCCGTTGGAGACAGCCGTAACCTTGAGTTTGGCCTTTTCAAGCACGGCCATGGCCAGGGTCCGGTTGATATAGTCGTCTTCGGCGAGGAGGATGCGAATGTCTTGAAAAATTTCCTCCCGGGTGAGTTCGCTGCTGATGACCATTCCCTGCTGTCGTTGTTCTTTTTTCTGAATCTGTTCCGACAAACCGAAAACAGCGGTGAACCAGAAAACAGAACCCTGGTTTTCCTCGCTTTCGATGCCGATTTCGCCGCCCATCAGTCGGCAGAGCTGGGCCGAGATGGTCAGTCCAAGCCCGGTTCCTCCGTATTCCCTGGTGGTTGATGTATCCGCCTGGGAAAACGACTCGAAGATGGTGTTCTGTTTATCTGGCGAGACGCCGATTCCGGTATCCTGGACTCTGAAGGAGAAGAGCCCGCGGTTCGCCGAGAGCTTCTGCTGCAAATCCAGGTGGACGGTGACCGATCCGTCCCGGGAGAATTTGATAGCGTTATTGGTGAGATTGATGAGCACCTGCATGAGCCGGGTCGAGTCGCCGATGACCTTGTCGGGCATGTTCTCAGCCACCGTCGCAGTTAACTCGACATTGTTGTTTTGGGCTTTTATGGAGAGCAGGGAGAGGAGCTCGTTAAACTTGTCCCTGAGGGAGAATTCCACTTCCTCGAGTTCGAAGCGTCCCGCCTCGATCTTGGAAAAATCGAGTATGTTGTTAATAATATCGAGCAGTCGATCGGCGGAGGAGCGGACCATTTCCAGGTAGTTGCGCTGGTCTTTCTGCAATGTGCTTTCCAGGACGATATTGGTCATACCGATAATGCCGTTCATTGGCGTGCGTATTTCATGGCTCATGTTGGCGAGAAAATTGCTCTTGGCGATATTGGCCTGTTCCGCTTCCGTCTTGGCCTCGATAAGCCGTCGCTGGTCTTCGAGTTGCTGCGATATATCGCGGAGTATGGTGAGATAGACGACCTTGCCGTCACGATTGAAGGTGGCGTTGGTGGTCAGGGTGAGGTCGAGGACTTTGCCATCCTGGGTAGCGTGTTTACACTGATAATCAACAATGGAGCCCTGTTCTTCGAGGAGGGTGAACCAGGTGAGACGCTCCTGCTCGTCGACCCAGAAATCCTTGGGGTGCCTGTCGATGAGTTCTTCACGGCTGATATCCATCAGTGACAGAAAGGCCCGGTTGGCTTCAAGAATCGTTCCATCCTCGGCAACGATGGTCATGGCATCCCTGGATTGCTCGAAAAGAAGCCTGTACTGCAGCTCCTGCTGGCTGACATGTTTGAGTTCTTTCTCGGTCTGCTTTCTCTCCTCGATCTCTTTTTTCATCTCTTCGTTGAGTTTGAGGAGGTGGATATTTTGTTTGCTTATTTTGTCTTTGTATTTGATCTCGTTGTAATAGTGCTTGACCTTCAGCGCCAGAAAGAACACCGGGACGGTGAACAGCAGACAGACAAAAACGACGGCGTACCATGGAGAACTGACTGGTACGAGAGTGATTACGGACCAGTTGGGCAAACCTATGGGCTGGGATTGGACCAGATATTTTTTCTTTCTGTAGACAACCTCTTCATCGTTGAGACTAAAGGGCATTCGAAGAAGAGGCATTTCCGCGAACTGTTCAGATTCCATGATCAGCTGCCGCCGTTCAAAGGAGAGGGGACGGGCGGCATGGTAGAGCCAGGAATCCTCCGAGGAGGCAAAGACAATGCCATCGCCTGAGATGATCGCGGTTGGACCGATATCGGCGGCGCTGGTGGTCAGAATTCTGTCGACGTCGGTGAGTCCGCCTTTGATGACGGCTACGCCGGCAATCTTTGCTGAATCATCGATTATGGGACTGCTGAAGTAGATACCGCGATTGCCGGTGGTAACGCCAAGGGCTGCGTATATGGAGTCCTCACCCTTAAGGGCTTGGACAAAATAAGGACGAAATCGATAGTTGTTGCCGTAGAGGCTTTCACCGTTTTTCGAGAGCGAAGAGGCGATCACCAGTCCGGTACTGTCCTGGATATAGACGAGGCTGGCGTCGAGAATATCTCTGGCCGAGTTGAGAAGAGCCGTAGCCTCGGTGGTGGTTTCCACCCCGGGGGAGATGAACAGAGCTCGAATCTTCTCCTGTCGGGCCAGAGCCCTGCAGGTTTCGCTGTAATTTATTTCAAGGTGCCGGTTGATGTCATCACGCAACGTCTGGGTGAGGTGGTCCTGTCGAGAGGAGACCTGCTGGTGCTGGTAGCGGAGAATGAATACAAGGGTGAGCAGAAAGATGGCCACCGCCGAGATGACAAGTACCAGCGCGTTTTTCAGGGAAAAAAGAGAGAGAAAATCTCTTTTGATGAGCATTGGCATACACGTTTCCAACGTTGAGTGAGGCTGCCGTTTCGACAGCACGTAACTAGTTATACATTTCTGAGGCTGGAATTCAAAATCAATTCTGGCGCCCGCTGAGGGATCGTCGGCAGGACGAGGGCGCTCGGGAGAGGCGTGATGGAGGGTGTGCGGCTAGCGGCCGTTGAGTATCTGCTCAATGGTTTTTGTGCCAACCCGGGTGGTAAAGAGCATCTGCAGCAAGCGGGTAACGCTGTCGGCGTGTTCTTCGGGGATGGCAAATCCCGGCAATGGTCTGGCCAGGCGCAGGTGTTGTCGGAGTGCTTCGGCACGATCACCACCAAGTGTAACCGCCAGGACGTCTGTCATATTTCCCCAGGAGTCGAATTGTCCGAGGTGCTCGATGAGCTGCATGGCAGCCATGGCCCCATAGAGGTGGGTATCGGGCACGGTGGCCGAGCCCCGCGGCCGACAGACCGTTGTCGAGGCAAAGCAGCGGCAGCTGAAGGGCCGCACCGGATAGATGCTGCAGAGACCGGATTCGAGAAAAACACAGGAACCGCAGACTTTCTGAGGTTCCTGCGGCTCTTTTTCGCCGGCCAGTATCGCCTCTACGTATTCATTGGTGGTCTGCGAAGGGCGGACTGCCGGTTCCCGAAGGCTAATTTTGCCGATGAGCCAGTCAGGAGGCTTTTCGCTGTGGCAATATGATGCTATCCGACCGGCTTCCAGGACGGTGAGAGTGACATTGTCGGTGCAGCAGCTGGCGCAGCCGGGGCGGCAGGCAAAGTTTGCAGCAGAAGACCACCTGCTAAATGCCAGATAAATGTGGTCAAGGATAGTTTCTTTCATGAAGTGCTGGCACTAAGGGATGACATAGAAAAAAACGGCAAAAAAGTGGAAGAGGCTGCCCCCCAGAACGAAAAGGTGCCATATGGCATGGCTGAAGGCAAGCGACTGCCAAACATAGAAGACGATGCCAAAGGTGTAGCAGAGACCGCCGCCAACGAGCAGCACCAGTCCACCGACTGCCACGTTTGCCAGAAGCGGTTTGGCGGCGATGATGATAAGCCAGCCCATGGTGATATAGAGGCCGAGGGACAGTTTCTTCAACTTCTGTCCGGTCACCGTCTCCAGCACCACTCCGATAATGGCCAGCCCCCAGACCAGGCCAAACAGCGTCCAGCCCCAGCCGCCCTGAAGGCTGACCAGGGTAAAGGGTGTATAGGTCCCGGCGATGAGCAGGAAGATGGAAGAGTGGTCGAGGGCCCTGAAGAGGGTCTTCCAGCGCGGTGTTCGGACCCAGTGATAGAACGTCGACATAGAGTAGAGCAGCAGCAGAGTGCCGCCGAAGATGGAGCAGCTGACGATATGATAGGCGTTGCCGTCCAGTGATGCGAAAACCACCAGAAAAACAAGGGCGCAGAGCGAAAGGAGAGCGCCAAGACCATGAGTTATGGTGTTGGCCAGCTCTTCCCGGGGCGAATACAGAGGTGTGAGAGTGGGCATTTTAGCCGGGGTTTTTTATGATTGACGATCATCGTCATCTTTTTTGGTGTTTTGAAAGGGGGGGCGGTGCTCGCTTTGCTCTGTGCTATCCCCAAATCCGCGAAGGCCGCTTCCCAGGCATTCGGGACATTCCTCCCAGCAGATCATAAACCGGCTGACCCCGGGAAAATGACCAATCTGACCGCTGCCGCCGCAGACTTCACATGTATCATCCATGATTGTATTGTACCTTATTCACCGAAAAAACCAAGCGCATCACTCTTTTCCCTGGCGCAGGATCGGCGGCGCCATTGTTTCCTTGTATCCCTCGTCCTGCCGTTGTATTCTGGGAGACTCAGCCGTGCTCCTGATACTACGGCTTTTGTAGAGATCGGATCGCTTTGCCGTCAACCCCGGGAATGAGGACTGATGCCGATGAGAATACATGAAAATCCGATTCCCCCTGAAACTCCGCATATCATGCTCTTGCAATGGATTGGTGGCCTGGAGTGATAGTAAGGGATGAAAAACGGAAAACAGAAGAGAAAATATATCAATGAGCTTCATTACCTTTGAGAATAAACGCATTGTTGTCTTCGGACTGGCCAATAAAAAATCCGTTGCCTATTTCATTGCCAGAGAACTGATCGCCGCCGGCGCCGAGGTACTGCACGTCGTCCGTTCGCAAGAACGTCGGAAAACGGCGAAAAAACTTTTTCCCGACTGCGCCGTGTTCGTCTGCGACGTCGAGGAGGAGGAGAATATCGTCCGGGTGAGGCAGGAGATAGCCGCACAACTTGGTGCAGGCCTGCTTGACGGCATCGTCCATTCCATTGCCTATGCCAACTACTCGGAAGGCTTTAAGCCCTTTCACGAAACCCGCCGCCAGGATTTTCTGCAGGCCGTCAATATTTCCTGCTTCTCCTTCATATCGATTGCCAATAATTTTAAAGAGCTGCTTGCCTCCGAGGCCTCGGTGGTGACCATCTCCATCTCGACCACGAAGATGGCGGCGGAAAATTACGGCTATATGGCTCCGGTCAAAGCGGCGCTCGATTCGTCGTTATGCTTTCTGGCCAAGAGTTTTAGCTCTTTTTCCAGTGTGCGCTTCAATGCCGTTGCTCCTGGTCTTTTGAAAACATCGGCTTCGGCCGGCATTCCCGGCTATGTTGACAGCTATCTCTACGCCGAAAAAGCCGTTCTCAGGAAAAGGGCGGTGTCCACGCAGGAGGCGGCCGACGCTGCCGTCTTTCTGCTTTCCGATCGTGCCTCCGCAATAACGGCGCAAACCATCGTTGTCGACGGCGGTATGGCCACAAATTATTTTGACCGGGATATTGTCAGCAAGGCGGTGGGGTAGCATCGGGAGAGGCAGACCGAATCCGTGAGTTGTCAGTGCTTTATCAAGAGTTGTGCTCTGCTGTAGAGAAGCACGGTGATGGGCAGTAGGGACAGAGTCAAATCGCCATGAACAGTCTTCGAAGCCGGAAGAGTGCCATAATATCGCTGGCAGCACCAGGACATATGCGATAGGCTAGGGGAGAAGGCCAGTAGGAGGAGATCACTGTCGGTTTGTCCCCAGCCACGCGCTGCAACACCACCACAGCTGCGAGGCAGCGGTGGTGTTGACCTTGACTTTATACGCTTTATATTTATAGAATTACCAAGAAGACTGGTAAAATCATACCGCTGACAGAGAACTCACGGACAAGCGGTCTACGCTCACCCAGAAGGAGGAGGCAGAAGATGAACACCCCAGTTAGCCATTGTCCCGGATTTGAATCATTGAGAGATTTGGAATCATTTGTGTGTAAGTGCAATAATTGCGGCACGGAGGTGGAGATTTTCTCCGATGAGTTCAATCGCGAACACACCTGCAAAAACTGCAAAGAGAAAATCGATTTCAAGCAATGCCAGTTAAACGCCGGAGGATCCGACGATACTCCGAGGTAATCAGCCGCTGCCATCGGCGGCAGCTGTCCCATAATGCACTTCCTGAGCGGCATGACGGCGGATGACGTCTGCCGCTCGAATATAACCCGGCTTTGGCGATCCGGTTCCTGCCAGACAGTCTGTCCGAACTTTCTCTGGACAACCCCTCTTTTCTCCTTTCTGCGTTGTTTAAATAATCAGTGCTCACCATATTACTTCTATGGCCGTGGGGCACCTCGAGATCAGGTGCTGATCCGCGAAAAAATTGCAATTCGCCGACACGCCCGCACGCCTCTATTTCATAAAAACCACTATGAATGAGAATTATCACGGTATTACTTGACCGTTTCACCGTCTGTCTGCCAAAACGAGACACTATCGGGGCTGATATGTGTGGCCCTGCCACGAGAAAAATACGAAGAGATCGGTAAAAAAACAGGGGCCCCAGAATACGGGGGCCCCTTGCGGTATGGAGGTTGGTTGCAGCGGTTTTACAGCAGGGCCAGCAGGACACCGGCGGCTACCGCCGAGCCGATAACGCCGGAAACGTTGGCACCCATGGCGTGCATGATAAGATGGTTCTGGGGATTGGCCTCAAGGCCGACCTTGTTGACCACCCGTGCGGCCATGGGGACGGCGGAGACACCGGCCGCGCCGATCAGCGGATTGATTGGGGATTTGGACATTTTGTTCATCAGCTTGGCAATAAGCACGCCCGAGGCTGTGCCGATGCAGAAAGCGATCATACCCAGGGCAAGAATGCCCAGGGTTTCAAGATTGAGGAATTTATCCGCCGAGAGCTTGCTGCCGACGCCCAGGCCGAGAAAAATCGTCACCGTATACATCAGTGAGTTTTTGATAGTATCGGAAAGCCTGTCGATGACGCCGCACTCCTTGGCCAGATTGCCGAGCATGAACATACCGATCAACGGTGCCGCCGAGGGCAGCAGCGTGGCGCAGATGCCGAGGACCATCAGGGGCAGCAGAATTTTCTCGATTTTGGATACGTGCCGCAGCTGCACCATCTTGATCTCTCGTTCCTCCTTGGAGGTCAGCCATTTCATGATCGGCGGCTGGATCAGCGGCACCAGCGCCATATAGCTGTAGGCAGCGATGGCGATGGAGCCAAGCAGCCTGGGGGAAAGCTGGCTGGAGAGGAAGATTGCCGTCGGTCCGTCGGCGCCGCCGATGATGCCGATGGAGGCGGCATCGCGCAGGGTGAAGTCGATGCCGGGCACGAAGTCGGTGAGCAACAGTGCCCCCAAAAGGGTGGTGAAGATTCCGAACTGAGCCGCCCCGCCGAGCAGGATGGTCTTGGGATTGGCGATCATTGGCCCGAAATCGGTAAGCGCTCCTACACCCATGAATATCAGCAGCGGAAAGATGCCGGTGAGGATACCAACCTCGTAGATATAGTAGAGGATGCCGCCAGGGTCGGCTATGCCGGCCAGGGGAATATTAGCGAGGATGGCGCCATAGCCGATGGGAATGAGCAACAGCGGTTCGAACTGCTTGAAGATACCAAGATAAATAAGGAGCAGGCCGACAGAAATCATCAGTAATCTGCCGATACCCAAGGTCCAGTCCTTGGTCAGCTGGTCGCTGATGATGCCTGCCACTCCAGTGGTTTTGAACAATTTGACCACCAGTTCACCCAGGCCCGGCAGCTGCTGGCTGACGCCGCTTATCGGAATATCGGCCATCACTGCCTGGGGGGTTATGGTGCCGAGAACAGCTCCCCTGTCGATCATGGTATAGGAAGTATAACCGACATCGACGACCTTGCCGGCGACGCCGGCATGAAGGACGATTTTGGTACCGTTGTCCTTTTTCAAGGTGGCGATGGGGTCCCCACTGTATACCAGGCTTCCCGGCGATACGTCGATACTCAGTATTTTGGCGTCGGCCGGGGAGATAATCTCCACCAGACTCCCATCTTCCGCCCACGCCGATGAGAGACCGGCCAGACACAATCCGAGCACGGTGAGTAAGAGCATTCGCATTTTCATAATACTTTCCCGATAGCAACGAAGAAAGAAAACACGGCCTGTGGGCTGCTGACACAGGCCGTAGACAAATTTACGCTATGGTTACAAGCGGTTCTGAGGTTTGCACGGTGTCGCCGGCGGCGACGTGTACGGCGACGATTTTACCTGCCTGCGGTGCCTTGACCTCGGATTCCATTTTCATGGCCTCCATGACCACCAGCGGTGCGTCTTTTTGTACCTCGTCACCGACATCAACCATGACCTTGACGATATTGCCCGGGGTCGGTGCCTCGATTTCGGTACCTTCGACGGTTTCGGTTGCAGGCGCCGCCGGAGCCGGGCTGCTGGCCGGCATGGCCTGGAAACCCTGACCGCTTTCGGCGACAACGACGTTGTAAGGCCTGTTGTTGACGGTGATGGTATAGTTGCGGGGTCCTTCGGCGGGTGCGGGGGTTGCAGGTTTCGGCGCCGCCTTTTTCTTTTCTTCGGGCTTCTCGTCGGTAACCTTACGGACATTGACCTTGGCATTGCCCTGGAGAAAATCGAGCCCTTTCTGCTCGCAGCTGGCGATAATGAAGATATTCTCATCGTTGACCGGCAGGTTGTTTTCCTCGAGTATCTTGGTGGCCTTGGGGATGCCAGGCTCGAGAATATCCAGTGGATCATCGGTGAATACCGGCTTGTCGAGCTGTTCCGATGCGATTTTAACGATTTCCGCATCCGGCGGAACCGGAGTCTGGCCGAAGTAGCCAAGCACCATGTTGCCGTAGCTGGGATTGATCTTCTTCCATTTGCCCTGGGTGACGTTGAGATAGGCCTGCTGGAAGTAGAACTGGGAGACGGGGGTAACCGAGGTACCGAAACCGCCGCGGGCCACGACCTCTGCCATTTCCTTGATGACGTCGGCATAGAGGTGGAGAGTGCCGGTGTCGCGCATCATCATGGTGTTGGCGGTAAGCGCCCCGCCGGGCATGGGGGAGAGCGTTACCGTCGGCGAGACCATTTTGGCCTCGGGCGGATAGAAATACTCCTTCATGGCATCGGTGAACACCTCGGAGGCGACCAGGATTTTTTCGTAGTCGAGATCGAGGGTGTAGTCGGTGCCTTTGAGGGCGTGGATCATGGAGAGGATATCCGGCTGACAGGTGCCGCCGCTCAGTGGACTTTTGGCCAGATCGATACCGGTGGCGCCGCCTTCGATGGCCGCCAGATTCTGGGAGATGCCGAGCCCGGCGGTATCGTGGGTATGAAACCAGAGGATGGTGTCTTCGGAAACAATTTTTCGCGCCTGCTTAAACGTCTCATAGACCTTGCGTGGATTGCAAGTGCCTGAAGCGTCTTTGAAGCAGATGGAATGGAAGGGAATCCCGGCATCGATGATTTGCTGGAGACGGTTCATGTAGAATTCCGGTTCATGAGCGCCGGAACAGCCCGGGGGCAGGTCCATCATGGAAACGACTACCTGGTGGTTGAGGCCGTGATGGGCGATGCGTTCG
>CAKZOA010000089.1 GCA_937132035.1 uncultured Desulfobulbaceae bacterium | reverse complement strand
TGTGTATTCAGAAAGAAATACGGAGTGCCTAAGCTCTGCCGGCGGTATCGCCGTATACAGATATGTCGATTCCGTATCGCATTGCTGCTGCCCGCCATTTTTCATCATCGGGCGTATCGAATATTATCATGTCATCTGCAGGGACTGTCAGCCAGCCAGCAGCCAGCAACTCCTGTTCGAGCTGTCCCGGCCCCCAACCGGCATACCCCAGGAGAAACAGATATTTTTCCGGACCACGGGTATGGGCTATATCCTCAAGGACTCTGGTTTCCCGTGAGAGGAATACCGTCGGGCTCACCTGCAGTTGATACTTGGTTGCATAATCCGACGTAAACAGAATAAAGGCCGATTCCAACTCGACCGGACCACCAATATACACCGGGGGAAGATCACCCTCGGGTACCGGCAAATCTGTGCTTCTGAGGACTTCCGCTAAAGAGAAAATACTGTTAGGTTTGTTGACAGCCACGCCCATCGCCCCGTCTTTATTGTGGGCGCAAATATATATCACCTGCTCCTCAAATCTGGGATCCGGCATCTTTTGCGTGGAAATCAAAAAGGATCCGGTAAGCGCATCAAGTACAGGCGGGTGACTGCTTTCCATGCTGTTTCCTTTAAATGTCTGAGCACATTAAATATTTGTTATTGTAAATATGATCTTTGACTTAACAGAATAGTATCAAAATCTGGGATTACAAGTCAAGCCTCAGCTACACCAGTGAACCACCTCTGCTTTGGCAGAACAGTTCAACCATGTTTTGCAATTTGTTGTATAATGCGTAACTATATATAAGTAACACTCTTGAGAAAGTGTTGCAGCTGCCGCAGTCCCAGAACCTCTCTTTTCATATTATCTACGGTATTTATCTTGAAATCGATAACAGACCTTAAAGAAAAAATTGTCCATGGCGACCATCATGATCCTTTCCAGTTCCTTGGCGTCCATATCGAGGATGAAAACGATGAAATCGCCACCATTCGAACCTTTCAGCCTCACGCTCAACACGTGGAATTGCTCCTCGAGGGGCGTGAAGTCAATATGGAGAGGATACACGACAGTGGCTTGTTTGAATCGCAAATAGAGCGAAAAACGCTGGCCGATCCTGAGCTTGCCCCATTTACCTACAGGTTTCGCCTCACCTATGGCGACGGGGCTACGGAAATCATAAACGATCCCTATAGATTTCTGCCACAGTTCGATCAAAAAGACGCCTATCTCTTCAATTACGGGACGAACTATCGACTCTATGACCACATGGGCGCCCACCTCACTGTCATAGCTAGCGTCAGCGGTACCGTCTTCAGGGTTTGGGCACCTGCTGCCAGGAGGGTTTCTGTTGTCGGTAACTTCAACGGCTGGGACGGCCGCGTTCACGTCATGCGCTCGCTGAACAGTAGCGGCGTGTGGGAGCTGTTTGTTCCCGGTTTGGGCGAGAATGAACTGTATAAATATGAGATAAAGGCTCAGAACGGGGACATTCTTTTAAAGTCAGACCCTTTTCAGTTTTTCGGTGAATTACGACCAAATACTGCCTCCATCATCCGAAATCTCGATCAGTACCAATGGGACGATCACCACTGGTTGCAAAAAACCAACAGCACCGCTCCCTATGATAAACCGATGTCAATATACGAAGTCCACGCCGGCTCATGGCAGAGAGATCCCGCCGATCCGGAACGATTTCTGACCTTCAGGGAGCTTGCAGACAAGCTTATTCCCCACGTTAAGCATCTGGGCTTCACCCACGTGGAACTGATGCCGGTGATGGAACACCCACTGGACGAATCCTGGGGCTACCAGGTTACTGGACCATTCAGTTTCACCAGCCGCTACGGCGTACCTGAAGATTTCATGTATTTCGTCGACCAGTGCCACCAGAACGATATCGGTGTCATTCTCGATTGGGTGCCGGCCCATTTTCCCCGAGACAGCCACAGCCTGGCACATTTCGACGGCACTCCGCTCTACGAACACCCCGACCCACGCAAGGGCGCCCATCCTGAATGGGGAACATTCATCTACGATTACGGCCGCAAAGAGATAAGCAACTACCTCATTTCAAACGCCCTTTTCTGGATCGAAAAATACCATATAGACGGTCTGCGGGTGGATGCCGTCTCTTCCATGCTCTATCTCGACTATGCCCGGAAAGAGGGTGAGTGGGTTGCCAATCAGTACGGCGGCAGGGAAAACCTTGACGCCATCGAGTTCATTCGTCACCTCAATTCCATAGTGTATGAGAAACACCCAAATTTTCTCTTGATAGCAGAAGAGTCAACAAGCTTCTACGGCGTATCCAAGCCCACTCACCTCGGAGGACTGGGCTTTGGCTTCAAATGGAATATGGGCTGGATGAACGATACCCTGGCCTATTTTTCCAGGGATCCTCTCTATAGAAAATATTACCACAACAATCTCACCTTTTCATTGATGTACGCTTTCTCGGAAAACTTTATCCTGCCGCTTTCCCACGATGAAGTGGTACACGGCAAAAATTCGTTGATCAACAAGATGCCGGGAGATGA
>CAKZOA010000088.1 GCA_937132035.1 uncultured Desulfobulbaceae bacterium | reverse complement strand
AGAAGAAATCGAAAACGGGAATTTTCGGGAAGATCTGTATTATCGTCTCAATGTTGTGCCTATCGTACTTCCGCCGTTGCGGGAGCGCAAGGATGATATTCCGCTTCTCTTCAATCACTTTCTCGGCAAAAGCAACAAGAGAAATGGCAAGAACGTCAAAATGACATCGGAGCTTCTGGACTTTCTGCTGAATTTTCGTTGGCCCGGCAATGTTCGTGAGATGCAGAATCTGGTCGAGCGCATGGTTATTCTTGCCGAGGATGACCGTTTGACTCTTAAGGACTTGCCGGAAAATATTCTCCGCTCGGAGCTCTCGCCTGGTGCGGTGGCGCAGGCAGGTCCGGAGGTGGCCGCTGCACCCCCTCCGCGTTCGCCGTCTGGCCGGTCGCTTTCGGATATCGAGCGGGAGGAGATCAAGGCGGCACTTGTAAGAAACGGCTGGGTGCAGGTGAGGGCGGCCCGGGAGCTTGGCTTGACTCAGCGACAGATGGGATACCGTATCAAGAAGTACGGCCTTAATCGGTATGACTCCTTTCGCTGATCTGTAACTATGGAACTGCGGATTCTGTGTATTACATAAACGTGAATACAGATAAACGTAGCCAACAAAAATGTATAAAAAAGTACCATTTGGAATATGACAAATGCGGTTTCAGTTGTTGTAAGGTTCTGAAATAATATATTAAAAATCAAATATACATACTTTGGCACACCGATTGTAATAAGAGAGACAGTTGTTGGCTATAGGGAGGTCTGCAGAACAAATGCAGACAAAAATCAATTCATCAGGAGGAACATGTTGTGAAAGCACCAATGAAAATTAAACCAAGCACCTATTGGAGCGGAGCGGCGTTTTTTGCGGTTCTGGCCGCCGGTTTACCGGCTCTGGCCGAGGATGCAAATGTCGGGGAAACCGTCATTCATCTGGCCTATTCCATCGACACCTTTTATTTCCTCATGTCCGGAGCGCTGGTCATGTGGATGGCAGCAGGATTTGCCATGCTCGAGGCCGGTCTGGTCCGCAGCAAAAATACGGTGGAGATTCTGACCAAAAACGTCGCCTTGTATTCTATTGCCTGTATCATGTATATGATTGTCGGCTACAATATCATGTACGGTAACGGCAATGGCATCATCCCCGGAATCAGCTTCTTGCTTGGTCCGGATAACAGCGTTAAAGACGTGCTTGCCAGCGGAGGGGATACCTACTACTCTTCCATGTCCGATTTCTTTTTCCAGGTGGTGTTTGTGGCTACAGCCATGTCCATCGTTTCCGGCGCGGTCGCCGAACGTATGAAACTCTGGGCTTTTCTGATCTTCGCCATCGTCATGACCGGTTTTATTTATCCCGTGCAGGGCTACTGGAAGTGGGGCGGTGGTTTTCTTGACGGTCTTGGCTTCCTCGACTTTGCCGGATCTGGTGTTGTTCATCTCTGTGGCGCCTCGGCGGCTATCGCCGGTGTTATCCTTCTGGGACCGCGTGCGGGGAAATACGTCAAGGGCAGAATCAATGCAATCCCTGGTGCCAATCTGCCCCTGGCCACCCTCGGTACCTTTATTCTCTGGCTTGGCTGGTTCGGTTTCAACGGTGGTTCCGAGCTGAAAATATCCAACATCGAAGAGGCCAATGCTGTCTCCATGGTCTTTGTCAACACCAATACTGCCGCCGCCGGCGGGCTCGTCGCCGCCCTGCTCTTTTCCCGAGCCTGGTTTGGCAAGGCCGATCTGACCATGGCCCTCAACGGCGCCCTTGCTGGCCTGGTCGCCATCACCGCTGAACCGCTGACGCCGAGTCCGTTGCTGGCTACCATCGTCGGCGCCATTGGCGGCCTGATCGTCGTTGCCTCCATTGTCTTTATCGACAAGGCCAAGATCGATGATCCGGTCGGTGCCATTTCCGTGCATGGTGTTGTCGGAATCTGGGGGTTGATTGCCGTATCCTTCACCAACCCGGATGGATCGTTGATTGCTCAGCTTATCGGGGCGGTGGTGATTTTCGCCTGGGTATTCGGCACCAGTATCGTTACCTGGATGATCATCAAAGTCGTCATGGGTATCAGAGTGAGCGAAGAAGAAGAGCTCGAGGGCTGCGATATATCCGAGTGCGGTCTTGACGCATATCCTGAGTTTACCAAAGACTGATAAGAGGAGTATCATGAAAAAAATAGAAGCCATTATTAAGCCCTTCAAGTTAGAAGCGGTAAAGGAAGCCCTTAACGAACTCGGTATCGCCGGCATGACCGTTTCCGAAGTCAAAGGCTATGGCAGGCAGAAAGGCCACAAGGAGGTCTACCGCGGAGCCGAGTACCAGGTCGAGTTCAATCCCAAGGCCAAAATCGAGCTGGTAGTGGACGAAGATCTGGCGGACAAGGTCGTCACCACTATCCGCGAAGCTGCCAATACCAACAAAATCGGCGACGGCAAGATCTTTGTCCTGCCGGTGGAAAATGTCATGCGTATCCGAACCGGTGAGAGCGGAACGGACGCAATCTAGAAACACGTAGAAAGTTGCCGCCGGGAATGATGTTTTCCTGGCGGCAACGCAGTATCTGAAAGAGAGAAGAGGAAAAGTTCCTCTTGATGCAGAAAGCAAAAACCCCCTGCTTCCCTTCGTGGAAGCAGGGGGTTTTTAATTCAGAGCTATTCTCCCTCCCAAATCTGTAAGGCTGTGTATTTGTGTGTCCCGTAATTTCAACGAGTAACGGATGGTCGGAATAGATCTTTTCACGGGACGTCATGAACCCATCCTGGGGCTTCGCTGCAGTCGTCCTGGCTGCTAGGACCCGTGAGATAAGCACCTCCAGAGGACCAGTATGAGTTTCGTAGGTAATTGGATCCAGAGTTGTAGGAAGGTCAGGGGGATCAGGAAATCGCAGCTGAGGAAAGGGGGGTCAGAAAGGCGGCGAGAGTGTCGTCTGTTGCGGTCGGGTCGGCGAGGCAATAGCGCATTTTTCGTATGGTGTCATCGTCGATGTGTTCAGGGACGCCAAAGCCTTTCCGGCGCAGATGACCGATGAAGGCCTTGCGACCGGCCTTGGGGCCGAGTAACAGTCTGCGGCGGGCGCCGACGGTCTCGGGGGTGTAGGGTTCGTAGGTTTCGGGATGCTTTTGCAGTGCCTGCAGGTGCAGGCCGGTTTCACAGGTAAAGATGTCCTCGCCTGTAAAGGGCTGGTTGCCGGCAATTACTCTACCCAACGATCGGGCGGTATAGCGGCACAATACGGCTATTTCGCCCATGTTGTACTCTGCATGTCTTTTCAGGTGTAGGTAGCCGGCAAGCTCTTCGAGCCGGGTGCAGCCGCATCGTTCGCCAAGACCGAGTACGGTAGCGTCCGCTCCGGCCGCTCCCACTTCGATGGCCGTGACAGCATTGGCTGTGGCCATGCCGAAATCGTTGTGACAGTGAACGAAAATGCGGCAATCGCCAGCAACCTTGGCCACCTCGGTGACCATCGAGGCCATTTCGGCGGGTGAAGCCGTGCCGATGGTGTCGGCCAGGCGCAGCCTGACAGCACCCCCCTGCCTGGCTATCTTGGCCAGTTGCTGGAGAAAGTGCAGTTCGGCCCGGGTGGCGTCTTCAAAGCCCACAGCCACCTGCAAGCCGAGCCGGCGGGCGAAGGCAATTGCCGTTTGCAGACGGCTGATCGTCCACTCCCTGGTTTTTTCCATTTTCTTTTCGATGAGAACATCGGAGGCCGGTAGCGACAGCGAAACAATGTCCGCTTTGAGTTCCGCTGCGAATCGAATGTCTTCTTCCCTGCAACGGCTCCAGAGCGAACGGGCGAGGCCGGGGTGTGTGTTTTTGCAGTAGGCGAGAAGATCGGCGGTGGTGTCGATGAGAGGTGAGGCGATGCCCAGTTCCATCTCGTTGACGCCGGCCCGGACAACACCATCAATTATTTGCTGCTTTTGCGACGGCGTAAAGCGAACGCCGGGCGACTGTTCGCCTTCACGCAGTGTCGTATCAATTATCATGGTCATGGCTACACCTCAGGCGCGCTGCCCCGCGGAGTATGACAGAGAGGCGGGGAGACTCGTTATTACTGGTTTTGCAATAACGGTGCCGGTGGGGAATCTATTGGACAAGTTTCACTCATCGCCCCAAATTCGGCAACCTGGATGGCGCAATGGTGGAAAAGGCGTAAGGGGATGGAGCTCCAGCGGTGGGCAGAAGATAACACATTTGTGGGGAATGGAACAATTATGTACGATTTTTACTCTTCCAGTGTTTGAAACCTGCGCATGAATTTTCTGTCGATATAATCTTTGATAAAAAAGGAGCTCTTGCCGCCCCAGACAAACGGGCCTTTCTGCAGGGCACCGTATTTTTCACCGAGGTTGAAGATAAGCAGATAGTTGCCTCCTGGGTCGAACTGCTGCAACTCAGTACCGTTGAGGGCCGCCTTGACGTTGTGCAGCAACACCGGGTTCTGGCGCACCGCGTAGACACCGACTTTGTCCAGGGGGGAGGGCGAGTAAGAGATACAGTCACCTCCGCCGAATATATTGTGGTGGTCGGGACAACGAAGAAAGCGGTCAACCAGTAGACCGCCGTCTGCGCCGGTGGCCAGGCCGGATTCGGCGAAAACCCGGGAGGGCTTGACACCGGTGGCTACGAAAATGATGTCGGCCGAGAAGCTCTTATCGTTGTCGAGAATGACGGAACCATCGACGATTGTTGTTGCATAGCCGGATTCGTCGATGGCCACCCCCCGGGAGTCAAAGGTCTTGCGGATGATTCTGCCGATGGCGTCGCTGTAGCCTGCCATCATTTTTTTGCCCGCCAGAAGGTGGATATCAATGTCTTTAGATCCCCTGGCCGCGGCCAGGTGATGACAGTTGCCGGCGATTTCCACCGCCGCCGGACCGCCGCCGACGACGCAGATCGATATACGGCCAGTATCCGCCAGTTCGATGATTTTCCGTTGAGCTTCGAGCAGACGCTCTATCGGTTTGGCGGTGAAAATCCTCTCCCGGCCGCCTTCGATATTCTCAAAGGGTACGAAGCTGCCGAGGTTGCAGGAGAGAACGTCATAGGCAATACTGGTACCGTTTTCGGTGACAACGGTTTGGCTGTCGGCTTCTATGCGCGTCACCTTGTCCCTGACAAAAAGACCTCCCTGGCGTTCGACCACGAAGCGGGTATTGAAACGAATATCGTCAGCAGAGTAGTAGGTGCTCAGCATTCCCGGGCCCATTCCCGAGTAATAATGGTGGTCCGAGGGTTGGATAACCGTTACCTGATGGCCGTCAGCAATGATGTTCGCCAACTCGGCCAGGATCATCATATGGGCGTGGCCGCCTCCGGCCAGCACCAGCTTTTTACTCATCTCTTTCCTCCAGCAGTGCGTCCATCAGTGAGCCAAGCTGTTCGAGATGGTAGCGTTCCTCCTGGGCTATGCGCTCCAGCATATCCCGACCGGTGGTATCTTCCGTCTTTCGGCTTGCGCGGGAGTAGAGATCAAGGGCCTGGGCTTCTATGGACATGGCCAGGCTGATGACATCTTCTTCTTTGGCGAAATCGGCACCGAAACGTTCGGTATACTCCTCGGTGGTGAGTCCGCCTTCGACAAAATCCTGGCGCAGCTCTTTTTCGAAGGCGGCAAGGTCGCTTGCGCCTGTCACTCTGCTGTATTCAGAAAAAATCTTCTCCTTGTGGATATCCTCGATGTCGGCCAGTTTGCCGAAAATTTTTACCACCTCCGATTCCTTCACCTCCTGCATCATGCGCAGGTAAAAGTCCTGCAGTCCCTGTTCGAGTGAGTAGGCTGTTTTCAGTATAGTTTCAGCCGAGTCGAGATCGTCGAAAACCTCCATTCCCAGCTCTTCGCCGCCGATGGCTTCTACACCCTCCCAGCCTTTGATGCCGCCCTTGAGGTTGATGACGTTTTTGAATCCTTCCCCCGCCAGTTGCTGAGCCGCCACGCGGCTCCTTCCGCCTATGGCTCAGTAGACCACCACAGGTTTGTCGCGGTCCAGCTGATCGAGGGACTTGGTCAGTGTCGGCAAAGGGATGAGTTGCGCCCCGGGAATGTGGGAAGAGCGATATTCGGAAGGCTGGCGTACATCGACCAGCTGAACCTCTTCGCCGGTTTTGTCGAGCATTTCCTGCATCTTAGTGCTGTCAAGAGATGTGACGGGGGTAAGGAACTGTTTCCAGCGCATGGATGTGCCTCATCGGGGAATATGTGGGTGTAGGTACAGGCGGTCTGGTAGAATTGTATCGCATGCGGGAAAAAGATCAAGGAGCATTGTCGGCCTCTGCAATAATGATGGCCAAAACCAGCCAATTTGGGTAGGGTCAGCTGCAGCCGGAGCACAGGCGACGTTATTGAGCTGATAAAAAGAAACGGCTGTTGCCGCAGCAGAGCCACGGACGTTCTCGGGTGTGCAGCTGTACAAGAGCAATAAGGAAACAGCAATGAGTAGATATTGGAGTGAAAAAGTCAGAAATCTGAGCCCCTACACCCCCGGGGAGCAGCCGAAAATAGAAGGTCTGGTAAAGCTCAACACCAACGAAAACCCCTACGGCCCCTCGCCAAGAGCGCTCAAGGCCATGCAGGAGCAGGCGACCTCCGGCCTGTGTCTCTATCCCGATCCGGAATGCCTCGAACTGAAAGAGGCAATCGGCCGTTATTATGATCAGCCCGCCTCCCGGGTATTCGTCGGCAACGGCTCCGACGAGGTTCTGGCCCATGCCTTCCAGGCCTTGCTGCAGCAGCGGCGGCCGATACTCTGCCCGGACATCTCCTACAGTTTCTATCCGGTCTATTGCAGGCTCTATGATGTCGACTGCATCCAGATCCCTCTGGGGGACAATTTCGAAATCCAGTTAGGGAAATACGCTCGGGAGAACGGCGGCATCCTCTTCGCCAATCCCAATGCGCCTACCGGTCGCTGTCTCGAGCTTGGACAGATCGACTCGTTATTGCGCGGTAATCGCAACTCCGTGGTCATCGTTGATGAGGCTTATATAGATTTCGGCGGTGAGTCTGCCGTGGCACTCGTTGATGACTACGACAATCTCCTGGTTGTGCAGACATTGTCCAAATCACGTGCGCTTGCCGGTCTGCGAGTCGGTTTTGCCTTGGGCCGGGAAGAGCTTGTGGAAGGCCTCGAGCGGGTCAAGAACAGCTTCAACTCCTATCCCCTGGATAAATTCGCCATTGCCGGCGGGGCAGCGTCGATGGCCGATCACAATTACTTCGAAGAGACGTGTGAGAAGATCGTTGCCACCAGGGAACGCCTTTCAACCGGACTTGGCGTCAGGGGCTTCGAGGTTCTGCCGTCCCTGGCAAATTTTGTATTTGCACGCCATAGGCATCATGATGCCGTGGCACTCAGCCAGGCCCTGCGCCAAAAAAACATTCTGGTACGCCATTTCCTCCAACCGAGAATAGACCAGTATCTGCGGATAAGCGTTGGCACCGATGACCAGTGCCGCATGCTGTTGCAGGCGCTCGATACAATAGTGGGATGACAGGGGTGGCGCTGCGACGATAAAGCCTTATTATGAACTTATGCTGGAAATACCGCTCCAGATGTACTACAATGGAGTACAGTATGGCGGTACGTCACTATATCCCTATGCGGAAAATATACCGCAGATCTATTCACAGTACGTTTCGCGACCTTGAAGCTTTGAGATGACTACGGCTTGCAACAGAAGTCGAGGGTAACCCCCATTACCGGATCTGCGACGCGGAAGCATCCCGGACCGGAAATATTTCGCGAAAGCGGCAGCGCTGCTTTTCCCGGGAAAAGTGGTGGTCGTATTACCTGTGAGTGGCGGTAGGAACAAACAACAACTCTATCAGGAGAAGGGAAAGCGTGAAATCAGATTATAAGATTTTCAAGGCCCTGGTGGTCGAGGAGACCAATTCAGCTGAATTCAAAATCAATATCAAAAAGAAAGCGGTACAGGATCTGCCCGCCGGCGACGTTCTCATACGGGTGCGCTATTCATCACTTAATTACAAAGACGCTCTGTCGGCGAGTGGCAATCGGGGGGTAACCAAAAAATATCCACATACCCCGGGAATCGACGCCGCCGGAGAGGTTGTTGAGAGTGAGAGCAAGGAGTTTGAAGAGGGAGATAAGGTTCTGGTCACCGGCTATGATCTGGGTATGAATACCTGTGGCGGCTTCGAGCAATATATCCGTGTTCCGGCGGAATGGGTGGTCAAACTTCCGGAAGGATTAAATCTCGGGGAGGCCATGATCTTCGGCACCGCCGGCTTTACGGCCGCGCTGTCGGTACATGCGCTGACAGAGCGGGTTGGGCCAAAAGACGGGACAATACTCGTTACCGGTGCATCCGGCGGCGTTGGCAGTCTGGCCGTCTCCCTGCTCGCCAAGCTGGGCTATAAGATTGTGGCGGTCAGCGGCAAGCCGGAAGGCAAACGGTATCTCAAGAAATTGGGAGCCGTCAAAGTGATCGACAGAGAGGACGCCGTCGATGATAGTGGCCGGCCCATGCTCAAAGTCGCCTGGGCCGGTGTCATCGATACCGTAGGCGGTGAGACACTGGCCACCGCCATCAAATCAACGGCGCCGTTTGGCACAGTTACCTGCTGCGGCAATGTTGCTTCCCCCGACCTGCCCCTGACCGTTTTCCCCTTCATTCTGCGTGGCGTCCGGCTGGTGGGCATAGATTCCCAAAACTGCCCGATGCCGCTTCGCCAAGAGATATGGCAGTTGTTGAGTGGTGAATGGAAAGTCGACTCCTTGCTTGATATCTGTGAGGAGATCGGTCTGGAGGGACTCGATCATCACATCGAGCTGATGCTCAAAGGCAGACAGAAGGGCAGGGTGGTCGTCAATCTCGACGCCTAGCCCTGCGCATCATTCATCCGTAGTGGTTTGGAGCGCGCCTTGCGGCTTCCGGTGTGCTGCTGTCTTTGCCGTTCAGCCTTTAAAGGAATCGGCATAGAGCCTGGTAATGGCTTCCCGACCGGCGTCACTGAGGTAGCGGGTCCCGGAACCGACGAAGGTATCGTATTCAATCGTCGGACTATCTTCCTGCCAGCCGTCTTTCCAGGTATACCATTTTTTGGTGGGCTGGTCGTATACGT
>CAKZOA010000087.1 GCA_937132035.1 uncultured Desulfobulbaceae bacterium | reverse complement strand
CTAGCTTTGCTATTTCACTGGAAGACTCTGAGCACCTTTGGGGGAAGGTATGCAGACACGCCGGTCACCACAAATTATCCATGTATTCGTATCATGGGGCGCCGGTGCGGGTGCACTGATTACCAGTGGTACCTGTGAGAGAGTATTAGCCTCCTTCTCCTGAGTGCAGGAGAGAACGAATACATATAACTCTACTTCTATTGGTTAACAAAATGGCGTTTATAGATGAAGCAAAATTCCATGTCAAAGCCGGTGACGGGGGCAATGGATGCGTCAGTTTCCGTCGTGAGAAATACGTCCCCAAGGGTGGCCCCAATGGCGGTGATGGCGGACGCGGAGGGAGCGTCATTCTCGTGGCAAGTAAGAATGTTCAGTCACTCATAGATTTTAAGTATCGATCCCATTTCAAGGCCGAAAGGGGGCTTCATGGACAGGGAAAAGATATGCACGGCAGGAAAGGAAAAGACTGTCTTGTCGAGATACCGCTGGGCTCGGTGATCAAAGATGGAGAAAGCGGCGAGGTCATAGCCGATCTTGCCGATGAGGGTAATCGTTGTGTCGCCGCACAAGGCGGGATAGGGGGGTTGGGTAACAGCCATTTCGCCAGCGGTGCAAACAGAACTCCACGCTATGCCACCAAAGGCAAGCCTGGAGAGGAAAGATGGTTGAAAATTGAACTGAAGCTTATAGCCGATATCGGCCTGGTCGGCCTTCCCAATGCAGGAAAATCGACATTGCTTTCGAAGTTGTCGGCGGCCAACCCCAAAATCGGTGGGTACCCTTTCACAACCCTTGAACCGCATCTGGGAGTACTGCACCTGCCCTATAAACGTTCATGTATAATAGCCGATATTCCAGGCCTGGTAGAAGGCGCCAGCGAAGGGGTAGGTCTCGGCCACACCTTTCTGAGGCACATAGAAAGGACGTCTATCCTGCTGCATGTTCTCGATGCCTCACACGAATATGCCGTTCCGGACTTTAAAACCCTCAACAGAGAGCTGAAAAAATACAAAGAGGAGTTGCTGGAGAGAAAACATGTCGTGGTACTCAACAAGGCGGATATCGCCGATGAGAAGCGCATGAAAAACCTGCATACCTACTTTGAGAGGAAAAATATTAACTGTATTGAAATATCTGCTCTCTGTGATACAAATATTGACCAGCTGAAAGAACTAATCGCAGCACTCATTGTTCATCAAAGCTGATGCATTCGTTGCAACAAGCCCAAGAGAGCCTCTCAGGGTAAATTCCCTAACGACGGGAGAGTGAATCTGCCATGACGATACACAATGAAGCAACTGCATCGGTACTGAACCACCGTCTGGACTTTTTGAAAATGGCCCGGCGGGTGGTGATTAAAGTCGGCAGCGCCGTACTGACTGCGGACAACGGTATGAATCATGAGGTCATAGATGATCTCGCCGTCGGCATCAACTCGCTTCGTCAAAACGGAAAAGAGGTTATTCTGGTCAGTTCAGGAGCGGTGGCCGCCGGGAGAAAGAAGTTGGCTTTCAATGGGGAGAAAGAGCTTACTCTCATGGAAAAGCAGGCATTGGCGGCCATCGGGCAGTCCAGTTTGATGCATATCTATGATTCCGCATTTGAAAAGCATGGCATGAAAATCGCCCAGGCTTTGCTGACTCATGATGATCTCGCCCACAGAGTGCGATACGTCAATTTCAAAAATACCGTCACTACACTGCTGAAAATGAAAGTGATGCCGGTCATAAATGAGAATGACACCGTCTCTACGGAAGAGCTGCAGTTTGGCGACAACGACAACCTTGGCGCACTGGTCACCAATCTCATCGAGGCGGATATTTTTATATGCCTGACTGATGTGGACTGTCTTTATACCGCCAGCCCTCTTGTCGACAAAACTGCCCGCCCGCTCTACAGCGTTGCCGAAGTAACGAGAGAAATAATCGCCATGGCCGGCAACAGCGGTAGTTCCCTGGGAACCGGAGGCATGCGCAGTAAGATATTGGCTGCAAAAAAAGTTGCAGCCGGCGGCGGAGCATCCTTGATAGGCCCTGGGAAAAGACCGGGTGTTCTCCAGGATATATTCGCTGGCGAAATGATAGGCACATTTTTTCTGCCACAACGAAAACGGTTGCAGGGACGTAAGCAATGGATAGCCTTTGTTCTCAAACCAAACGGCATTCTTGAAGTTGATGCCGGTGCAGTTGAAGCAATTTCCCGCGGTGGCAAGAGTCTGCTGCCGTCGGGTGTGCGCCGGGTGACGGGGAATTTCTTTTCAGGCGACTCCGTAGAATGCAGAGATGAGAAAGGAAAAATTATTGCTGTTGGTACAACCAATTATCGCGCTGAGGAAGTAGTTCGCATAATGGGCGGTAATTCTCAAAAAATAGAAGACATTTTAGGATATAAGGGGAGCGATGTGGTCATACATCGCGACAATCTCGTCATCCTATAACGACAAAGCGGAGGCACAATGGATTCACTTGAGAAAAACATAGTCGACATATGCAAAAACGCCAAGGCCGCTTCCCAGCAGATGCTCTCCGCATCAACAGCGATGAAGAATTCCACTCTTGAAACGATAGCCAAGCTCCTTGAAAAGAAAAGAGGATACATCCAGAGAGAAAATAGCAAGGATATCGAAAATGGCCGTCGCAACGGCCTCTCTGAGCCAATGCTTGACAGGCTTACTTTGACAGATGAAGTCATTGACGGCATGGTCGCCGGACTCCGCGACGTTGTAGCACTCAATGATCCGGTAGGGGCCATCGGATCATTGGCGCGGCGGCCCAACGGCATCATGGTCGGGCGAATGAGCGTGCCACTGGGTGTTATAGCAATGATATACGAATCACGACCCAACGTTACAGTAGATGCCGCCGCCCTCTGCTTGAAAGCGGGTAACAGTGTCATTCTGAGAGGGGGCTCAGAGGCCATCAACAGCAATATCGCTCTCGCCGGAATCATCCAGGAGTCTCTGCGCATCTGCGGTGTGGATGAGTATGGGGTCCAGGTCGTCGCCGATACCAACCGTGAGGCCGTCGCCCAGCTGCTCAAGCAGGATGAATATGTCGACCTGATCATTCCCCGGGGAGGACAAGGGTTGATCCGATTTGTCACTCAAAACAGCACCATACCGGTTCTTAAGCACTATAAGGGGGTCTGCCACATTTACGTCGATAAAGAGGCGGATCTGGACAAAGCGACACCGATCATACTCAACAGCAAGGTGCAGCGGCCAGGCGTCTGCAATGCTCTAGAGGGACTGCTAGTGCATGCGGATATCGCCGCCGCCTATGTTCCGGTAATTACTGCGGCACTGCTGGAGCAGGGGGTACGAATACTGGGATGTGAAAGGGCTTGCAGCCTCTCAGAAAATATTGAAAAGGCGGGGGATTCTGACTGGGGTACCGAGTTTCTTGCTCTGGCGATGATTATGAAGGTGGTGAGCGATTACGATGAAGCCCGGGAATATATCCGCAAGTACGGATCGCATCATACCGAGTGCATACTCACTGAAAACTATACCCTGGCCACTACCTTTATTCGCCAGATAGACGCTTCAGCGGTTATGGTCAATGCTTCAAGTCGTTTTAACGATGGTACCCAGCTTGGACTGGGTACGGAAATAGGAATCAGTACAACCAAGCTCCACGCCTACGGGCCTATGGGCCTTGAGGAACTGACAGCCAGAAAATTCGTTGTCTTCGGCGAAGGACAGGTGCGAAGCTGATGACTGCCGTCGGCTTGCTTGGCGGTGCATTCGATCCGGTGCACAAAGGGCATACCACACTCGCTCAGGTGGCGATGCAGCGATATGATCTGGCCGAAGTAATCTTTATTCCATCTGCATCACCTCCTCATAAAACCGGTCGTAAAATTACATCTTTTCACCATCGTCTGGAAATGGTAATTTTAGCTATCACTGAAGAGGAGAGGTTCATGATCTCGGAGATTGAGCGGTATATGGCACCGCCCACATACTCAATAGACATGCTTGCTTCTCTGCCGGATGAAAAAAGCACAGGCAGACAATATCATTTTATCATAGGCACCGACGCCTTTTTCGAGCTCCGGACCTGGAAGGCGTACAACCGTCTTCTCCAACAGGTGCATTTTATCGTTATCCACCGTCAAGGTTATGAGCCCAAAAATATGAACGTGTACATACAATCCCTTGGGTATACGCCGGAGGGCGACCACTGGTGTAACAGAATGAGCGGCAGGAGAATATATTATACCGGGGCTAAAATTCCTGAGGTGTCATCGTCACAGATTCGGCGTACTATAGGGACCAGTGACTTTCCTGAAGATTGCCTGTCGCCTCAGGTCTACGAGTATATACAGAATTATGGCCTCTATACAGATACCAGATGAGTGGCCTGCACAGTTCTACCGTTGAAACCGTGGTTAGCTGGCCAGAATACAATTCAGCACATAACATATAAGCCGTATCAACCAGGGATATGAGCGAAAAAAAAGAAATGATACGAGTTGTAATTGTCGATGATTCCGCCCAATATAGGAAAATTCTCAGCACACTGCTGAACCAGCATCCGCGGCTGAGCGTGATAGGCGAAGCCGTCAATGGCATTGAAGCACTCGATCTCATCCTCAGAGTCGAACCGGATGTAATTCTCATGGATCTCGAAATGCCGCTGCTCGACGGCATGACGGCCCTGCAGCATCTCATGATTCATATTCCCACTCCCACGATCATGTTTTCGAGACTGACTGCTGAAGGCACTGCCAGATGCTTTGATGCTCTGAAAAATGGTGCAGTAGATTTTTTCAGTAAAGACACACTCCAAAATATTTCTCACCAGAAGCCACTGCAGAGACAACTCATCGACAAAGTACTGTCGGCCGCTGAGGTATCGATGGGGGCAATTGAACCTGTTTTTCCACCGAATGCCCTCAAAAATGAGCAAAGGCGTAAAGTCAAGTCCCTGGTGTTTTGCGAAGAATGCGGATCCAAAGAGGAAGCTTTACTCTGGGAAAATGAGGATCAGGGCGGGGTAATCTGCACCGCCTGTGGTGAGTACATTTCGCTTATGGAACGAAACAAGTATCGACGAGCTAATTGCCTCTCTGTTATCGTCGCCGGAGAAGGGGCTTTTAGCAACCTGCTCAAACTGGTGCCGCATCTCCGACAGGACATGAACGGTGCCGTGCTGATCGTCATTGACGGTAACGTCGAACACGTCGATGCCTTTACCCAGTATCTCGATGAGATCAGTACGGTGAATATTGTCAGAGTTACGGATGGTCTTTCCATCCAAGGTGGTAACTGCTATGTGGGCTGCGATACCGAAAATATCTACTTCAAACCCTTCAGTGCCGATTATTCTTTGAAATGTCAAAAGACTCGGCGAGGTCCATCTTCTCCCGTGGATTATACCATCGCCTCGGTCGGAGAAGTTTTCAGAGAACGTGCCGCTGTTATTTTTCTTTCTGGAAGTAAGTGGCAGGGAGAGAAAGGGCTGAAAGAGCTCATTGAGAACAACGGTACCGTAGCTGTCTTGAATCCCTCGAAATGCTTGAAGAAAGAAATGACCAATAATATATCTAACCACTATGAAGTGGTAATGGTCCAAGATGAGAATGCGCTCGCCGCGATGATAGGGAAGATTCATTCTCATTACCGTGACACCATCGTTACGGCTTAGCCTGTAAATATCATGAAAAACGAAAGTCGTATGTTGTGGGAAGAACAGGTTCCGCTCCTCGAGCAGCGGCGGCACCGAGTCCTGGTAGAAAAGGCATATGGAGAACTTGCCGGGGGAAAAAAAGTCTACCCGCTGCGGCAAAACGTTTTCGACTCCATGCGTTTAACAGGTTTCGATACCGTCCGCGTTGTTATTCTTGGTCAGGACCCCTATTTTAATGAACATGTTCGTATGGGCCCCGAAGCCCATGGTCTGTGCTTTTCAGTTGTGGAGGGCATACCCGCTCCACCCTCTCTGGTCAACATTTTCAAGGAAATTCGCAGGAGCATCTACGACAGCGATACAGAAAGGGTGTTTGCCACGGATTTAACCAGGTGGGCCCTTCAGGGAGTATTGCTGCTCAACGCCAGCCTTACCGTTATCGCCGGAAAACCCAATTCTCATGCCAATATAGGCTGGCACGAAATCACCGACAATATCATCGAAACGCTTTCCCGTCGCAGGCAGCACCTGGTGTTTATGCTGTGGGGCGCCTTCGCCCAGAAAAAAGCGGCTTTTATAGACGGCAACAACCATCTGGTGCTGAAAACGAGTCATCCGTCTCCTCTTTCAGCGCACAGAGGTTTTCTCGGCTCCGATGTCTTTAAGAAGTGCAACGAGTATTTGAGATTCCATGGTCATGACCCTATACAGTGGTAGGAGGGGCGGGCTTTGTCCCTCAGGAAAAGATGGTTTTTATAATATCTTTTTTACCGATTATTCCCACCAGCTTATCCTTCTCGACCACCGGGATTGTATGAATATTTTTCTCCGCCATAAGGGTGGCAATCTCATCCACCGGCGTGTCCACTGAAACAGTTTTCACCTTTCTGGAGTAGATATCTGCAACCGTGGAACCGGTAATTTTTTGCATTTCTTCCTTCATTCTGTCTGGGCTCTCAAGATAAATAAACGAGTCGAGAATGTTTATGACGGTGGGGATGTGAACCTTTTTTTTCTGAAAGATCAGGTCGTTTTCAGTTACTACGCCGAGAAGCTTGTCGTCTTCGTCAATGACCGGGACCCCGTTTATAGTATTGTCGGTGAGTAAATGGGCGAGCTCACTGACGGTCGTCTCTGGGGTTACGGTCAAAACCTTGGTTGTCATTATATCCTGTGCTTTCTTCATGAAGTCTCCTGCTTGAGAAATCTTTTCAGTGTATAGGGGATGCGGTCTGCAACCTCCGTTGCTGTATAGCCATAGCCGGCATTCACGTGCAAGTCGTCAGCGGCTTTTCCGTGGAGGAATACCCCTGCAGCAGCTGCCTCCAGGCAACTGAGCCCTTGGCTGATAAGCGAACCTATAACGCCGCTGAGGATGTCTCCCATGCCGCCGGTGGCCATGCCGGGATTGCCGCTGGTATTGATCATGGCCTCACCGTTATCGGAGACAATAACCGTTCCATCCCCTTTTAAAACTATAATCACCTGTTTGTCATTATTGAAAGAGGCATGGGCCTCCCTGGCTGCATGGAGTCTGTTGTCCTGGATAGCCTGGGATGTTGAGTCGGTCAGTCTGGCAAGTTCTCCGGGGTGGGGGGTGAGAATTCTCGGTCCGGCCGGCTTTTGAATCCTGTTTTTGTTGGCGGCAAGGATATTGAGAGCATCGGCATCGACTACCATCGGTCGCGAGACATTGTTGTAGAGATGGACAACCAGATCTGCAGTGCGTTTGTCCTGGCCTAGGCCAGGACCCATGACAATGGCATTCTTGTCATTGAGATGTTTTATTAAAAATGAAAGATCGCTGACATTGATAATCGAGGAGGAAGTGGGCAGGGGCAGAGTCATCGCTTCGGGGCAGCTGGTTTCGAATATGGCGTTGAGATCATAGGGGGCCGCCATGGTCACAAGCCCGCAGCCGCTGCGCATCGCCCCTCTGGTCACCAGTATGGCGGCACCGGTTTTTCCTGCAGAGCCGGCAATGACGAAAAGGTGGCCGTGTGAGCCTTTATGTGATGACTTGTCACGGGAGAGTTTTTTCAACCAGATCCTGGCCAGGTCTTCGGTTACCAGTTCGGTTGGGATCGGAGACTTGATAAAGGCCTCCGGGGGGATGCCGATGTCAATGATTTGCAGTTTGCCCGTGAGTTCCGAACTTCCGTGCATTATCTGGCCGGGCTTGGCGCAACCATAGGTTGCCGTGTAATTGGCGACAATAGCTGTACCCAGAATTCTGCCGCTGTCCGAATCCATGCCGGAGGGAATATCTACGGATATCACGGGTATATTGTGGGCAAAGTCGGGCCTGTTGATGAGGTTGATGGCATTGGCAAAATGGCCCTCGAGTCCGCGGGTCAATCCTGTACCGAATAGAGCATCGATGATGCAGTAGCAAGGCTTGCCGCGTGATTCGATCTGTTTGTAGAGAACGGGGATGGTTTCTACCCGTGTGGAATTGTCGATGACGTGAAAAGGCAATTTGAGTTTGCGAATGATATTGAGATTGGTGGCAGCGTCGCCCTGTAATGAATCGGGTTTGACGAGAAAGAAGAATATCGGTTCGCACCCGCGCTGGTGGAGATGACGACCGATAACAAGTCCGTCACCTCCGTTATTGCCTGGTCCGATGAAAATAATGGCGAATTTACCTTTGCAGGGCCCCAGCTCCTCTTCCATCATTCGCACAGTCCCTAATCCGGCGTTTTCCATGAGAACAATCCCAGGAATGCCGAAATGGTCTGTGGCGCATTTGTCCAATGCCTGCATTTCATGTGCTTTTGGCAGTTTCATGTGGATGTCTCCAAGCGTAGGTATTACGGTTTCCCGGCAGGGGAAACCTGCAGGTTACGTGTATCCTGAAATAGGGGCGTCTGGTAAGGCAATAGACTAACGTATTATATTTTAACGCAATACATATTGATCTGCCATACATTTATAGAAAGAGTAAAGGGTACCTTGAATAATAGGGATTTGCCCGCATCATAAAGATGCTTGACAGAAACTCGGTAGCTGCATTATCACTTATCTTCTGCAATCATTACTCTGAAAACGAATCGTCGGTATTTTCCACCGGCAGGCACTCTCTCTTCTGCAGATTGTATCGAGGAAGGTATGGACATCATAGTTTTTCAACAAAACGGTTCCGCCGAGAAGAAAACGGCAGGAATACGAAAATATGCTACAGGTATAGTCATAAAGAAAATTTTCTCTCTGGATGGAACATTTCCGGAAATTATTGATTTTCCCATGGAGTATGTCCCAGAGTCTTTTGATGGAGATCTGGTGTTGAATTTTCTCAAGCACCCGGATCTTTCCGACTATCTTGTCGAACTCTGTGAGGAGAAAAACATACCGGTGGTGACCACTGGCAAGCCCGGTAAAGGCTTTACGCCATTTACCTGCTGCGGTCTGGGGAGAAACCAAAAGCTTGGTGATTACGGCAAGCAGTTTGGTTTTCCCGCCTACGCAGTCGAAGTCCGCGATGAGCGGATTGCTGATATCCGCATTCTGCGCGGCGCACCCTGTGGGGCAACATGGGCAGCAATAGTGGATATCATTGGCATGAGGGTGGAAGAGGCCCTGACCCGATTACCTTTACAGGTAGAGCAGAACTGCTTTGCCGATCCCTCGGGATTTGATCCCATTTCCGGTAAAAGCCCCGTTCATTATGCCGGCAATGTCCATCATGCAGCTCTGAAAAAGGCGCTTGAGGAGGCCCGGCAAAGAGATGAGGGTAAAAACAAAAGCTAGGTTCGAATCTCTTTTATTGCCGGCGCCGCAGCATTTTCCTCTTTTTTAATTTCTTTTCAAGTTCTTGTTTGATCTTCAGGGAGGTGTTTCCCAGACCCACGGGGAGAAGCGGCTTTTCATTGGCGACCCTGAAGATGGCACCTGCCGTCAGCAGCAGAAAGAAAAAGTTGGGCGTCCACATGGCGAAGAAAACCGGCAGAGTGGTATCCTCGGCTACGGTTTTGGCAACGGTATAGAAAACATAATAGATAATAAAAAAACCGAGTCCCAGGGGGATGCCCATCGCCCGTCTTCCCGGACCAGACTGCAGGCCCAGGGGCATTGCCATAAGGCTCATTATCAAGCAGCCAAAGGGCAATACCAGCCTCTTGTGGTAGTGAATAAGGTGCTCCCGCCCCCATTCACTGTTGACTCCGTGGAGACGTGCTCCCTGCTGCAGCTCGTTCATAGTCTTTCCCGAAAGACCGACAACGGTCGTACTGGTGGCAGGAAGTTTCAGCGGTATGTGAACTTTGTAGTTGTCGAAGGTGACAATCTGACCCTGCTCATCTTTTGCCCGGTGCAGGCTGCCATTGAAGAGATCTATGGTAACGGTCATGGTCTCTATATCTGTTGACATGCCGCCGGTCCGGGCCATGGTGATGGCCGGAGTCGTCTGCCCCCGCATGTCCGATACCCACACGTTGCGCCACGTATTGGTTTGTCGGTCCACTTCCTCGACATAGACCACCAGATCGCCGAGTGCGGCCGTGAACTCCTTTTCCTTGATGCCCTTGTCGAGTTTTTCTTTTGTCAGCTGGTAAAAGAGCTGCTTTATGGCGACCTCGCCTGCGGGAATGAGATTAATGGATATG
>CAKZOA010000086.1 GCA_937132035.1 uncultured Desulfobulbaceae bacterium | reverse complement strand
GATTCAGCCGGCATCGCGCCGGTCCCTCAGAGCACTCCGGAGGCAGTACTGCAGGTCTACGGTGCCGATGCCTGGGGCTGGCGCGGTTGGTTCGCCATTCACACCTGGATTGCCGTCAAACCGGCACATGCATCAGCCTATACCGTTCTTGATGTTACCGGCTGGCGCGGTAGAGGCGGTGGCTCGGTGGTGCGCATCCGGCAGGATATTCCCGATCGCTATTGGTATGGCGCCAAGCCCAGACTCATTAGCGAGCAGAGGGGAGAAGGCGTTGATGAACTCATCGCAGACGTCCTCAAGGCGGCCGAAAACTATCCCTGGAAGAAGACCTACAAAGGGTTTCCCGGCCCCAACAGCAATACCTTTGTCGCCTGGATCGGCAGGGAAGTGCCACGGCTGAACATCGAACTGCCGTTTTCCGCCATCGGCAAAGGCTACGACGAAGAATAGGGTGCCGAAAGCAACGGGAGTACAATTTCGAAAGTCCTGCACAGTTGCAAGTTGATCACCGCCCCCGAAATCGAGACAAACATCGATGCCAAAATAGACATGCCACCGCGAGAAACCCATAAAGAAGATGGAAAGAGCAACTTCTGGATGAGTATGTGCAAAATTACTATGCTCCCGAATCCGGTGCATCCCTTGGTATCATGATACAGCCTCTGGGACGATGTACCTGCCACGATGTCAATTCGGGAGCTCCAGCCGCTACAGATGATTACCGGCATAGTGGGATGAACTCATTGCAGGTCAACGGCCACAACGTCGCCGGTCATGGCAGGCATGGTCATGTCGGCGCTAACCAGCTCAAACATCTCCGGAATCCGGCAATGGATATGCATGCACGACCTATGGTGAAATGGTGAGAGCAAGGGAGTTTTTTTATCTTAAAGCAATTGGTGTACCTCCCGACAGCGGCAAACTGATTGAATTTGTGACAAAAGGCGGATATGATGGGCCGGTTGGTGACGAAGTGGAAAGGATTTGAGATAAAGTAATTGCGATAAAGTAGGGTTGGGCCTCATGATCCTTGCCTGTCGACCGCATTGTGTCAAGGTGGTCTGTTATATAGACGCATCTTGAAACGACCCATTCTATGAAGAACCATTGCACATTAGCGTTTGTTCTCAAGATATAAACTCTGAAGAATCACCATAATCACAGAAGGACGTTTTCTATGAAAGGTATACCTCTGAAGTTTTTGTGTTTCCTCCTTTTTCCTCTTCTTGTCTCTGCCATGCCGGCGACGGCCGGGCAAAAAACAGATTATGGCAGCACGTCAGTTGAAGAAGGTGTGGTCCTCAGGGTTGGCAAAGTAACATCACAGCCCCGCAAGCATTTCTTACGCTTTACAGGGCTGGCTGATTTTCTCGCTGACAATCTGTCGGACCTTGGGGTGGCCGATGTCGAGGTCATGTTCGCCAAAAGCAATCAGGAAATGCTGGAGATGCTCAACTCCGGCAGAATTGATTTTATTTCCGAAACCATGTTCTCGTCCATGTTCTATGTGGAAGAAGCCGGCGTGGAGGTACTTCTGCGGGAGTGGCGCAACAATGTTCCCGAGTACCACACGGTTTTTTTCGCCAGAAACGACAGCAACATCACTTCTCTCTCCGATCTGCAGGGCAGGATTCTGGCCTTTGAAGATCCCGGTTCCACTTCAGCCTACTTTCTTCCCAGGACCATTCTCGTGCGCGAGGGTTTTCGTCTTGTCGAGATGGCATGGCCCGGTCCTGAGACGGTCATGGGCCCTGACAAGGGAGTTGGTTACGTCTTTGCCAGGAGCGAAGAAAATATTCCCATCTGGGTTCACGAAAATAGGGTGCAGGCCGGCGTTTTGAGCAATACCGACTGGCTTGATGAAGACCTTTTCCCGCCCAAGATCAAGAAGGATCTTCATATCTTCCACGAGACCGAGCCCGTTCCGAGATCACTCCTCTCAGCACGTAAAGAATTGCCTGAATCCATTCGCAAGAGGGTCAAGCAAAGGCTGCTGGATGAATATGGAGAAAGCCGTGAAGAAGGTGTGGTAACTAAGTTCAGCGATGTGCCCAAATACGATCAGGTTCCTTCTTCTGAGATTCTTCGTTTCCAGGCGCTCTATATGGATTACAAAGCCGGCATGTAACCCTATGCGTATATTTTCCCGCTACTTTCTCTCCATTTTTTTCCTGGTGACCTTGACGCTGTTGCTGGTTGCCGCCGTTCTGTTTCTCAATGCCAGACAGATCATGAACGAAATGGGGACAACCAGCGCTGCGACCATGAATACGGCATTTGCCAGACAGGTCGAGGAGCAGGGCCGCAATCTTGCCGGGGTTATTGCTGAATCTGTGATCACCCCGATCATGCTCAGAGAATACGTGGCCATGCAGGATATTCTTACTGCTGCCAAGGTTCAGCAACAGATAGAATTCGCCTATGTGTATGATGACCTGGGGCGGATCCTTCACGACGGCACTGCCACCATGGTTGAGAGAGGCAAAAGCATCACAGACATCGTTTCCGTGGTCGATCTTTTTCAAACCCAGGTAATCTGGGCCAGGGACAAGAACCTGATGTATTGCCTGGCACCGATCATGATTCAGGATAAAGTGCTGGGTGGTGTGTGCATCGGTATGTCCCTTGGAAACATCAATCAGTCGGTGGCTGGATTGCAAGCAGAGCTGGCTAAAATCCAGCAGTTAGCGATAAGTAAAAATATCAAGGTCTTGTCCGTAGTCGCCTTCATAGTTCTTGTGGTGTCTCTGATCACAACGTTTTTGCTGGCCAGGCATTTGGCCATGCCCATTCGGGAGTTGGCTTCTTTTGTCGGACGAATGGGCCTGAAGGATGATGAGCCCCTCCTTTCAGAGAGCCGCAGTGACGAAGTGGGGATGCTGGCTAGAGAACTCGGCCAGCTGGCCCGGCATCTTCAAGAGACGACAGTCAGCCGCGATCACTTCCGGGGTGTGCTCAATAGTATGCCCGACGGAGTGCTGGTCACCGATGCTGATGGTTTGATAGTCACTCACAACCATTCCGTTTCGGAACTTCTACGGGTTCCCGAAGAGGCACTGATCGGCAAACACATATCCAAGGTACTTCCCCTGAGCCGGTCCGGCGTGAATCTGGAGGGGCTCAGGGTCGATACGGCCCAGGTGGGCTTTGAAGTCAGCCTTGACAATGGCAAAAGGAAAATACCTTGTCTTGCTTCGGCTTCCCTTGTTGTTAATAAGTCTGATGAGACTGAAGGCAGTGTTTTTGTTCTCCATGATATAACCGAGCTAAAGGAGTCCGAACGAGTAATTGCCTCTCAAAAAGAGCGGCTTGATGTCACTCTTCGGTCCATCGGTGACGGTGTCATCACCACGGATATTCACGGCAGAGTCGTGCTCATGAACCGCATGGCTGAAAAGATGACGGGATATTCCCAAGACAATGGTCATGGAAAACCGCTCACGGAGGTCTTTAGAATCAAAGGCGAAGAGGGCAGCCGGCCGTACCCTAGCCCCGTGGACGCAGTTTTGACAAATGGCAAAGTGGTTCTCCTGGAGGAAGATACGGTTCTGGAGACCAGGGAAGGCCGGGAATTAAATGTTTCCGACAGTTGTTCCCCCATCCGGGATGAAGACGGTAATATTGTCGGTGCGGTCCTCGTTTTCAGTGATATTACCGAAAAGAAAAAGCTTTTGCAGGAATCTCAAAAGGCGGAAAAACTGGAGGCCCTGGGAATGCTAGCTGGAGGGATCGCTCATGACTTCAACAACATCCTGACGGCAATTCTTGGGAACTTATCATTCTTGCGAATCAAGTATTCCATAGAGCAAGGCGCTCTGGATAAGCTGTCTCTTGCCGAAAAAGCGACTCTGAAGGCCAAGTCCCTGACCCAGCAGCTATTGACTTTCGCCAAAGGCGGCGCGCCCATCACCAAGACCATGCCCATCAAAGATTTGATCACGGAAACGACTCAGTTTTGTCTGCAGGGTTCCCACGTCAAGGCAGAGTTTGATATTTCCGAGTCTCTGTGGCCTGTTATCATAGATACCGGCCAGATCAGTCAGGTCTTGAACAACCTGGTGTTCAACGCCCTCCAGGCCATGCAGGATGGGGGAGTTGTTTTCATCACCGCCCGGAACATGGATGTGGCCTTGAGGAACAAAGTTCATTTGGAACCGGGCAGGTATGTAAGAATAGAGGTGTCTGATCAGGGAGTGGGGATCCCTCAGCACATGCTCCCCAAGATATTCGATCCCTATTTTACAACTAAAGACACCGGCTACGGTCTTGGTCTGGCCACTACCTATTCCATTATCAGCAAGCATAAGGGGCATATTTCTATCGATACGGAAGAAGGCAAGGGCACGACCGCTACATTTTACCTTCCGGCCTCGACAGACCTCCCTGAGCAGAGCTCCGAAGAGGAAGGTGATATTGCCGCCGCAGGGGGCAATGGCAATATTCTGCTCATGGATGATGACCCCCTGGTACGGGATATCACGACAGAATTTCTCAGTTTTCTCGGATACACAACCACTTCGGTCGAAGATGGTCGAGAGGCCATAGAGCTCTATAAAACAGCAAGGCAGGACGGCAATCCATTCGATGCGGTGATTATGGATCTGACCATACCCGGAGGCATGGGAGGCAAGGAAGCCATCAAGGAACTGATAGCCATTGACCCTCAGGTCAAGGCAATAGTGGCCAGCGGTTACTCCAATGACCCAATAATGGCTCAGTACGAAAAATACGGATTCAAGGGTATGATCGTCAAACCTTATAAAATAGAAAGTATGCAGGAACTTTTGCGCAGAGTTCTGACAAATGGCAATGTCCGTCAAAACGGAGACAACACTGCAGACAGCAAAGAGACAGGAACCGGGGGTGAGCGCGCGAGCATATGATCATCGGCTCGATCTTGAATCTGATTACCCTTGAAACTCAGCCTAGCCAGTTATGGGGAGACAGGAGGTTCTTTTCACCGGCGTCTCATCCGAGCGATGTCGCTTGCGGCCTCCGCCCACGTGACACTGAAACCAGCGCATACAGTAAAAGGAGCAGACCGCAGACCATCACCATCAGCCCGCTTCCCCGGGAAGAGCCGGTGCCGATCAGTCTTCCGAGGCTATTTGAAAATCGGCCGGCGTCCGTCAAGAGCGGGTTGACCAGATGGTCGGCCAGAAGGCCGGCGATGCCGAACGCCATCACCATGCCGGTCTGGGTAATGAGGGAAATAAGAGACCAGGCGCGCCCCTGCATGTCGTCTTCAATGCTTTGACGAAACGACACTTCCAGGGTGGCGTTGACGAAAGGCAGGGTGAAGAAGAAACAGAACGCGGCGCAGGTAATTACGACGGCATTCGGGCTTGCGCCGATGAGGATGTAGAAAAAACCCGCCGCGACCAGTGAGAACGAGAGCACCCGTCCCTGTTCACCGGTCGTGCTCGACATGCCAATCAAAAAGCTGCCGATCAGCATTCCGGAAGCGGATATGGATTGGACGGCGCCCAGTGTGCCGCTGTCCGAAACCGAGAGCACCATAGGAACGAAAACCGACTGGAGAATGCCCACCAGAAAGGTGATCGCCGTGGTGATGTGCAATAAGTGCAGTACTCGTTGATTGTCCGCTATGTAGCGGATGCCGTCGGTGAAGTCTTTCCAGAAATCCACCGGTTTTTTTCCCCCTCCCTGCCGGACAATTCGTTCCCGAATCACCAGTACCGACAGCGCGGCCAGTGCGAAGGTCGCCATATCGACCACAAGGACCGCCGACAGACTGAACCGGGAAAGCAGGAAAGCGGCAAGGATCGGTCCAAGCAGGTATTGAGAGGCTTCGGCGAGTTGCACAAATCCGCTTGCTTTGGCGTAGGCCTTTTCGTCAAGAATATCGGTGATTGAGGCCTTGAATGCGGGCGACTGGAGCGCGGCAAACAGTGAACTGACTGCGGCACCGAGGTAGATTGGCCAGCAGGCGTCCGGGGTAAGCATCAACATGCCAAGAACGAAGCCAATTCCCAGGGAGGACCCTAAGTCACCGGTTGCCATCATCAGTCTTCTGTCTTTTCGGTCGGCGATAACGCCGCCCACCGGTGCGAGCAGCACCGAAGGCAAAAATGCCGCCATCAGCAGAAATGAATAGGCGGATGTGGCCCCCGTTGTCTGAAGAAGATGGACACCAAGGGCGAATGCGCTGATGCCGCTGCCGATCTTGGACAGGAGCTGACCTGACCAGATGACGAGAAACAGGGAAAAAGATTTCCGTGACGGTTCCATCAGTTCTCCTCGACCAGAATGGGCATTTTTGAAAAAAACAGCTCCTTTTCCATGACGATGATTACGGCTGCCACCAGTAAAAGAACGACGGTCTGTATGCACTTGGTCAGCGACGATATTTCCAACGCCTCCTGCGACATGTTGATGATGAAATGAAAGGCGATGGCCGCCAGCACGCTTTTCCCGTTTTTGATGCAGATCCAGCTGATGATGATACCCATGGGAATGATGCTGACAAAGAAATTGACACAGAACCAGATATTTTCATGTAAGATCTGATACTGGTAAGAATCCTTCACGAAAATCAGCGGAAAGTGCCAGCTGGACCAGAGCAGGCTGAACACCAGTGAAGCGATAAAGAAGTTGTAGCGGCTTTGCAAACTGTCAAAGGCATATCCTCGCCATCCTAGCTCTTCAAAGGCTGCAGCCAGCACGAGGACCGACAGCGCCGGGATGAACCCGAAGGAAAAGGAGAAGCCTGGGGAAAATTCAAATTGCGACAGCGATTCGCCGAAGAGAAGCGAGATGACAATGGATGTCACCACCGACATCGGCATAATGAAAATGAACGCCGGCAGCGATGTTGGTCGGATGCGCCTGGGGTCGATCAGCCGGTTGATGAAGTCGTTTCGTAAATCTGTAGATCCGGATTTCAAGATCATGACAATGGAGATGAGAAACGGCGCAATCAGGCCAGCCAGCAGGAACAACATGTGTGACCCGTTTGCATCCTCTTGGAAACTCATGCACGCGCCGACAAACCAAAAAAAGAATGTCACTGAGAAGGTGATGAAGAAGTACTGAAGCGGTTTATATCTATAGCGTGAAATCATTTATGCCTCCGTTATTGAATGACCGCCAGGAATCCTGGTGATGAGTCTAGAACCGACAGCCGACACCGGCGCCGAGGATGAGGGCGTTACCCTCGAAAAATGTGATATCGGCGACGGTCTTCGTGTATGCCGCAATGCCGAACAGGTAAGAATTTTCAAGCCCGAACGGTGCGGCGTAGGAAACCGTCTCGGAAAGGGTAAATGCTGCTTCCTCTCTCTTTTCATTGACCACCGGATGGATTTCGTCGAACTCCCTGGCGACCAGTTCAAGGCCGGTGGCGAAAGAAAATCTGTCCCATTCCAGCATATGGTTCAGTTCCGCAGCATAACCGTGGCCTGAATTGGCTACGCCGTCCCGATCGATCAGAATATAGCTGATACCACTACTCAGGACACCGCCGGGTCCCAGGTTCCATGGGTAGCGGATACCCAGGATGGTATCGGTGCCGTCGCGGCGCAGGTCCGGCACGATGTCTCCGATTTGATCATGGTCGATCTCGATCTCCATCCGCTTGGTAAAGATGCGGATGTCGGTATTCAGGACATTGTTCCAGTCCACTCCGTAACCGAAGGATGTGGCACTGGTTTCATCGCGATTCGCTCCGGTCAGATACGGGTTTTCCCACACCTCTTTTTCTTCATAGAGAGCAAAGAGTGAGACCAGGCCCAAGCCGGTCATCATCTGACCGATGACGACTCGCCACGGATCTTCTATTCCCCCGCCCGCCAACACCACCGTTCCGGTGCTTTGGAAGCCGTAGCCGATTTCACCCTCGATCAGGGGTATTTCTTCGGGCACATCGGAGCTTTTGTATCGGAGATGATCGCGCTTTTCAGTGTCGTCGAAAACATCCACTCCCGAAGGTTTTGAATCGATTCTAGCGACGCCGATTTGAATATCGCCGAACCAGCCGTCCCCCAGGGTTCTTTCGGCGTGCGCCGTCAAAGGGAAGTTGAAGAGGCAGAACAGTGTGCAAATCACCAGCAGAGCCGGGCCCTTTGAAGACAACGCCGTGGCAACGCAGGGTATGCATAAAAAACCTGACAGTTTGCAGGCGTGGTATGAAGTCATTTGTTGTCTCATGTTTTGTGTGGGCCGCAACCCTGTGTGGTTTTTCTGCTCAGTAAAAGATGCATCGATCATTTCTTTCACTGACACTGCTCTCGTTTCTTGCGTCAATAGTGATACTGTTCCCGTGCAAGTGGTCACAATATAGCTATTGACCGACCGTCGGTCAATAATAAAATGCAAGCAGGATCTTTTTTCCTCATTGTGTGTATTGATGAACTCGTAAAACACTGCGAGGGTAGCTGTTTCGTCCTTCTGGGCTTGATTCAGGATCAAGTTTTTATGAAATCGACTTTAGGGTACCTATGAATAATAGGGATTTGCGCTCAAGGTCGAGGCGTGGCAGGAAATTTCACCGGAGGCATATATTAAATATTCCGAGGATAAGATTTCCTGACATAACGAAGAGATTAAGTGAAAAGGCCATTTTTCAAGGTGGCCTTTAGTAACATGTTTGAAGTATGTGATTGATTTTGAAACTCAGCGCGCCCTTTCTACCACTTCTTTCTGGCCGGATTCTTTCCCCTCGGGAGGCTTTACGGCACAG
>CAKZOA010000085.1 GCA_937132035.1 uncultured Desulfobulbaceae bacterium | reverse complement strand
CGGGAAAAGAGTATCCCTGTCTCAGACCACGTTGCTGAGAATAAGGGGGGATCAATTTTATATACCCCGATCCCGATATCAAAGGGTTCATAGTGCTGTTGGTGAGAATGTTAAAGATACCGTTTGTGCATCGAGATGAGAATGGAGGGGTACCCCGGTGTTACCCTTCGGCCGAGTCGAGAGCGCCCGCGCTCCTTCGTCGATTCCGTGATTAACAGACTTCAGTAGAGCCACCCACAGGTCTTGTCGTCGTACAGGTCATCCAACTCGCGGGATATTGGGTCCAGGAACCTGTCGGGGAACGCTCTTTCTCCTGGTTACGGCGTACGGGTCATACTGACAATCTTCAAGGCCAGGTAGCCGCCATTGGCCGAGACCAAGCGGTAGGTGACAGGGCCAAGGAGAAATCCTTCCTCCGCCTTGTCCTCTTCGATCTTTTTGAGATAGCCCTGTTTCGGGTCAAGGTCGAGAAGATACAAATCAACAACGATCTTGCTATCCTCTATCCCCTTGTAGATCAACGAGGTCCGTCCGACATCGATTCTTTCGTCTCTCTTGAGAACGAGACGGTCCGTTTGGGGGGCAGCGGTCTTGCCGCCACTGTCGGTGGCAGTCTGCCTCTCAGGAGCGCGGTTGACTTCGGAGCGCTGCCTGTAGGAATCGGTGGAGAGATAATAGAGCCCCCAAAAGGACAACGTCAAAGCCGCAATGATAGTTATAACGAGTAGTCTGTTTTTTCTCTCGGGTGCGGCCATGGCGTATTCCTTCGTTTCCAGACAAATATATTGCCTCTTCGACGCAACCGACACGGTAGACAAAAGACTCTGCCGTGTCGACCGTCTTTCTTATGACAGTATAGCAGAAAACAAAGGAGGAGGAAAAGGCCATCCAGCGGACATCTTTTCCGTCTGTCGACCGGTTGCTATTGACACTCACCAATCCGGCGGCCCTGAATGACGGTGTTCATGACCATGCCGCCCGAGGCACCGTCCATTTTCATCATTGTCTCCCCGTCGAAAGAATCACCATGATAGGTCGTTTTACCGGTACTTTCCATGGTCATGCCCTGTTGTGTGCAGACCATGGTGTAGGTTACCGTGTTGCCGCTCATATTCATATCTTTGATTTCACAGCCCTGAGCCTCCGGCGCCTGGGGAACCGGATCCTGTTCGGTTATACACTGTTCCATGGTGGTGGCCGGCATCTCCATGCCCAGACCCTGCATTTCAGCCTTGGTGGTAATCGCATACAAGCCGGGCTTCAGGTCGAGAGCCCAGGCGGGTAAGGCACACACGATTGCCGCAATCAGTATCGCCACTATTTTCTTTTTCATAACCGCTCCTTTTCAATAAAAAGTATGATACTACAGATCCCAGCAACTCCACCCTGCCACAGTCTAAGGAGTGCGCCGTAGAAAATGCCCGACTCTTTCCTCTCTTCTTCGCGTTGCCGGTCCCGAGAAGGGTAATCAGAGAACCACCCGGTGGTGCCGGGCCAAATGTGACGACTACCAGAAATACACCTATCGTTCAGATCACCTTGAACTTCTCGGCAAGGTCGGGATAGGTCTTTTCTCCGGTGTCCAGCAGCCTGGACGGCTGCTGCGGGGCCCCAGGGATGAGTTCATGGCGTCCCGTGAAAAGATTTATTCCGATCCATTACTCGTTGAAATTACGTTGTACACAAATACAAAACCTTAGGATTGTAGCGGTGAGAAGAAATCAGACACTATTTCCCAATTCGTTCCAGCAGGGCATTCAGCGTCGCGCTCGGCCGCATCGCCCTGCTGACCAGAGTATCGTCGGGATAATAATATCCGCCTATATCAACCGGCCGTCCCTGGGCACCATTGAGTTCCTTGAGAATATCCCCCTCCTTCGTGGCAAGTTCTGTGGCGACGGGTGAGAACTGCATCTGCAGGTGCTCATCCTTGTCCTGTGCCGCCAGCGCCTCGGCCCAGTAAAGAGCCAGGTAGAAATGACTGCCGCGATTATCAAGTTCTCCCACCTTGCGCGACGGCGCCCTGCCCTCCTCGAGATGCCTGCCGACGGCCTCGTCCAGCGTTTCGGCAAGAATGGCAGCCCTGGAGTTGCCGGAACTCCTGGCCAGGTGCTCGAAAGAGGCGGTCAGGGCACAGAACTCTCCCAGTGAATCCCAGCGCAGATGGCCTTCCTCCAGGAACTGCTGGACATGCTTGGGAGCAGAGCCCCCAGCACCGGTTTCAAACAGGCCGCCGCCGTTCATCAGCGGAACAATGGAGAGCATTTTGGCGCTGGTACCAAGTTCGAGAATGGGAAAGAGGTCGGTGAGGTAGTCCCGCAGAACGTTGCCGGTGACGGCTATAGTGTTCCTGCCTTGCCTCACCCTGGCCAGGGTAAAGCGCATGGCCTCCACCGGAGAAAGGATGCGGATATCGAGACCTTCTGTATCATGGTCGCTAAGACAGTTCGCCACCTTGGCGGCCAGCTGCCGGTCATGGGCACGGTTTTCATCAAGCCAGAACACCGCCGGCTCTTGGGAAACACGAGCACGATCTACGGCCAGTTTGACCCAGTCGGTAATGGCGGCTTCCTTGGTCTGGCACATCCGGAAAATGTCATCCCGACCGACCTGCTGGCTGAGCAGCACGTGGCCGTCTGCATCGACGACGCGAATCTCACCTGCGCCGGGTGATTCAAACGTCTTGTCATGTGAACCGTATTCCTCGGCCTTTTGCGCCATCAGCCCGACATTGGCGACACTGCCCATGCTCGCCGGATCGAAGGCGCCGTGCCGCTGGCAATCTTCGATCACCTCCTGATAGACCATGGCATAGCTGGAGTCGGGTATCATGGCCAAGGTATCGTGTAGCTGATCATCGCTTCCCCACATGCGTCCGCCGTCGCGAATAACCACGGGCATGGAGGCATCGATGATGACGTTATTGGGCAGATGGAGGTTGGTTATGCCCTTGCGGGAATCGACCATGGCGAGGCGGGGTCGTCTGTCTGAAACCATGGCGATATCGGCTTCGATTTCGAGACGCTTGGCCTCGGGAAGTGTCTCAATCTTGGCATAGAGGTCGCTGAGACCATTTTTCAGATTGACCCCGAGTCCCTGGAGCAACTCCTGATGCTTGGCGAGAGCATCCCAGCAATAGACAGAGACGCAGTGACCGAAGATGATCGGATCGGAGACCTTCATCATGGTCGCTTTGAGGTGCAGTGACAACAGTATGTCCTCTTCTTTGGCCGTATCCATCTGCTTTTTGAAAAAGCCACACAGAGCCTTGACGTTCATGACAGCAGCATCAATGACCTCGCCCTGGAGAAGAGGGGTCTTCTCCTTTAAGACCACACTGGTGCCGTCGGTACCGGCAAACTCTATACGAGCCGTGGTTTCCCTGTCGAGGCAGTATGTTTTTTCACTGGCATAGAAATCATTGTCTTCCATGTGGGCCACCCGGGTTTTGGATCCCTCAGGCCAGGCCTTCATCATGGAATGGGGGTGGTTGCGGGCAAATTCCTTAACGGAGGCAGCCGCCCGCCTGTCGGAGTTGCCCTCCCGCAGAACCGGATTTACCGCGCTCCCCAAAACCTGGGCATAACGGCGCCGAATGGACGCCTGCTCCTCGTCCTTCACCTCATCTACGTACTCGGGCACCATGTAGCCCTTGGATCGCAGTTCACCTATGGCCGCTTTCAACTGCGGCAGGCTCGCACTTATATTGGGAAGCTTGACGATATTGGCCTCGGGCTTTTTCACCAGTTCTCCCAGTTTCTGCAGGTAGTCCTCCACTTTTTGCTCGTGCTGCAGATATTCTGGAAAGGTTGCCAGAATCCTGCCGGCCAGAGAAATATCCCAGGGCTCGAAGCTGATGCCGGTCCCCCTTGTGTAGGATTGCAGTATCGGCAGCAGCGAATAGGTCGCCAGGGCCGGCGCCTCGTCGATCTTGGTATAAATAATCCGTGTCTCTTGACTGGTCATAATGGTCTGGTCACTGGTAGATTTTTGTCGATTGCGGTCCACGGCAGCGGTGATGCCTCGGCGTCCGCCCGTTTTTCAAGGGGTTCAACCGAACAGATTGCCCTTCAGAATCAAATCAGACTGGCTGACGATACCCATAAGTTTGCCCCCTTCCTCCACAGGCACGCGCCGCACACCGACCCGTTCCATAAGCCTGGCGACGTAGCGGATATCCATGTCCGGTGGTACCGTCACCACGGGCTTGGACATTATTTCGTAAATGTGGACCCTTTCAGACCGGCGATCATCAATAAGGACCCCTTTGATAATATCCCGGGAAACCACCACCGCCCAGGCATCGTCGTCGTGCCGTTTTTCGACGATCAGGGTGGTGGTATGCTCATTCTTCATCTTCAAGGCCGCCTCAGCGGCAGTGGCCATGCCGTCAATAAAATGGACGTCCGTGTTCATGACATCTCTGGCCCGGACGGGGGAGGATACTGTTGCTGCCATAGTCATTGCCCTTTTTGCCTCTAGGTTTGTCTTACTCAGAGATACTGGTCCCTGGCCTTCTTTTTGAATTTTTCAATCTGACTCTCCAGCCCGATTACCTGGTCCACCGGCAGAACAAAAGCGATACCGGTGCCCGGCTTATCAAAGCGCCCGGCTTTGCTGATGCCCTCGAGAATAGGATCGACCAGATGTTCTTCAACTAGAAACATAATGATGTCGGTCTGGGCTTCAAGGGTAAGCCCGAAAAAGGTTTTCGCTTCCCGTATGCCGGTGCCGCGCGCCGGTATGATCGTCGCACCGGTCGCTCCTGCCTCCTTGCCGGCATCAACGACGGTGTCGGAGATGTCCGTTTTCACACTGGCCAAAATCACCTTAAACCGCATTTCGATCCTCCTTAGATCCTTTTTTGCTTCGCCGCCGGCTACTCCAGGCGGCCTGCTGGGCATATGCCATTACTGAAATAATTGGAAACAGACTGGCAAAGGCGATGAGCCCGAAACCGTCCAGGGCAGGGTCCCTGCCCGGTACTGCCTCTGAGAGTCCCAGACCGAGAGCGGCGACTATGGGAACGGTAACCGTGGAAGTGGTCACTCCGCCGGAGTCATAGGCCAGGGCAATTATCTTTTTTGGTGCAAATATCGTTTGCACGATGACGATGACATAGCCTGCCAGAATATAGAGATACAACGGCGAGCCATGGACAATGCGAAAGGTTCCCAGAGCGATGCCCACGGCAACGCCGATCGCTACTGCAATACGCAGCCCCAGTTTGTCAATGGTCCCGGCCGACACCTCATGGGCTTTGATAGCCACGGCCATCAGCGACGGCTCGGCGATGGTGGTGGCAAAACCGATGAGGGCGGCAAAGATATAAATCCAGTAGTAGGACTGCCAGGAAGACACCGGGGCAGCGTTTTCTATGCCGGTGAGAAACTGCGGGTCGCTCAGTTGTGCCGCCATGGTCTGCCCCAGGGGAAAAAGGGCCATATCCAGCCCCACCAGAAAGAGCGCCAGCCCGACGATAACATAGACAACGCCGACGACCACTCTACTCAATCTGGGGATGGGCTGTCGCAAGACCAGAAGCTGGAAACCGACGATGAGAATGAGGATAGGAAGCACATCTCTAAGAGTAACCAGCAGTGTCGTTGCGAACTGTATGAGATTATTCTCCACAGGTGCCCCCTTACTTGAAAATCAGTATGCCGTAGCCCATGACAAAAACCATAGGCAGAAGCGAGGCGAAGGCTATAAGACCGAAACCGTCCACCAGAGGATTCCTGCCCCGGATGATCGAGGCCAGGCCGACGCCCAGAGCCGCCACCAAGGGCACGGTAACCGTAGAGGTGGTTACCCCACCGGCATCGTAGGCAATGCCGATTATCTCCGCCGGAGCAAACATTGTCATTACCATGACCATAACATAGCCGCCAATAATCAGATAATGGATGGGCCAGCCGCGAATAATCCGCAATGTGCCGATAAGAATAGCAATACCGACGGACAAGGCCACGGAGATACGCAGTCCCAGCGCATAGGAGGCTATGACCGCCTCCTCGGCGGATATGAGCCCGCTCTTGGCCGCTATTTCCCCGGATTCCCGAGCAATGGCTATGAGTGCTGGTTCGGCAATGGTGGTGGAAAAGCCCAGCAGAAAGGAGAACAGCAGAATCCAGAGCAGGCTGCCTTTTCTCGCCAGAGCCTGGGCCAGCGATTCACCAATGGGAAAGAGCGCCATCTCCAGCCCCTGGACGAAAAGACTGAGGCCGACAACGACGAGCAGGCTGCCGACCGCAACTTCGACAAAATTGGGCAGCGGCTGGCGGATAACCACCAGCTGGAAGAAGGCGATGACCACGACTATGGGCAAAAGATCCATACAGGACGCCCACAACTTTTCAGCGGCAAACTTGGATATAGTCTTGAAAACGAACAACCGGCTTGTCATTTTTTCCTCTTCCGCGCCGAATCAAGCAAAACAAGATAGCCCATTATTCCGCAGATGACCGAGCCCAATATAATACCGATTTTGGCATACTCCAGATAGGCCGGTACCTCGAAGGAAAGACCGGAAATGAAAAGCGACATGGTGAAGCCGATGCCGCCAAGGCAGCTGGCACCAAAGATATGCTGCCAGTTTACTCCGTGAATGAGATCGGTCTTGAGCAATCTGGTAACCGCATAGGTACAGAAGAAGATACCTATGGGTTTGCCCAAAGCCAGACCGAAGGTAACACCCAGCGTCACCGGATGCAGCAGGGCCACAGAGATATCAATGGAACCAAGTACCACGCCGGCGTTTGCCAGGGCGAACAGCGGCAACACCAGAAATCCCACCCAGGAAGAAAGGTTGTGCTCCATCCTCTGCAGCGGAGTGGCCACCTGGGTGCAGGCCAGTTCTATCTCCTGAACCGCCCGCAGGTGCCGCTGGTTAATCATAATGGAACTGCCGCAGTCGCCGTCGCTGCAACTGATCTTCGCCAGTCTGTTTTTGACCATGTCGATGAAGAGGTCGGTATCATATTTGCCCACGGCAGGGATGAACATGGCGACGATAACACCGGCGATGGTAGCATGCAGACCGGCATGGGCCACGGCAAACCACAGCAGCAGACCAAGCAGGCAGTAGGGCAGAATGTTGAGAACCCAAAATCTGTTGAGAATATAGAGACAGACACAGACAACACCGGCGACGCCGAGGTAGAACAGATCGATCGACGGCGTATAGAAAAGGGCGATGACGAGGATGGCACCGAGATCATCGGCAATGGCGAAGGCGGTCAGAAAAAGCCTCAGGCCGAAGGGTACCCTGTTGCCCAGAGTGCTGAGTACCGCCAGAGAAAAGGCGATATCGGTGGCCATGGGAATGCCCCAGCCGGAGGTGCTGTCAGTGCCGAAGTTAAAGACGGCATAAATGAGGGCCGGCACGACCATGCCGCCGACTGCGGCGGCTATGGGCATGGCGGCGCGCTTGGGATCGGAAAGCCCGCCCACCAGCATTTCCCGTTTTATTTCCAGGCCGACGGTAAGAAAAAAAATCGTCATCAGGGCCTCGTTGACCCAGTGGACGAGGGAATGCTTCAGCGCAAACCCGGGCATACCGATAACGAATTCCTGATGCCAGAAATGACGATACCCTTCCGAGTCAACGTTGGACCAGATGAAAGCAATGACGGCGGCCGCGAACAACAGAAAACCGCTCTGGGCGATCTTGTTGAAAAAATATTGAAAAGCGCTGGTTTTCAATATCTTGGAAACAACCGACACCGGGCTTTTCAGCCCTTCAATGGTCTTTTCTATCTCCTTAAGCGGCTCCATTCTCTCAGTAATGTCTTACAGTAGTCTCACTGCAGGCGGCGAAATATCGCTCCACCGGCCGATTGATTCAGGTTTACTTTTCCCCGGGGATGGAGATCATTGTCTTGCCATACCGGTTGTGACCGACCCGCTCCCAGAGAAGAGCGTCCCGCCGATGTCCCTCCTTCTGCTCCGCCGGATAGCCCACGGCGATGACGGCCATGATCTCCAGCCCCTCTTTCAGACCAAGCAGCCCGGCGGCATACTCCGACGCGGATCCTCCACCTTCGTGGGGACGAAGACGCAGCTGCACCCAGCAGCTGCCAAGTCCGATATCAGCTGCAGCCAAATGAATGAGGAGAGCGGCGATAGAGCAGTCTTCTATCCAGACGTCGCATTTTTCCGGATCGGCGCAGACGGCTATGGCCAGCGGCGCTTGGGCTATAAAGGAGGCTCCGTGCGGTTTGGCCCGAGAGAGTGCCTCCAGGGTGGTTGGATCATCGACCACGACAAATTCCCAGGGATTGAGGCTCCTCGACGACGGCGATCTGAGCATGGCCTCCACCAGAACCTCCACCTTCTCCCGTTCCACCTCTCTGGCCTCAAACTTACGTACAGACCTTCTTTTGCGAAGAAGCTCAAGAAACATATTCCCTCCTTAGGCAGCTTAAGCTGCTACTTTTCTGCAAACCCGGTAGGTTACAGATCTAAGCATATTTTTTCGACGATTACCAATAGAATCGCTCCCGGCTCCTTTCTCAGGCCCTCAGCCGGTGCCACTCCCTCAATATTTCATTTCCTGATCACCGCTGAAACTCAGCTTAGCCGATTTTGGGGAGACAGGGGTGGCGTCTGCAGCCTGGACGGCTGCAGTCGAGCCATCCCCAGGGATGGGCTCATGGCGTACCGGGAAAAGAGTATCCCTGTCTCAGACCGAGTTGCTGAGAATGA
>CAKZOA010000084.1 GCA_937132035.1 uncultured Desulfobulbaceae bacterium | reverse complement strand
GCCACCATGAGGTCAGGTCTGTGGTTGTCAGATGGTAAATACCTTCCTTGAGAATGATCCTGCTTCCCTCTATCTGCTGCAGGGTCGGATGGGAGAGGCTTTCGGCGACAAGCCAGGACCAGGGGAAAGCGAGAGTCTGTACCAGTGAGTGGAGGCTGCCGGCACCGATGTCAAGAGTGGTCTGCCAGCCAAAGGCCAGGTCGCTGGTGGCGATTTTGAACAGAGTGACAGCGGCCAGGCCGATGTTGAAGGCTACGGCAAAAAGCTGCGTTGCCTTGAACAGGGGCCATTTGAGAAGATTGCCCGTTTTTTCGACAAAAAGAGAGGTAAGGGCTTTGCCGCCGACGGTTTCCACGGTGCTGTCTGTTGCCCGAAGCCTGCGCTCCGCTGCTTTTTTCAGCGGCGCCGCCAGTGCTCGCAGCAGTGGAGGAAAGTCGTTGTTGGCGAGGCGAAGCAGGACTGGCCGCAGCACAATCAGCAAAATGAAGAGCAACTGCGGCAGGATGAATATGGTAAAAAAAATAAAAACATTCAGCGGAGTCTGGCCGGTATAGGCGAAATAGGAAAGTCCGGCGCCAATGCCCAGCACTCCGCCAAGCAGCAAAAGCAGAAGGGAGCCTGCCCACAGCAGGTTGTCCAGGGTGGAACCGGGGGTGTGATGTTGTGCCCCGTCATCGGCGAAGCGTCGTCTGTGCTGCAGCCAGAAGCGCAGGCATTGATGGTGTGAAATGGTACGCAGCTCCCCCAGTTTTCTGGCTTCGAGGAAAAAATGACGATCCCGCTGGTGCAGGTCCATCTCCGTGCTTTGCTTTTCGAGCCGGTCGAGACGACAAAAATAATCGAGATCGACAATGTCTTCAAATTTCCATGTCTTGTTCATTGAATAACTATACCCGAATATGGACCTCAAGAAAAGACGACAGCGATCGACCTGCCCCCTGGTGTGGGAAAAACTCTCATCCTTGCCATCTGATGACGACACGCAAACCATCTCTGGCAGGGTGTGCTTTGCATGGCCAAGGGCTATGAGTGGGAATTCGGGGTGACCGCTGGCGATCGGACCTGAGGGCCGACAAAGAAATATTTTGATTACCCCATATTCTCAGCAACTCGGTCTGAGACAGGGATACTCTTTTCCCGGTACGCCATGACCAATCCCTGAGGCTCGACTGCAGCCGTCCAGGCTGCAGACGTCCGTGAAAAGAGCATCCCTGTCTCCCCTAACTGGCTAGGCTGAGTTTGAGTGGTAATCAGGAAGAAATATATTGGGAGGGACCTCTGCAGATGATACACTGACAGGCGAAGAGGTGAGTTGGCCTGGTTTCCTCAAAATTCTACTCTGAGGTGAAAATACATGGCATATGGCTTTTTGAAGATTCGGGTTGCTGTTCTTATGGCGGTAGTCATCGTGGGTCTCTCCGCAATCACGGTCGAGGCAGAGGAATTCCGCATTGGCGCCGATGGCGGGGTGCGTGTCGACGGTCACCAATTTGCCGACATGAGGCACTATGTCCAGTCTGCCTATTTTCGTGAAAACGGTAAGCGCTGTGGGGTTCGGATGATGGAATCCAAGGATGACAGGCGTGCCAGATCGGCTTCTCACTGTACCAACTACCTCACATCTATTCGCCAGGAATACTGGCCGAACGTCGTCTTCCGGGTACCGGTATGGTGGCATGTCATTTATCGCTCAGATGGGGGTGCTCAATGAGGATTACAGGGCCAAAAGCGGGACACCCGGCAGCAGGGGGTTTGATGTCAAAATCGAGTTTGAACTAGCCGGTATCGAGCGAACCACCAGCGACGAATGGTTTGTGGATAGCGAGGTCACCGAAACAGCCTTTAAGAAGGCACTGGCCAAAGACCCGGACCAATATATCAACATTTATACCAATGATGGCGGTGGTTTTCTTGGATACACCTATCTTCCCGATGGTAGCGCCGGCGAGTGGTGGGATGGGATTGTCCTCAACTACGCCGCAGTCGGCGGCAGGGATAATACATTTTATCCCTACAATCAGGGCAGAACCCTGGTCCATGAGATGGGGCATTATTTGGGCCTTCGTCATACATTTCTCAATTTCGTCTGCAGCAATACCTACACAACTGCCGATCTGATCGTTGACACAGCGGCAGAAAACCTTCCACATTATGGCTGTGAACAGACCTCTACCTGTGGCACTCTTGATCCTATACACAATTATATGGATTACAGTGACGATCGGTGCATGTACCTGTTCACGCGTGAACAGGCGAACCGGGCCGTCTGCAGCCTGGTAAACTACCGGCCTGGGCTTTTTTCCAGCAAAGGAGTTATCCCTCCGCTGCTTGCTCCTTTACTTCTCGATAAAGAATAACTGTGGATACCGGCGATACAAATCCGTATCTGCGGCCATCATCTGGAGCAGGGCGAGGGTCCGCCGGGCCCTTGCATAACTCGAACTGATCAGCTTTTTCAATGGAATGAATGCAACGTCTGTCCCGTTTATGTGTTTGTAAGTGGGTTTAAAAAGCGTAAGGATTACGTGCGCGGAAACTGCTGCAATGTGGGAGCAGCGGGTGCAGTTGAGCTTGCCGCACAGTTGTGTTTGTGCGGAGTAGGCAAGTTGCCATTGCGAGAGGTAATGGCAATCCTTGAGGGCTCGGTCATGGGCCCACCAGGCAGGAAAAGAGTGGTGGCAACAGTGTTGGGCGATTGAAAAAGGGTTCCATTTTCCAGCTTGTCTGCAGCCGCGGACACGGAGGCGGAATCCTGGGTCCCAGATTCGTCTGCGGTGCCGTGACTTGCACAGAGTATTTGAGCGATTTGGGCAAGGAGTGTCTGGGGGAGGTGTCTATTAAGTGTCCGTTTAGAGAGGGAAATGTCCTTGACAGCAGTGTCGGCCACTTGGTAATGAATGAACGTTCATTTCCCGTTTTTCGTCTGCCATATCATCTTGCAGGCAGGCAAAGAAAAGTATAGGGGGCAGAAAAATGTCAAACGAACTGGTTTTCTCCGCGATTGCTCTCATCGCCATCGCCATTGTCGTTCCTCTTTTGATGGTCGTCACCGGGGTTCTCGGTCCCCGGGTAGGCGGCACCGCCAAGAACGAGGCCTATGAAAGCGGAATAAAAAACATCATAGGCGCCGCCGACCAGAAGTTCAGTGTCAAATTCTATCTGGTGGCGATTCTCTTTCTCATTTTCGATATCGAAGCGGTCTTTATGTACCCATGGGCGGTGGGAGTACGGGAACTCGGTTGGTTCGGATTCTACGAGATGGTGGTCTTCATGCTGCTGCTGCTTACCGGACTCATCTATATTCTCAAGAAAGGGGTGCTCAATTGGCGTTAGGACTGGA
>CAKZOA010000083.1 GCA_937132035.1 uncultured Desulfobulbaceae bacterium | reverse complement strand
GCCGCTAAGGGGGATGATGTCCTTTTGCGCATTAATGGATTTGCCGTTATTCACTTCCCGGTCGAGATGAAGGGCGATACTGGGAAGTATGGCCGCAGCTTTCTTGAAATCGACAAGGACCCTGTTGAGGCGACCATTTTTATCTGTATAGGCAACCCGGCCGGCAATGGAGAGTGGTCTATCGAACCATGAGCCTAAAATGGCGCTGCCGTATACTTCCACCCCGAGTGTGTGGTATGCTTTGTTGAATATATCAGGTTGCGGTTTTATCTTCAGCGATGGACTGTCGGAATGGGCGCCAACCATGCGAAAGCCGTTCGTGTCGTCTTTACCTCTGTTGAAGACAATGATGGAGGCGTCATCACGGACGATATAGTAAGGCTGGCAGGTGGTTAACGTCCATCCTTCATTCTCACGGAGACAGAGGAACCCATGGGCCTCCAGGCGTTTCCGAATGGCTTCGGCCGCATGGAAGGCGCTTGTCGACTCTTGAAGAAAGGAGAAAAAACGCTGGTTGAATAGTGTCGAATCCATTGTCTGTAAACTAAAAAGACCTCAAGGGGGAATGCTACGCGGCTATTGTAGACTCAGACTGCGATATGCGTTGAGTGCCATCTGGCGCCGGTTGCTGTCTTCTGCGGGGAAGGATGGAGGAGGTGTCTCCCCGGAAGCGGATATACCACGCACAGTGTCCGGCTCATCGGTGTTTTGCCCCGAAGCCGATGCGCTGTCGCTGCTTTGACTCTCTGGGGGGGGGGATGGCAACGCCTCTGCCTGAATTTCTCGCCGGGCCTGAGCAGATATGACGGCCGCCTGCGCGGCGATCGTTCGGTCGGCAGCCGAGGGACTGAGAGGGGCAAGGGCTGCTTTTGCGACAACCTGCATCTTCTGTAGAGTTTCTTCCGGAGTCGATTCCTTACTTACACTGATTGGCACCTCGCCGCCCACAGCGTATCGCTTGCCGTTCGGTCCCACCTGAAAGGTGAAGCTGGGTCCGCCGGCGGCGTATTGTCCGGCTGCAGCCAAATGCGCCTGCTCGTGAGCCCGCACTTCTACATCACGACGCTGCAACTCCTGTATTTGCTTGAGTTCTTCTGTGCTCATTTGCTCAGGGGATGAAAACGATTGAGGAGATTCTGGGTCTGCGGAGGTGTTTTTTACCGATGAAGGGGCATTCGAAGGGTTTTCCGGGGTCTGCGATTGCATGTCGGCCTGCGGTGACAGGCTCACCCTGTCCGGCCGTTGTGGATCAGTTGAAGAAGCTCCGGACCCGGGTAGGGGAGAGAACCCTTCTAAGCGCTCACCTGTATATCTTCTCAATTGGGGATAAAGGGGAGGGAATTGCTGTGGAGAAATAGTAGATATTGATGCCATCATATTTTCCTGAGATACGTTACCTCATTCCTCCCCCAATGTCACATACAAGATACACGGGCTCAACAAAAAAAGCAACATGATGATTCACAGGTGCAGGGTGAAAGAATTTTAGCAAAAGATGCCTGGCTACCATGACCACCTGCTTTTCTATTGGTATTGCTCTTTGAGATCGTAGAGTTTGTCGAGATAGAAGCTTTTCAGTTGGAGATGGTAGGTGGTTGATTCCATTTCCTCTATGATCTGGTCTATGGCTTTGGCGATTTCGATCCCATATTTATTGCTGGCGTTCCTGTTGGCTTCGTCTATGAGCAATATGGCATAGAAGCTCACTACCATGCGTGACATAGAATCTCTTCGGAAAAGATAGAGTCTGCCGCCCATGGTGGAGAGAAAAAAACCGGCATATTCGTACGGCGAGGATGGCGGCACATGCAGACTGAAGCTCTCAGCCGGACAGGAGGGGATGTGGAGCATGGTGTAGAATTCGGCGAGAACAAATTCGTATCGATCCTTTTCCTGGTCAAGAATTGCTTTTATCAATAGAATATTGTCTTTGCCAATTATTCTGAAAAAATGAGCTGTGTTTTGTAAAATGGTGAAAAGGTCGTTTGTTTCGCCGCTGACCACCGGAGGGTTATTGAGCAGCTTCTGGATAAGCGAGGTAAAGTGAGCCTCGCTGGAAGTACTGAG
>CAKZOA010000082.1 GCA_937132035.1 uncultured Desulfobulbaceae bacterium | reverse complement strand
AAAAGGGATACGCATCAGGCGTTATGGAGGCCGAACGCGTAGGAGACAACCAACCGCCCCTGCGGAGACTGTCATGGGATGGCTTTGAAAACGTCGGTTTTCGCACCACAATCCCCATCCAGCGGCAATGAGCATGATCGTGTTGTAACCCTTCAAAATGAAGAGCCGTAAACAGCAGTTTAAGGCGGCCCAGCACTGCCCAGGGAGTATGGCCGGCATATACTTTGCAGCTGCAGCCGCATTTCTTTGGCCGACTGGTAACGGTCACGGCTCTTCGTGCAGATGCTTTTCAGTAAAAACTCATCCCACTCTCGATTGAACTCGGCAGTATCTCTGCTGGGCGGCGGAATAGACTTTTGCCGCTGATTAGCCAGCCGGCCCGTGAACAGACGATAGGCGATAATGCCGACGCTGTAGAGATCGGCACGTTCATCGGCCTGTTCCGGATCATCTTCCTGTTCCGGTGCGGCGTAGAAGGGGGAACCTACCTGCATGCCCGGTATGGTCATTTTCTCCTTCCCCTGAATCGTGCGGAGGTCGAGATCGATTATTTTGATCAGATCGTCGTCGATGATCATCAAATTGTCGGGTTTGATGTCCCGGTGTATCACACCGGCGCCGCGTAATTCTTCAAGACCACACAATGTCTGGTTGAGATATTCGCCGATTTTTCTCATCTTCCACTCTCAACGATATCGTCTGTCAAAAACACGCACCACATCGAAAAAACTGTCATTCTTGAGGCTTTCCGGCACACCTGGATTCTTTTCTTCTCTGTAGCTCTACAAAGGTCAACAATCACTCCCCGCCATTCAATCTTCTCAGCGACAAGCTGCGCCAGAAAAAGAAAAGTGCCGGGACGACGAGCAGGGTCAGGAGCACCGAGCTCACCATGCCGCCCACCATCGGCGCGGCGATACGGCTCATCACTTCAGAGCCTGTGCCGCTGCCGAAGAGGATAGGCAGGAGACCGGCTATGATGGCGGCAGCCGTCATCATCACCGGCCGCACACGCATGCCCGCACCGTAAAGAACTGCTTCCTTGAGCTGTTCACGCTGAGGTTTGACGCCTTTTCCCTCAGATTCGACAATCATTTTGGCATAGGCCTGGTTGAGATAGACCAGCATGATCACGCCAATCTCGACCGCGACGCCGGCAAGGGCGATAAAACCGACCCAGACCGCCACCGAGAAGTTGTACCCCTCCAGGTACATCAGCCAGATGGAGCCCACCATGGCCAGCGGCAGGGTTCCCATGATGATGGCCACCTCGATGAAGTTGCGAAAGCTCATGAACAGCAGGATGACGATAATGCCCAAAGTGAGGGGAATAACATACATCAGCTTCTCCTTGGCCCGCAGCATATACTCGTACTGTCCGGACCAGGCAAGCGAGTAACCGGCGGGAAGATCGATTTCTTCCTCGACGATTTTCTGGGCCTTGGTAACGTAGCTGCCCACATCCACGCCTTCGATATCGACGAAGGTCCAGCCGTTGAGACGGGCGTTCTCACTCTTGATCGCCGGAGGCCCGTCCTCGACATAGACATCGGCGACATCGGCCAGGGCGATACGCTGCCCCCCCATGGTGACGATAGGCAGAAGGGCGAGCTGTTCAGGCGAGTTCCGGTAATCCTGCGGATAGCGGAGGTTGACCGGGTAGCGCTCCAGCCCCTCGACGGTCTGGGTGACATTCATGCCACCGATGGCCGTGGCCACCACCTGCTGAACATCGGCGATATTAAGGCCGTAACGGGCCGCTCTTTCCCGGTCGATATCCACCTTGATATACCTGCCGCCGGCAACCCGCTCGGAATAGACCGAGGCCGTGCCCGAAACATCCTGGAGGATGGTTTCCAGCTGCTGGCCTATGGACTGTATGACAGTCAATTGCGGCCCGGCAACCTTGATACCCACCGGCGTCTTGATACCGGTCGCCAGCATATCTATGCGTGTCTTGATGGGCATGACCCAGGCATTCGTCAAGCCCGGGAACTTCACCAGGGCATCAAGTTCCTTCTTCAGGCTCTCGGTGGTTACGCCTGGCCGCCACTGATCCCTGGGTTTGAGTTGGATGAAGGACTCGATCATGGTCAGGGGCGCCGGATCGGTGGCGGTTTCCGCCCGACCCACCTTGCCGAAGACGGACTCCACCTCTGGAACCGTGGCGATCAGCTTGTCGGTCTGTTGAAGAAGTTCACGCGCCTTGCCAATGGAAATACCCGGATAGGTGGTTGGCATATACATCAGATCTCCCTCGTCCAGCGGCGGAATGAACTCGCTGCCGATCTTGTCAAGGGGCCACAAGCCAATGGCCAGAATGATAGCCGCCAAGACAAAGACGGTTTTCGGGAAACGCAGGACCGTCTTTAAAACCGGCATATAGCCGCCGATGAGCAGCCTGTTTACCGGATTCTTATGCTCGGGCAACACCTTGCCGCGGATGAAATAGCCCATCAATACCGGCACGAGTGTTATGGCCAGGGCGGCCGAGGCGGCCATGGCATAGGTCTTGGTAAAGGCCAGGGGCGAGAACATCCTGCCTTCCTGGTTCTCCAGGGTGAAAACCGGGATGAAGCTGACGGTGATTATCAGCAGGCTGAAAAACAGGGCAGGCCCAACCTCGCCGGCCGATTTTGCGACGATTTCCCAGCGGTTGGATGAGGTCAGCGGGGTGCGCTCCATATGTTTGTGCATGTTCTCAATCATGACGATGGCGCCGTCGATCATGGCGCCTATGGCGATGGCGATGCCGCCAAGCGACATGATATTGGCGTTGAGCCCCTGCAGGTGCATGACGATAAAGGCCGTGAGGATCCCCACCGGCAGGCTGATAATAGCCACCAGCGAGGAGCGGACATGCAGGAGAAAAACTATACAGACGAGAGCAACGACGGCAAACTCTTCCAGCAGCTTGTGCCAGAGATTGGTCACCGCACTTTCGATCAGCGTGCTGCGATCATAGACCGGCACCACCTCTACGCCCTCGGGCAACCCCTTTTTGAGTTCCTCAAGCTTTTCCTTGACTCCGTCGATCACTTTCTGGGCATTTTCGCCGAAGCGCATGACGATGATGCCGCCGACCGTCTCGCCCTCGCCGTTGAGTTCGGCGATCCCCCTGCGCATCTGCGGACCTTCCTCCACCACAGCCAGGTCCTTGAGCAGGATCGGGGTGCCGTTTATGTTTACCCCAAGGGGTATGTTCTCTATATTTTTCGCATTCTGCAAATATCCGGTGGCCCGTACCATATATTCGCCCTCGGCCATTTCAACAACCGAGGCGCCGATTTCCTGGTTGCCCATCTTAATGGCCATCTGGATCTTGGAAAGTGGTATGGAAAAGGCCCGCAACTTTTCCGGGTTGATCCTGACCTGATACTGTTTGACCATGCCACCGACGGCTGCCACCTCGGAGACACCCGGGACCGTCT
>CAKZOA010000081.1 GCA_937132035.1 uncultured Desulfobulbaceae bacterium | reverse complement strand
GATGGTGATACCGGTGTCGGCTCGGAGGAAAAGGTCTGCTCCTCCAGTCTCTCGATACTGCGGTGCATCTGCAGATCAGTGGCCTTGTAAACGGTTTTCACCGCCAGGGCCAGTATCTGTGGATCATGCTGAATGACATTCCTCTCAGCCAGAGCCTTCTTTGAGAAAATGCCACATTCTAAGGGAATGTATCCCTGTTCCTGGACAATATCCTTGTCAAGGTAAATGGGAATCTTCCCTTCAAGGGCATAGCTTTGGAGAATCGAGGCCGGTACATCTTTAAGAGAAAGACACAGCACCTCCCGGAACAAATCGCGGGTACCGCCGGGGATATTATTCTCATAGGCACTGATCATATCGGATACATGGAATTTTCTCTCCGGATCCAAAACGGTAATATCGGTCTCCCCCGTCTGGACCCAGAGATTGGAAACCAGCAGTTTTCGTGCCTTGGAATTCCTGCGAACACTGTCGGCGATACCTGGTACCTGGAAAATCGGGATAATGGAACTGTAGAGACTGCCCGGAGCCATGATTATTATGTCGGCATCCTCGATATCTGCAAAAATCTGTTCATGAACCTCAACGCTACCGCAAAAATCGACTACGGCCTTTTCTACGGGAAACCCGCGCTGAGAAGTGCTCGATTTATCCTCGCCGGTTACCTGAACCCCATTTGTATAACAAAACCTCAACAGGGCCGGAGTGGTTGTGCAGGGTAGCACCGCCCGATCCATGGCACCAATGACACCGCACAATTCGTTGATACCGCTATAGAGGGCCGTATCGACGACGCTACGGTTGGTTTCCAGGGCAATATTGTCTATCTGTGTCGGGATGTATTTATAAACGGCCCCAGCCAAGAGCAGATTCCCCAGACACTGCGAGCGTCCAAGGGTCTTTGCCAGTCGCTGGTCCTCGAAGAGGGTGCGGACCAGACGAAGAATATACCCCAGCATCTGATCCGGCAATCGAAGGCCCAGCTCTTTACAAAGCAAGACGATACTCTCTCTTTGCAGATCGCCTTCGATAAAACGAGTGTTGAACAGTGTTGCCAGGGAAGAGACGGTATTGCGGGCCTCGGCGATCGTCAGCGAATACCTTTTCTGCAGAATTTGCAACTGAACAGAGGACAGCAAGACATGACGGATATCGCCCAAAGCGATCAGAGGCAGGTCCTTGAGAAGCTGTCCAGTGGAACCGCCGTCGTCGGTAACACAAACAATTGAACGGGTCTGGGGAAACACTTCCTTCAGGCCGAAGAAAGGCTCAGTGTGCCAGGTCTCCAGGCGACTGTCACCACCGATAACGTTGGAAAGCCCCGTACCTCCACCAAAGACGACTACCTTGGCGTCGTCGACGGTGCTGTGAGTAAGATACCTCTTTAATTCGCGAAATGAAGCGGCGGTAATCTGGTCTATTCTGTCAGGTACGCCGTTGAGGACCAGGTCTATGCACTTCTCACGAAAATCAGTATGGGCCAGTAGATCAAACGGTGAGAGACATGTATCGGAGAGTTTGGCCACATATTCATGCAGCTGTGTCGTGTCGTCTCTATTCATAATCAGCTAGAAGGTCTCAGAAAAGGTCGCTGCTCGTTGAAATTACGTGGCACACACATACAAAACCTTACGAATTTGGTAGTGAGAAGCCCATGGCTACTGCCGTAAACTGGTGGCAAGATAGTCTTCCACCCGCTTCAAATCCGCCGGAGTATCTACCTCTATGGAGTCATGTTCGGTCAGGATCACTTTGATTTTATAGCCGAATTCCAGTGCTCTGAGCTGCTCCAGTTTTTCAAATCGTTCCCATTCTCCCACGGGGAGAGCTACAAAGGAAAGGAGAAACCCTTTCCTGTAGGCATAAAACCCCAGGTGCTTATAATAGGTTGGCGCTTCAATGTCCTCAGGATTACGTTGGAAGGGTATCGGTGCTCGGGAAAAATACAGCGCATAGCTGTCACGATCGAAAACGGTCTTGACGTGATTGGGGTCGCTGATCTCTTCTTGGCGTATGATCTTGTAAATCAACGTAGACATTGGCAGTGCCGGATCATCGAGTAGCGGCCTGGCAACCTGCTCAACTACTTTCTCCGGGAAAAGGGGCTGATCGCCCTGGATATTGACGACGATATCATGCTCAGAAATGCCTATTTTTTCGGCAGCCTCTGCTAACCTGTCGGTTCCGGAAACATGATCGTCTCTGGTCAGCACATATTCGCCGCCGAAGGAATCGACACAATTGCCGATGCGTTCATCATCTGTTGCCACCACGACCCGCGACAGCAATGCCACCTGTTCAGCCCGTTCAACGACATGTTGGATCATGGGTTTGCCACAAATCTTTTTGAGAGGCTTTCCTTCGAAACGATTCGATTTATATCTGGCGGGAATTATGGCCACCACGTCACAATTTGATTCCATTTGATGATCACCCATGCTAAGTATATATTCTTAGAATGTTTTTTTACTAATGCTTTCTTCTCTCTGCAGCGTCGGAGTACATGGTTGCCCCTGCCCTTAATCTCAGCATCGTTTGTGCAAGTTCACGTGAGAGCCAGAGGCGAAAGGCCATCGGTCTGGCCCGCAAGCTGAATCTTCCCCTGCTGGAAAATAGTAACGACCATTACAGGTTGCATCTCGTATATACCGATTATCGTCTTGAGCTTCAATATAATCCTCTTCTGATCGACCACAAAGAACACCCGGTCTATGTCGATTTTCTCCAGGGTGAGAAAATCCATCACCGCATAGCAACATCTTCAACCAAATCTCCGCTGGCGAGAGCCGCCGGTCTCAGGGCCGGCCGGCGCCCCAGCATAGCTGACGCCACGGCCGGTCTTGGCATGGACTCCATTGTGCTGGCCTGGCTCGGCTGCACGGTGGTGCTGATCGAAAGAAATCCCATCATACATGCCCTGCTGCAGGATGGCCTGGAACGGGCCGCCAACAATCAGCTCCTGGCCAGTGTCATTGCTGAAAACATTCAACTCATCCACGGAGAGTCGGCCGAAATTCTAGCCCTGCTCAAGCCCCCGGTTCAATGCATACTTGTCGACCCTATGTACCCGCAGAAGAAAAAAGGTCCTTTGAACAGAAAAGAAATGCGCCTGGTGCGCGCCATTGCCGGGGACGACCCCGACAGCTCAACACTGTTCAGAACCGCACTGGCATTTGCAGGCAGCAGGGTAGTGATCAAGCGGCCCAAGGGAGTGCCGGTGATTTGTGCCTCTCCCCCCCCGTCCCACAGTGTTCCGATGAAAAGCGGCCGCTTCGATGTCTATCTCACCCAGCCAACAACACATCACTTATGATATTTTTCACCGGCCTTGATAGTATATGCCCGATAAAGCTGTTCCAGCAAAAACAGACGCACCATGTCGTGCGTAAATGTCATCTTCGACAGAGAAATCCTGTGATCGGCCCGTTTCAACAGGCCCTCATCCAACCCCAAAGGACCGCCGATAACAAAGCTGACATGTCTCACACCCATACTTTCCCAGCGATTTATGAGCCGCGAGAACTCCGTGGAAGTATACTGCACCCCTTTGGCATCAAGAGCGACCAAGGTGGTTCCCGGCACCAGTCTGGCAAGAAGCAGAGCGGCTTCTTTTTGCTTAATCACCTCGTCGCTGCCCTGCATTGCTCCTGTTTTGATGGTTTTGACTGTGACTTTTGCGTAATGCTGAAGTCTCTCCAGATATTCGGTTATACCGTTGACCAGAAAAGATGACTTGGTCTTTCCCGGCAACACTATTTCATGGTACATCACCCTCCCCATTGTTCTCTGTAGAGGTATCACGAGGACGCTGCCACAGACGTCTTCGCACTTCTTCGCAGACGCTGTCATAGGATGCACCACTGTTAAGACCTGGACAGGAAGCTTTGATGGTATCGAGGGTGGCGGCATCGATTAGGATGGCATCCACCAGAGGCCACTGTCTGCACCGCCAGGGCCTGCCCTCATGGACGCTGCAACCGTCATCAAAGAAAATGCAATGCCCGTCTTTGATTCTCATTTGAACCTGGCCACCGGCACCTCGCCAGTACTTTTCCATGGCCTCCTGTCGAGATATCTGCAAAATCTCCAACATACGTTTCTGGTCGTGTTCATCAAGGGAGACAGTGGTTTCTCCGTGGCAGCAGAAACCGCACCGCCTGCAGGCAAAAACATTCTTCACCTCCTCCTGCACCTTTTCTCCCTCAGGCTGATGTGCCAGTCCATTTTTCGTAGTCATACCTTGCTTTTGGTGAGTTATATTTTCTGCACTCTTTTCTTTTCTGATTACCCCTAATGTTCAGCAACTCATTCTGTAACAGGGGTACGCTGAGGTTCAGGGAGAGTCAGGTTTTCTTTTATTACCCTGAGACTCAGTCTATCCAAGTCCAAAGAGTCCTGGGTGCATTGACAAATCCATGCGCTCACCTGCACCAATAGCGTTTGGGCTCCGGGACCGGATCGGTCACGTTCACGACCACGATAGCAGAATCAGTGGTAAAATAAAAGATCAGTTCCAAGATCGTACCTCACCTCCTCGAAGGTGTTTCCTGCTTTTGGCCACCCGACTCTCGTGCAACTGTGACAGACATGCTGGAAGATAAAGAGACATCAACTTTAGGGTACCTTGAATAATAGAGTTTTCGCGCAAGGTCGAGGCGTGGCAGGAAATGTTACCGGAGGCGTATAGTTACTATTGCGAGGATGATATTTCCTGACACAACGAAGAGATCGAGTGAAAAGGCCATTTTTCAAGGT
>CAKZOA010000080.1 GCA_937132035.1 uncultured Desulfobulbaceae bacterium | reverse complement strand
TAAGTGGCCCGGACAGGCTCCCGGCTGTTCTGGCTGGGGGTAATCGAGTCGATCCAGGAAGGTGAGCGAAAGGCCTTTAGCTTGTGCTGGAAGAGCTCCTCCTCTTCCGGCAGCAGACCGCCGGGTTCAAGGGCGAAGCCCAGCCCTTTGCAGAAACTTGCAGCCAGTGCCTCCTTGATGCGTTCAAGGGGTGGGACTTCGCCCAGTTCCCATTTGAGACAGGTGACGCGGTCACGAAAGGAATCGATCTCCTTGGCCTTGAGCTTTTCCACCGGGATTTTTAAGGATCTGAGCATGGTTTCGACATCGAAGTCAACGAGCAGAGTCCCCTGGAAGAGGAAGGCTGAGCCGTGATCGGTGCCTCCGGTGCCCGATATCTTTCTACCGTCTATTTCAATGTCATTACGCGGCCGGAATGAGGCGTCGACGCCCAGAGCCTTGAGGGCAAGGCTGACAGGCAGGCACAGGGACTCGAACAGGGAGTTCGTGGGAATGGTGAGGTTGAAGAATTTCTTGTCGCTGTAGATCTCCCAGCCGAGCTGGCTCTCGTCCCAGAACAGGGCGCCGCCGCCGGTGATGCGCCGATTTATCTCGATGTTGTGCGCCCGGCAGTAGTCAAGGCGTACTTCTTCCTCAACAGCTTGATGCACACCCACCAGAACGCAGCGTGGACGAAACTGGAGAAAGCGGATGGTGTTGGGCGAGATGCCGTCATCCTTGAGTTCGAGCAGGGTTTCATCAAGGGCCATGTTCTCCGCCGCGCTCATTGGCGGGGTATCGAGGAGTCGCCACCTGTGCATCGGGTTCACGAGTCACACGTTCTTGTTGATGCTGAGCACAGGGCAGGGAGCGTTGAGAATGATATTCTGGGCATTGGAGCCCAGCAGCAGCTTGCCCAGTTGCGAGGTTCTGCGGATGCCGATGATGATGAGATCATATCCTTTCTCTTCGGCGTAGTTCAACAGCGCCTCGGCAGGCGTCGCTCCCTTGATGACGAGTTTGGTTGTGCACTCTATATTGTCTCGCTGGCATCCCTTCTCGGCCTTGGCCAGAATCTTTTCGGCCTCCTCGATATCCTCGTGCTGATCGGTTTTTTCGCGCACAACCACATTGACGATGTCAAGTCGCGCCTTGAAGGTGAGTGCGTGGTGTTTGGCCACTTCCAGCGCCTTTGCCGAAGAGGGGTGGCCGTCGTAGCTGAGCAGAATTTTTTTCATAGCTGTGTGCCTCGCTGGTATGGCGTTGTCAGGGACCTCTCAGGTCGTGTTGCCTGCCAATTCTTTGCGCTGGCGGCCTCCTGGGTACTGCCTACTTACTCGTATTTTGCCTTCTCGGCCTCTATCCATTTCTCCACAGCCTCCTGGCCATGGATCAGTTCCTTTAACTCATCCATATCGTGGGGCTGGACCTTATACATCCAGCCCTTGCCGTAGCAGTCCTGGTTGATCAGGGTGGCATCTGTCTCCAGGGCCTCGTTGCTTGCAAGCAGTACGCCGTTGACCGGGGCGAACACCTTGCCCAGCCATTTTCCCGATTCGACCTGGGCGAATTTCTTGCCTTTCTTGAGTTTTTTCCCCTCGCTGGGCAGCTGAACGAAGACGATCTCTCCGGCAAGCTGCTGGGCAAAATCGTCCATGCCGATTACCAGCACATCGTCTTCGACCCTGACCCAGTAGTGGTTGGCTTCATAATACAGATCCAGCGGCATATCATAACCATGAATTTTCATGAAGAATCTCCCTGCAGGCATGGTGCGGAACTGTGGTGTCACAGCATATTTTTAAATAGTACAATATTGCAATGTTATTGTGAAGTCAAGGAAAAACCGGGAAGTGGCGAGCCGGCATGCCAGGAGCTACGGCCGGGTCGAATTACCGCTCCGAGATGACCCGCCGTACCAGTTGGTTGATATCCATGACTTTGACTGCAATCTTGGCCTTGCGCGCAGCCATGCCCAGTACCTTGGTGCATTGCTGGCAGGCGGAAACGAGCACCGATGCCCCGGAGGCCTCCACCTCGGCAATGCGCAGCAGGGCTATCTCTTCACTCAGGCCGGGGTCGCTGCTCTGCAGATTGCCGCCGCCGCCGCAGCAGAGCGCATCCATGCGATTGTGCTCGAGTTCGACCAGTTTTGCCTGGGGAATCGATTCGATAATGAAGCGGGGTGCATCGAAGATAGTGCTGTTGCGACCGAGATCGCAGGGGTCGTGATAGGTGATAAGCTCGTCAAAGGGTGCGAGCTGCAGTTTTTCCTCCTTGATCAGGTGGGCGAGGTATTCGGTGGCGTGGAAGACCGCAAGCGGATAATCGCCGATGAACTCGGTCGCCTGATGCTGCCACACGTGGTAGCATGAAGGACAGCTGGCCACGATGGTATGGATTTCCATCTCCTTGATCTTTTCCACGTTGTGACGGATGAACCGTGTGGCGTCGTCGACATGGCCACCGCCCAGAAGGGGAAAGCCGCAGCACCATTCCGCTCCCCCCATGGTGGTGAAATCCACCTCTGCCTCGGTAAGTATCTCGGCGAAGGCGACGGCGATCTCCGCTGCCTGCGGATAAAAGGAGGAGACGCAGCCTACGAAATAGCAGACATCGGCACCGTGACGCGCATCCAGCGGTTCGGGCTCGTCGAGGTCTTCGGCCCAGTCGAGTCGCTCTTCGTTGTCGAAGGTGGTGATGTTCTTATTGTCGAGGATATTTTTACGCAGAAGGCTCGAACCTTCCTGTTCCTTGCCCAGGTCTACGAGTCTTTTGCGCATCTCGAGCCACAAGGTGCGGGTATCGATTTCAGTGGCGCAGGCATGGCCGCAGGCGCCGCATAGCGTGCACTGGGCCAGGCGCTGCGCGAATTCCTCGCTGAGATGTTCATCCTGGCCGTTATTGAAAATCTGCCGGGCCAGGCTTAT
>CAKZOA010000079.1 GCA_937132035.1 uncultured Desulfobulbaceae bacterium | reverse complement strand
CAGCCAGTATGTTGTTGAAGTCGTGGGCTATGCCGCCCGCCAGGGTGCCGATGGCTTCCATTTTCTGGGCATGGCGCAGCTGCTCTTCAAGCTCCAGCCGCTCCTTGTCTGCAGCCTTTTGGGCGGAGATGTCATTTATATGGGTTATGAAAAACTGTGGTGCTGCCTCCAAATTGCGAAAGAGGAAGGTGCCGACGGAGGCCCAGACTGTGGTACCGGAAGCATGGACATAACGCTTTTCGAAAGCAACGGTTCCGGCTGTGTTGTCAAGCAGGGCCTGTATGTGCAGCTGGTTCAGGGCAATATCGTCTTTATGCGTCAGCTCGCTGATATCGCGTCCGGCCAGCGCTGCCGGCTCGTATCCGAGCATGCGGGCGAAGGCGCTGTTGACCATGATGATTTTACCATCCGGCGCCGTCAGGCATTTACCGATTGCCGCATATTCAAAGGAGACGCGAAAGAGCTTTTCGCTCTGCAGGAGCGCTGCTTCGGTCTTGTTGCGCTCGGCGATTTCCTTTTCCAGATCGCGGGTTCGTTCAGCTATCCGCCGTTCGAGATTTTTCTGATGCGATTCGTTGATGCGGCGCTGATTGCGCTCCTCGAGAAGCACGGTGAGCATGAAAGAGAAGTTTTTTATGTACTCCAGGTAGGGCTCAAAGGCCTGCCGGTCGGAAAGGTGCAGCAACAGCTGCCGGGCGGGAGCGTTTTCCACCTTTATGGGCAGGGTGACAGTCGTTTCGCCGTGGTCTGCGGTAGCGCCGTCCTGCCACTCGATGTACTGTACGCCTGGCACATCTACCAGGCCCTTGCAGGCGAAATCGAAAATTTTCTCTTCATCGGGCAGGCTGCCGATAAGGGTCTGCATGAGCAGTAACTGCCCGAGGACTTCAGGTTTGAGGTGGGTTATCATCGTTTGGCGAAGCTCTTAATGGATATGGGGGGCCAGGAACTCTTCCGGTGGAATGAAAAAGGGGTTATGGACGATGGCGCCGCGGACGATCATATAGGGATGGACCTTGAGGATATCCATTATCAAGGCGCCGCTGAATTCGTCGGCGGCATACTGGCAAACAGCCGTTATCGGGTGCTCCCGTAGCAGCAGGGTGATTTTCGATTCGTATTCAAGGAGTCTTTCGCCTCCTTCTACGGTTTCGATTTCGGGTGACATTTCTCCTATGACCCGGGCGTTTGCAAAGCCCCCGCTTTGAGCGTCGAGGTGATATTGGCGTAGCTGGCCGAGCATCTTCTCAGGATCGAAGCGTCCCTGGGGGAAGTAGGCATCTCTGGTGCCGGAGAGACTGAGGGTCCTGGATTCGATCACCTCTGCAAAAGAGATGTTCTCCGACGCCAGCACCTCTTCCAGGGCCTTTATATTGGCCTTTTCTGAGTAATATGAAGAGCATTCATTGTTATGCAATCCGGCCAGCAGAAATTTGTTGACCGATTTCTGCCGTTCCTCATCAGTGCTGTATATCTGGCAGACATGGGTGCCGGGTGGGAAAAGCTGATCGGTAAAACCGAAACAAATTGAACAGCGCTCTTGCATATTGGCCTCCTTTAGGTGTCGAAACCGGCCTCCGGGGTAGTACATTCTCAGTTTACCGCTACTGGGCGTTGAAAGCGTTGAAAGCGAAGGCATGGCACACCGGTGGGGACGGCGGACACTTTCAGTCACCGCCCTGATTTTTGCTCATACTCCTATCAGTATAGAGCAGGTGGAGGGTAAAAGGCAAACACACTTTTGCAGCCGGTCGTGGATCGTTGCGGTCTAAAGTGCTGGAGATATTAATTTTTCTGGATATAGTCGTCGTACTTATTGATATAGATACCGGAGAGCGTCAGAAAGGCGGTAACGATAAGCGGTCCGTAAATGATACCCAGCACTCCATAGACATTGAGGCCGCCGATGATGGAGAGAAAGACCAGCAGGGTGTGCATCTTCACCTGGTCGCCCACCAGCTTTGGCTTGAAGATATACTCCATGGAGAGCGACAAAATCAGATAGAAGACAAAAAGGAAGATGCCCTGACCGATATTGCCATTGACCATGAGTATCACCGCTGCGGGAACCATGACCAGGCCGATGCCGAAGATGGGCAAAAAGGCGAGAATGGCCATGACGCCACCCCAGAGAATGGGTGAGTTGAGGCCGAGTATGGAAAATATGACTCCGCCGAGCACCCCCTGGATGAGGCCGCAGATACCGTTGCCCCTGATTATGGCGCCGGCGATCTCTTCGAATTTTGCCAGCAGCAGTCTGTCCTCGTCGTCGGGAAGCGGCGAAAGCCTGATGATGTACTCAACCAGTTTCGGCTGGTCGATGAGGAGAAAGAAGATCACCAGAATCATTATGAAGAAGAGAATGACGAATTGGAGGATGTTGGCAGCCCAGTTGCTTGCCTGATTATAGAGAAAAAGACCGCCGATCTTGGCCAGATAGGATAGCGAGTCGGTAACCTGGGTGGGTTTGAAATCGAAGCCGAGCTCGCCGAGATATTGCCTCAGATTGTCAATTATGGGGCTCTCCTGAATAAAAACCTGCAGTTTGAGACCAACGCGGCTGTCTCTTCCCCAGTGGTACAGGTTCAGCGCTTCGTCGGTCAGAGCCAGGGTGAAGAACAGCAGTGGAATAAA
>CAKZOA010000078.1 GCA_937132035.1 uncultured Desulfobulbaceae bacterium | reverse complement strand
GACGATGATAGCAACGCTTACAGGCAAGCTGCTGTTGAGATATATTGACCGGGTTGTCGTCGATGTCCAGGGCGTCGGCTATGAGCTCTATCTGAGCACCGACGGCCTGTCCCGGCTTGGCGATCAGGGTGCCGATGTCTTTCTTTTCGTTCACACGCATGTACGCGAGGATGCCATAATCCTCTACGGCTTCATGGAAGAGGAGGAAAAGGAGATGTTTCTTACCCTCAGAACCGTCTCCGGCGTCGGTCCGAAGCTGGCACTGGCCATGTTGTCGGGCATGCGCGTGGGCGAACTCAGCCGGGCCATTGGCGCCAGGGATATCAAGATTTTGACTTCGCTGCAGGGGGTAGGGAAAAAAACAGCGGAGCGGCTGTGTCTCGATCTGCAGGATAAAGTCGCTCATCTGGCAGTCGGCGCCGGCGGCCAGGAGAATGGCTTTGCAGAGAGCGTGCAGGCAGCAGGTTCCGTCACCGCCGATGTGCTCTCTGCCCTCACCAATCTCGGTTATCCCGATCCGGTGGCCAGGCAGGCCCTGACAAAGGTCAAAAAACGCATGGGCCAGGAGGCCTTTGCGCAGATGTCTCTTGAGGAAATGCTCAAGGAAGGATTGCGGACTCTGGCATGAATATAGAAGAAGATCTCGGCGGCGGCGACAGAATGGTCAGCCCCGCGCCTAAACAGCGGGAAGGACGTCACGACAACGCCCTGCGGCCCAAGGGGCTCGACGAATACATAGGCCAGGAGCAGGTTCGGCGCAGTCTGCGGATATTCATGGAGGCCGCCAGACAGAGACAGGAGCCTCTTGACCATGTGCTCTTTCACGGATTCCCGGGCTTGGGCAAGACAACGTTGTCCTATATCATCGCCAATGAGATGAGTGCCGGTATCAAGGTGACCTCGGGACCGGTGATTGAAAGGCAGGGGGATCTGGCCGCCATTTTGACCAGCCTGCACGAGGGAGATGTTCTCTTCATCGATGAGATTCATCGTCTCAATCATGCGGTCGAAGAGATTCTCTATCCGGCCATGGAGGATTTTCAGCTCGACCTGGTAATCGGTCAGGGACCGGGGGCTCGCTCGGTGAAGATGGATCTGCCGCGTTTTACCCTTGTCGGTGCCACCACCCGCACCGGACTGTTGACCCCGCCCTTGCGCGATCGTTTCGGAGTCATACTGCGTCTTGAATTCTATACACCCGAAGAACTGGTGACCATTGTCAAGCGCTCCGCGGTCATTCTCGGCATGGAGATAGACGACAGCGGTGCTCTTGAACTTGGCAGGAGATCGCGGGGAACGCCGCGTATAGCCAACCGGCTGTTGCGGAGGGTCCGTGATTTCGCTCAGGTGGGAAAACACCGGGTGGTCTCCAGGGAGGTGGCAGACGGCGCCCTCAATATGCTCGGTGTCGACGCCTTCGGCCTCGACGAAATGGACCGGCGCATCCTGCTGACGATCATCGACAAGTTCGACGGCGGCCCCATCGGTCTGGAAACCCTGGCAACGGTTGTCTGTGAGGAGAAAAACACCCTCGAAGACGTCTACGAGCCCTTTCTTATCCAGTCCGGTTTTCTCAACCGGACTCCAAGGGGGAGAGTGGCCACCGTTAACGCCTATGAACATTTTGGCAGGGATGTCAGGAAGGCGCCGGCATCCCAGCAGACCCTGTTCGACGGCCAGTAGGCTTTTTTCGGCTGCGAAAAAACATTTTCCCCCATGGTATCTGTCTGCTCCTCCTCGCGCCTTTGCAGGCGTTCTCTTCATCCCCCCCACCCACTTCGCACCACTCAACACCGGCAATACTCCCCAACATTGAAGAGGAAAACTCTTTTTACAGATGAGGTCGACCGTCTCGTATTGCGAGCGAGCACGCTGAAGAGTCAGGCGTCAGCTCTGATTCCACTGGCGAGCGTCACAAAGCTCGAATTATACCTCTAAAAATCCACTTTACACCACCATCGTATCTAACACTATAGTAATATAGGAATTATTTGCAGATCGTCTCTGCGGATCGTGAACTTCTCACTATTTTTGCTGAATAGTTTTGTTGGGAGTGAGCTGTTGCTTGAAATGGGTCTGTGTCAATATGTTGTATTATCTCTCTCTTGAAGTACCAATATGTGGTATATATTCCGCCCGACTGCGGTGACTTATGCTTTTGAAGTCACGAACTAATTTTCCTTGACAACTGAAGTGCGGATGATTTAAATGGAAAGAAGTGGGGGAAAGTGGATCAATGTGGGAGAGGAGGGGAAGTGCAGATCAAAAGCAGATTTCGCAGCAGGTCGGAACATAGCCTCGATTCGAAGGGACGGTTGAGTTTTCCCAGCCGCTTCCGCGACGTGCTGCGCCAGTTGGAATCCGATATTTTGATGGTGACCAACTGGGGAAAGCATCTGCGCATTTACCCCGTCTCCGAGTGGGAAACCTTGGAGACGAATCTTCTCGCCAAGGGCAAGGAACGGCCTGATCTGGCGCCCTTTGTCCGTCTGGTCGTATCCGGAGTGAACGAGTGCAGTCTTGACAAGCAGGGACGTCTGCTGTTGCCGCAGACCCTGAGAAACGAGGTGAATCTGGGCAAGGATGTCGTTCTCACCGGCATGCTCGACTGGGTCGAAATCTGGGACAAGGATGCCTGGAATATCGAGCACCAGACTGCCCAGGCAAATTTCGAGAGTTATCAGAGCAAGATTTCCAATCTCGGAATGTTCTGATGAGCGGCGGAATCGACGCCATTCACAAACCGGTGTTGTTGAAGGAAGTACTGCATTACCTGCAGGTGAAACCCGGTGGTGTCTATGTCGACGGAACACTGGGGCTGGGTGGGCATTCGGAGGCTATCCTTGCTGCCAGCGGGCCAGCTGGCCGCGTAATAGGTTTTGAGTGGGACGCAAAGGCCATGGAGCTGGCGCAAAGGCGCCTCGCATCCTTTGGCAGCCGGCTGACGATGGTGGCCAGAAATTTCGCCGAACTCCGGCTCGGTCTGGAAGAGACGAGTTGTCCCCGGGTGGATGGCATACTGGTGGATATAGGCCTTTCCTCACTGCAGCTCGACAGCGGCGGGCGAGGGTTCAGCTTCTTACGCGACGAGCCTCTTGATATGCGCATGGATGTCAGAGGGAAGACCACGGCCGCGGATCTTCTGGCAACCTCCTCCGAAGAGGAACTGGCAGATATTCTCTATTACTACGGGGAAGAGAGGCAGGCCCGAAGAATAGCTGCAGAGATCGTCTCAGCGAGGAAGAGAGAAACAATAGAATCATCGGCGCAACTGGCCAGAATCGTCAGCGAGGCGGTGCCGAGACGATTCCATCCCCGAAAGATACATGTGGCAACCAGAACATTTCAGGGGGTGAGGATAGCAGTCAACAGGGAATTGGAGAACCTGGCCGCCCTCATAGACCAGGCCGGAGATTTCCTCAGACCGAAAGCCAGATTGTGCGTGATTTCATTTCACAGTCTGGAGGACAGGATAGTAAAGCGCAAGTTTCGTCAGCATCAGGCCTTTGAGGTGATCACTTCGCGCCCCGTTGTCGCCGGCCCGGAAGAGGTGAGGGACAACCCCAGATCCCGGAGTGCGAAAATGAGAGTCACAGCCAGAAAAGGCTGAATAATAAGGAGGAGAGGATGAATATTCAAAGTTCAACTGGGAATGCTTTTCGCAGCTCAGCCCATGTCGGAGTGCGGCAGAAAATCGCACGACGCCGGGCCCTGGATTTACCGGGCGGCATTCTGTTGTGGAAGGCAGTGGGCAAGGTGCTTATATGGGTGGTTCCTGTAGTGCTGGCAGCCAATCTCTGGTGTGCGCATGCCATCGATACAAGCAGTGCGCGGAGTCTGGCGCTGCAGCAGGAGTTGGTGCAGCTGGAGGGCAGCGCCGGTGAACTGGCGCTGCAGAGGCAGCGGCTCACCTCGCCGGTCCGTGTGAAAATAGCCGCAGCGGAAAAGCTCTCACTCTATGAGCCCAGTGCCGGGCAGATTCGCCGAATGTAACTCGACAAGCTCATGAGAAAGCGACCTCGTCTGCGCAGCGACAGCAGAGGAAAAGGCCGAATTGTCGGCGTGTTGGCCCTGGCGGGAGTAATCCTGTTTCTGGGCCTTCATTTTTTTCCCAATGATGGTGGTCGTAGAACGGGCGGTCCCTCTCAACAGAGAAACACCACTGGTGAAGCGCTGCTTGACAATCGGGGTATCATTTATGATCGCAATTATAAGGAGCTGGCGCTGACTCTGGAGAAAGTGTCGGTGTACGCCGATGTCAGGGATGTCGACGCCGACAAAGCGGCTGCTCTTCTTGCCCCTGTTCTGGGAGTGGAAGAACAAGAGCTGGTGGGGATAATAGAAAAGGAGCACTATCGAGCCTGGCTCGCCAAAAATATCAGCCAGGAGGCGGAGGAGGAAATCGATGCCATGACGCTGCAGGGCATCCATCTGCACAAAGAACGGATTCGATATTATCCTCAGAAAGCGACCGCAGCCCATGTCGTCGGCTATGTTGGCAAGAGTATGGGGCTTGCAGGGGTCGAGCATCGGTATAATACCCTTTTACGCACGTACGGTAGTGATGATGGCCCGATCTTGCTGGAAGCAACCGACGCCGAACCGGTTGAAGGTTTAGGACGATATCTGGTGTTGAGCCTCGACATCAAGATCCAGAAAAAACTGGAGAGGTTGACCGAGGAACTCGGCCGCAGTCGGGAGGGGAGTCATGTCGGTGCTTTGCTGATGGAGGCTGCCAGCGGCAAAATAATAGGCCAGGCAGTCTATCCCTCCTTTGATCCCAATTCTTTTAAGGAATATAGCTGGAAGGATTTGGAAAACATCTTCGCCAGAGAAATTCCTGTCCCGCCGGTGATAAGAAAGCTGTTCTGGGATGCATCTTTGATCCAGTCGCATCTGGAATCGTCAAAGGCTGCACTGCCCTGGAGCATACACTCACCTGTACGCAGTCTCGGTAGCCAGCTGCGCTTATGGGACCGTCTGGGGCTCAACGATCCCCTTGATGTTGACTTTGTCAAGGCCCAGGAGGTGAGTTCGAGGCCCGAGTCCAAAATGTCCCAGAGGCAGCGGGACTATTATGACTCAGTGATAAAAAATGCTACGCCTCTGCATGTGGTTTCGGCGGTTACCGCTCTGCTCATGGGAGGAGGTCTGCCAAGACCGCATGTTATCGATAAGTTATCGGCAGGCGACGGCAGAGTCTTTGAAGCGACCACAGGTGAGCAGGTGCCGGCCGTCTCGCCGTTGGCGGCAGCGGAAATCCGCCGACTGGTGCAGACGCAAATGCGCAAGGGCCCTCTTGCCTCGGGCAGCCTGGAGACCGGATTTCTGTCATTTGTGGAGACAGGCAGGGAGCGCCGCTTCCTTGATAACAGAATGTATATTTCTGCCATCCCTATGGAACAACCTGAGTTTATGCTCTTCGTTTTCGCTCAACTCCCTCCCTTTTCTCCTGTCAGAGCGGAAACGAAGGGCAGCTTTTCAATTGCAGAAACAGCCCAGAAAGCGACCATATCCATGGTTGCCATGGAAAAAGTAATGTCTACTCTGTCAGACATGATGACCGCGGAGGAAAAAAACGAAATGAATTTTCAATTACAGGAACGTAGTGACAGCGCTGTGACGGTGGCCGGTGTCACACGATCTGATATTCTAGGCGATATGCCGGATTTGCGAGGATACAGTTTACGCAAAAGCCTTCGTCATCTCAAGGATTTGCGCATGGAAATCCAGATAAGCGGCACAGGCGTTGTTGTTAATCAGCGCCCTGAGGCTGGTACTCAGGTGCGCCCGGGAGATTTTTGCCGTTTGGTACTCAAGCCGCACTGAACCAGTTTCGTGCTGCCTCCAGCTTTTCGCCTTGCCAGGCAAGAGGTTTAGCAGAGCAATCTATGAAGTTGAAAAAGAATCTCCAGCGGCTGCTGGAAAATATACCCCATACACACCTCTCCGGTCCCGACCCTGCCGATATTGAGGTGACGGCTGTTACTGTCGATTCCAGAGAGGCGGCAGGGGATGGGTGCTTTGTGGCCGTTGCGGGAAGCCGAGACGACGGTCATTCCTTTATCGGTGATGCGGTTCGGGGCGGATGCTCGGCCATCATTGTCGAACAGGGGAAATTCGCAGCCGCAGAGTGCGACGAAGCGGATGTCTGCGTCCTTGGGGTTGATGACACACGGGCCGCTGTCGGTGAAATCGCCTCTGCATTCTATGATCGTCCAGAAAAACAGATAACAGTCATTGGCGTCACCGGTACGAACGGCAAGACCACCGTCAGTTATCTGCTTGAAACGATACTCGTCGACCAGGGCTACCGGGTCGGCGTCATTGGTACCGTCAACTACAGATATATCGATGACGACGGCAACAGCCTGCTGCTGCCCGCACCGTATACTACTCCCGAGCCGCTGTTGCTTGAGCGCCTGCTGCGGCAGATGGTCGACGCCGGGGTAGATACGGTGGTGATGGAGGTAAGTTCCCATGCGCTGGCTCAACGGCGTCTGGGACGGTTGGCATTTGACGTTGCCGTTTTCACCAATCTTTCCCAGGATCATCTCGACTATCACCGCACCATGGAAAGCTACTTCCAGGCCAAAACCCTGCTGTTTCTCTCTCACCTGAAAAAGGTGGGTGCGGCGGTGATATCCCACGGCGGCGGTGAAGAATCCCCTGCCGGCAGTTGGCCGAGGCTTTTGAGCGCTATTCTGCAGCAGAACAACATTCGCGTCTTTGCAAGCGGCCGGAGTGAAAAGAGCGTAATCGAGCCGCTGAGTATCTCAATCGATACCAGCGGTACCCACCTGTCGCTTGGTACACCGGGGGGAACATATGATGTCAGCTCGCCACTGGTGGGCGACTTCAATGCCGCAAATATAATGACAGCCATGGCTGTTTCGATGGCCTTGCATCTTGATATGGCCCGGACGGTAGCTTCTCTGGAAAAAGACACCGGGGCACCCGGCAGGTTGGAAAAAATTACCCTGGGGACAACGACAGAGACGGAGGCGGCCGTCTTCGTAGATTATGCCCATACTCCCGATGCCCTGCTTAACGTGTTGACCACCCTCAGGGGACTGCCCCATGAACGACTGATCTGCGTTTTCGGCTGCGGCGGCGACCGTGATCGTGGCAAAAGAGCGGTGATGGGCACCATTGCCGCCCGCAATGCGGATATTGTCATCGTCACCGCCGACAATCCGCGCACGGAATC
>CAKZOA010000077.1 GCA_937132035.1 uncultured Desulfobulbaceae bacterium | reverse complement strand
GCCTTCGACTGGGTCGGCGGCAATCCCGACGGCGACGTGGTGTTGGTGGAGTTCATGGATTACCGCTGCGGCTTCTGCCGGCGGGCGCATCCGGAGGTGGCCGACCTCATCGCGCTCGACGGCAATATCCGCTACGTGGTCAAGGATGAACCCGAGGATCATCACCGCCAGCGTGCGGATCGTGAAAACGGAGAGGCCCTGAGACTCGACCGCCATTGGATTTTCTCCTGTCATGCAAAGCGCCAGGCCGGCAGGCGTCCGGCGCAGAAACCAGGCGACTGCAATAACGGCAAACAATGCCAGGTGTGTAACAGGAGATTGATTAAAGAGGACCGCGCCAACAACAGGAATATCGCCCAGTAGCGGAATATCGAGGGGAGCAAAGGGTATTATCTTGGGCGGCGTCGTAGCCGAGGGCAGCAGCATCCGGAAGATGAAGGCCGAAAGAGCTGTTGCCAGCATGGTGATCCCGAGCCCTGTAACATGTTGAGAAAGACCAAGGTGCACGGTAAAAAGAGAATGCAGCAGGCCAAAAGTCGCCCCGATAAAGGCGGCAAAAAGTATTCCAGTCCAGAGATCACCGCCAAAATAAACCCAGGTCCACCCTGCCATGCAGCCAGCCGCCATGATCCCCTCAATACCCAGGTTAAGCACACCGGCCCGTTCACAGACCAGCTCACCGAGCGTCCCGAAAATCAGCGGGGTAGCCATCCGCACGGTGGCGGCCCAAAAACCTGTTTCAAGGAAAAGATGCAGTAGTTCCATAGGCTATCTCCACTTTATTCTGTATCTGGTCAGCATCATGCTGACCAGCACGGCCAGAAGAGAGACAGCAGTGGCCACATCTGCAATATAATTAGATATGTTAAGAGATCTGCTCATTGAGTCGGCCCCGATTGACAGCATGGCAACAAAAAGTGCTGCAAGTATAACTCCCAAAGGATGGAGAGCTGCCAGCATGGCGACGACTATACCTGAATAACCGAAGCCCGGTGACAGGTCAAGGGTCAGGTAGCCTTTGAGACCGCACAGCTCTGAAACACCTGCTATTCCAGCCAAGCCTCCGGAAATAAACGCTGTTCTGATTATAACTCCATTAACCGGAATACCCGCGAAGACACTTGCCTGTCTGTTGTTGCCGACCGCCCGTATTTCATACCCCCAGGTGGTAAAACGCATGACAAACCAGACAATTACCCCAGAGGCAAGCGCTATAACAATCCCCCAGTGCAGCCTGGTCTTGGAAAGTAATGGCGGCAGAACGGCAGAATCAACCACCGGAGCAGCCTGCGGCCAGCCCATGGCCATTGGATCTTTCCAGGGGCCGAAAACCAGCCAGTTGACAAAAAGCAGCACGATAAAGTTGAGGAGCAGGGTTGTGACCACCTCGTCAACCGCCAGCCAGTTTTTCAGCAGTGTCGGACCAAGCAAAAGCAGTCCGCCCGCCAGAGCTCCTGCAGAAAAAAGGGTTGGGATCATCAGCCAGTTAGGAAGCTCAAGCATCCCTGTGCCAAGCCAGGTGGCCATACATGCCCCGGCATACAGCTGCCCCTCCGCGCCGATATTCCAGAGCTTTGCCCGAAAAGCGACTGCAACTGCAAGACCTGTGAAAATAAGTGGTATGGTCCTCGTCAGCGTTTCGGATAGAGCAAATTTTGAACCTACCGAGCCTTTGATAAAGAGCTCAAAAGCCTTCACAGGTGAACCACCGGCCCAGAGGATAAGTACCGAGCAGAACAGAAGGGCAGCCACACCGGCACCCACTGGCACCATTGCGCGGAGATACAGAGAGGTTTTATCACGCGGCTCAAGTCTCACTGCCATTCTCCTTCAACGAAATGGAGAGCATGATATCGCGCTGGCCGCTCATGGCCAAACCGATGTCTCTGGCATCGGTATCCGCCGGTCTGATAGGCAGCGACAGATTCCCTTTGTGCATAACCTGGATCGTGTCTGCCAGAGCAAAAAGCTCGTCAAGATCTTCGGAAATAACGATAACTCCAGCTCCGTTTTTGATGGCCTCAACCAGCTTAGCGTGGACAAATGCGGTGGCGCCGACATCCAGCCCCCACGTAGGTTGATTGGCAATAATTACCTGAGGACTTCTGCTGAGAACCCGGCCAAGTATGAGTTTTTGCATATTTCCGCCCGACATGTTGCGGGCCGGGGCATCCGGCCCACCACACCGTACATCATAGATCTCCGTAATTTCTTTTGTTTTTTCTGTCAACTTTTTAAAATTCAAAAGGCCATAGCGACTGAAGGGATGACGACTATAGTTCTCAAGAGCCATATTCTCTTTTACCGTCATATCGCCGATAAGTCCCGTTCCGATCCTGTCCTCTGGTATACGGCCAACCTGCTGTCTGATCATCAGCTGAGGCGAAAAAGATGTGATCTCTGAACCATGGAGGAGAAACATCCCCGATGTTGGTTTGAGCAGCCCTGAGATCAGATCTGCAAGATGAGTCTGGCCATTACCGGAGACACCGGCAATACCGATGATCTCGCCACTCCTGAGATTCAGCGAGACGTCACTGAGCAGCTGATACTGCTGTTTGTCGGTGATGCATATGTTCTCAAGGCATAACAGACTCTCCCCTGGATCGGCGGGCTGACGATGTACCACGGGAACAGAACCGCCGACCATCTCGCCTGCCAGGGTGTCCATATCTGTCTCAGCCGTTGCACTCCTGTATGTCAGCTTGCCATGGCGCAGGACGATACACCTGTCACTTGCAGCCATCACCTCGCGCAGCTTGTGGGTAATGAATATAATCGCCAGCCCCTTTGCAACCAGGAGCTTGAGAGTCAGAAAGAGATGATCGCTTTCCTGCGGAGTGAGAACCGCGGTGGGTTCATCAAGGATCAGGACTCGCGTGTCACGGTAGAGGGCTTTGAGAATCTCCACCCGCTGGCGCTGTCCCACCGAAAGATTTTTAATAGTATTTTTATGGTTGATGTCCAGCTCATACTGCTCGCACAGCTGCTCTATTTTCTTTATGGCTTTGCGATCGCGACGCTGCAGACGAAACATTGGCTCGGTGCCGAGCATGACATTGTCGAGAACAGTCATGTTCTCTGCCAGGGTAAAATGCTGGTGAACCATTCCCAAGCCCGCCTTCAAGGCATCACGGGGAGAGCCGGGAAGCAGCTGTTGCCCATCGACCAGCACACTCCCCTCATCAGCCACATAATGGCCGAAAAGTATATTCATCAGGGTCGATTTGCCGGCACCGTTCTCACCAAGGAGCGCAAGGATCTCTCCTTTATGGACATCAAGACTTATCCGGTCATTGGCAACAAGGTTGCCAAATCGCTTGGTCACTTCCCTGATTTCTAGCAGCGGTTTTTCTTTCTGCATGGCTGAACAAATACATTCGGCCGCCGTTTGCGGGCAAACGAGCGGCCGGTAGAGTGAAATATCCGAGGACTCCCTGCCTCAAGAGGCAAAGGGCCGTTAGTGCGTGCGCCACCAGCGTCTAGCCGCTGGTGCACCGGACTTTTTCCTGACGATGATCAGAACGTTGATTTGGGTTCGTCGTCATTGATTTCAACCACAAACGATCCATCTTTAATGGCGGCTGTTTTTTCAGCTATCGAGGCCTTCAATTCAGCCGGCAGTTTTTCCTCAAACTCATAAAAGGGACTGAGTGAAGCGCCGCCTTTTGCCATCATGGTCCATTCTTTGTAGTCTTCGGCCGCAAAGGTACCAGCCTTCACCCGCGACACAGCATGACCGATAGCGGGTTCCATATGCCACAGGGCGGAAGCGACGACCACATCCTTCCCGTTTTCTTCCTTATTCATATCGTTGACATTGCCAAAGGCCACCAGTCCTTTTTCCCTGGCAGCATCAACAACACCGGCTCTTTCTGCATAGAGGACATCGACGCCTGCCTCTATCTGGGCAAAGGCAAACTCTTTGGCCTTGGGCGGATCATACCAGGAACCAATGAAAGATACCTTGAACTGGACCTCCGGATTGACCGCTTCTGCACCAGCCATAAACGCATTAAACAGCCTGTTTACCTCGCCAATCGGATATCCGCCCACCATGCCGATCTTGTTCGTTGTGGTCATGGTCCCGGCTATCATTCCCATCAGGTAACAGGGCTCATGGATATAATTATCAAAAACCGACATGTTGCTGCCATAGGGTCCGAAAGAATCGCCCATCAGCAATGCAACGTCCGGGTAGTCGTCTGCAGCCTTGCGCACATCGCGCGATATGCCGAAGGCTTCACCGACGATCAAGTCCACACCTGATTCGGCATACTCCCGCAGAACCCGTATGTAGTCAGTATTGGAAACCTTTTCCGAGAAGACATAGTCGATCTCGCCTTTTTCAGCCAGTCCCTTAAGGGCCCTGTGCAGAGTGGCATCCCACTTCTGCTGGATTGGCTGGGTATATATTCCGGCAACCTTGATCTTCTCAGCCAATACGGTTCCAGGGCTAAATAAGGCAAAGCTGAGCGCAACAGCCATAACATACATTATATACTTTCTCATACACATCACTCCTTTGGTAGATTTTGATTATCCGTTATGGAAAACTCTGCTCTTTATTAAAAAGGTCCTGATTACCCCTGAAACTCAGCCTAGCCAATTATGGAGAGACAGGGGTGCTCTTTTCACGGGCGTCTGCAGCCTGGACGGCTGCAGTCGAGCCCCCAGGGATGGGTTCATGGCGTACCGGGAAAAGAGTATCCCTGTCTCAGACTAAGTTGCTGAGAATAATAGGTAATCAAAAAAAGATTACTGTTATTCATGCCGGTATCTCGATACGTAATTACTGCTCATTGGCCGATTTCAACATGCACTGCAGGAGAACGTTCGCCCCTTTTTCACAATCTTCCCATGAGGACTCCTCCACCTCCACATGACTGCGCCCCCCTTTTGAGGGAATAAAAATCATCGCAGCCGGGGCGATCTGATTTATGTATGAACAATCATGGCCAGCGCCGCTCACCATCGAGAGCGACGGATAATCAAGAGCTTGCGCCGCTTCCTGCACGTACTTTACAAGTTTTTCATTAAATGGTGCCCTCTTAACCCGCCAGGTGGTCTCCATTCTAATGGGGGTGCCATGGCGATCGGCGATAGCCTGGAATTCCTTTTCCATCATCTCCCAGGCCTCGATCGAATGCCGATCCTCCCAGGAGCGAATATCGACAGTAAAGTGCACGCCGTCGGGAATAATGTTCCTGGAATTCGGATGATTGTGAATTTCTCCGACAGTAGCCACCATATCGCCCTTGATATGCGCCACTTTATTCACGGTCTGGATCATCTCTGCCGCCGCCAGCAGAGTGTCGTTTCTTCCCGCCATGGGAGTCGGGCCAACCTGATTGGCTGTACCGGTAAGGTAGATATCGTACCAGTGCAGACAGAGAACTCCTCTGGGAACCCCGATGCTCTTCCCCTCTGCCTCCAGCATCGGTCCCTGCTCTATATGCAGCTCGTAGTTTGCATGCACCGGAAACGCCGTGGCGGCAACGTCTCCTTTTTACCCGATCCGCTCGAGTTCTTCACCCTGCATCGTGCCATGTATATCCGTTCTGCCATAGGCCCAATCCCTTTCAAGCCTTCCCACCCAGACACCGGAAGATACCATGGCCGGGGCAAAACGAGAACCTTCTTCGTTGGTCCAGTCGACAATGACAATATCACGTTCTGTCCGGATGGCGTTGTCATGCAGAGTACGCATTACCTCAAGGGCCCCCATCACCCCAAGAACACCATCAAACCGGCCGCCCTTAGGCTGTGAATCCAGGTGGGAGCCACTCATTACCGCAGGCAGATCCCGGTTTTTCCCAGGCCTTCTGCCAAAGATGTTTCCCATCTCGTCAATGGTAACCTCGCATTCAATTTCCCTGAGCCACTGGACAAAAAGATCGCGAGCCTGTTTGTCCTCATCCGACAGGGCCAGCCGCTGCACCCCTCCTCCGGGAGTGGCCCCGATTTTTGCCATGGTTTCCAGTGATTCCTGAAGCCGCTTTCCGTTAACCTGCAGAGATACTGCACTCATAATATTAACCTGTCATGTGGTGTTCTATGAAGAGATGCCGTCTTCTATGGCATAACCGCCGCGCTCAAGGACATCCTGCCAGCTTTCAATTTTCTCCGTCGGAGAAACATCCACCATGGATATGCTGTTTACCGGGCAGACCAGAGAGCAGAGATTGCATCCCTTGCATTTATCCGTGAGAATCGTGGGCAGAACTTTTCCTGATTCACCGCTTTTTCCTGAGAGAGAGATCGCCTGATAGGCGCCATCGTAGCAGGCCGTGTAACATTTTCCGCAGCCTGTGCAGGTTTCAGCATCAATTTCGGCGACAACCTTATAGTTCATGTCCAGCTCACCCCAATTCTTATAGCAGCCAAGGGCTTTGCCGCAAAGCTCAGAGACGCTGTTCATCTTTTTTTCGTTGAGGTAGGAAGTGAGTCCACTTATCATCTCCTCGACAATGGCGAAACCATGGTGCATGACCGCAGTGCATACCTGTACAGTGGTACAGCCCAGGGCAATGAACTCAGCGGCATCCCGCCAGTTGTTTATGCCGCCGATACCCGACATCGGCAGGGAGAACCAATCCTGCCGGCCGAGGGAGGCAACCATATGCAAAGCTATGGGTTTGAGTGCCGGGCCTGAATAGCCGCCGTTGGTCGATCCGTTGCGCAGTTTGGGAAAAGGTATGAAATCGTCGAGATCAACTCCGATGATCGATTTTACCGTATTTATCAGAGCTACCCCCTCAGCCCCGCCTGCCACTGCAGCTCTGCCTTGTTCGCAGATATCGGCGACATTCGGCGTGAATTTAACCACCACGGGAAGAGAAGTTGATTGTTTCACCCAGCGGGTAATTTCCTCAGCAATGACCGGTTCCTGGCCAATGGCCGAGCCAAGACCACGTTCGCACATTCCATGGGGACAGCTGAAATTCAACTCGATTCCGTCTGCCCCGGTATCTTCAACCCGCCGGATCAACTGCTGCCATTCTTCTTTTTCATCCGCCATTATCGAGGCAAGAACCGCATGGTCCGGATAGTTCTTTTTCACCTCGTGCATTTCCTTGAGGTTAGTGCTCAGGCCACGGTCCGAAATGAGTTCGATGTTGCTCATCCCCATGATCCGCTTTTTGCCGTGATTGACGGCAGCATAGCGGCTGCTGAGGTTTACCACCGGGTTGCCCAGTGTCTTCCACACAGCGCCACCCCATCCTGCATCAAAGGCACGCATGATCTGGTCGCCGCTGTTTGTTGGCGGCGCTGAAGCCAACCAGAAAGGGTTTGGACTTGAAATTCCGCAAAAAGCTGTTGTGAGATCTGCCATGATAGGTGCTGTTGAATAGTGGTTAATGCTACAATATCGGTTAGCGTGTCAGACTGCGCCGGATAAATCTACCGGCCCCCGGTTCGACATCAAGCTTTCCGTCTTCATATCGGACTTTGCCGCCGGCAACGACTGTTGCCGGTCCGCCCGTGGTTGCAAAGCCCTCAAAAATGGAGGTGTCGACGTTATGACGATGAGTTTTGGCTGAAATGACGCCATCTCCCTCCGGCTGCCAGATTACCAGATCAGCATCAGCGCCAACGGCGACGATGCCCTTTCGGGGATACATTCCAAAAATCCGGGCCGGATTGGTGGAACAGACCTCGACCATCTGATTAATCGTTATTTTCCCGGTCTTGACGCCATATGTGTACATCAACTTGAGCCTGTCCTCTATTCCGGCAGCTCCATTGGGAATTTTACGAAAATCGTTACGGCCAAGTTCCTTCTGGTTTTCGAGATTGAAGGGACAATGGTCTGTACCGACGACCTGGATCTGTCCGGCGCGAATGGCTCCCCACAGTGCATCGGCATGCCCCTGAGGCCGTATCGGCGGACTCATCACATATGCAGCTCCCTGAAACCCGGGCCTCTCATACACGGAATCATCGAGCAACAGGTACTGGGGGCAGGTTTCGCCAATTACATCAAGTCCCTGAGCTCTGGCCTCAATCAACACTTTGGTTGATTCGGCACAGCTCATATGGACAAAATAGGCGGGAACCCCCAGCGCTCTGGCAAGCGTGGCAAGCCTGAAAGCCGACTCGCCTTCTGCGTATGAAGGCCGCGAGAGAGCATGATATTTGGGTTCTACCTTGCCCTCGCTAAAGAGCTTTTCCTGAAGTTCGGCTACAATCTCGCCATTTTCGCAGTGAGCCATGATCAAAGCCCCCAGTTCCCGGGAGCGCTTCAGAATGGAGACAAGCTCTGCATCGTCAACCATGATCGCGCCTTTATAGGCGAGAAAGGCTTTGAATGATGGAATACCTTCTTCTCTTACGCAAACCGCCATCTCCTCTGAAACCTGCTCGCTGTACCAGGTAATCGCCATGTGAAAGCCGTAATCGGAAACGGCATTTTTGGCTTTTTCCTTCCAGATGGAGAGCGCCTCCAGCAATGACTGCTCTTTGGCGGGCACGATGTAATCAAGTATCGAGGTAGTGCCGCCGGCAATCGCGGCTGCCGTGCCGGATTCAAAATCGTCGGCCGAGACCTCCCCCATGAACGGCATGGCAAAGTGGGTGTGAACATCTATTCCACCAGGTAAAACATAGTGCCCTGCCGCATCTATAACGCGCTCTGCACTGATATCGAGATTTTGGCCGATGGCCGCTATCGTCCCATCCTTAATGAAAACATCCTGGCCGACAGTATCCAGTGGACTGACGATTTCTCCGTTTTTAATCAACAATGAGCCCATACTCTTCTCCAATCATTGCAGGTTTGTTTAATGCCCGACTCTGTATTGCCTTATGTCCTCCGGCAGAAGAGTCTTTGAGGAGTGACCATATTCACCGGGCCTACGACATCCAGTTGGGGTTTTTGGGAAAGACCCATTTGGTGGTCACCTTCTTTTTCCTGGTCCAGAAGTTGATACCGTCTTCAGCGGTGATATCGCCCCCGCCGAATTTTGAGTCGTTCCACCCCCCAAAGGAGAAAGGTTCGCGCGGGACCGGAACGCCGATATTTACGCCCAGCATCCCAGCACTGGCATGTTCAATAAGATAGTCGGCTGGAGCGCCGGAGGCGGTAAAGATTGCCGCTGCATTGCCATAACTGCTGCTGTTTTCAATTGCCAGAGCCTCTTCCAGGGTTTTAACCCGAACTATGGTCATAACCGGCCCGAAAATTTCCTCGCAGGCAGCCGGCATATCCGCACGCACATGGTCAATGATGGTCGGTCCCATCCAGTAACCGTTGGCATAGGCAGGTACGTCATCGCCGGGTTTCCTGCCACGGCCATCAACCAGGATCGTTGCCCCGGCCGCTTCAGCATCGTTGATATATTGAGTTATTCTGGCAATACTTGCTTCATTGATAATGGCGCCCATGGAACGACCAATATCGAAACCACTGGCGTACTCGACCATTTTCTCAATAAGATGATCGCAATCGCCGACTGCGATTATTGCCGATGCCGCCATGCAGCGCTGACCGGCGCAGCCGGTTACAGAATTCACTATCTGCTGGGGAGAGAAGTCCGGATCGGCATCTTCCATTATGACAAGATGGTTTTTGGCACCGCCCAGTGCCAGTACCTGTTTTCCCGACGCCGAACCTCGGGTGTAGACAATTTTAGCAACCTTTGTCGAACCGACAAAGCTAAGTGCGCGTATCCCCGGGTGATCACATATCGCCTCAACCATCTCCGCACTGCCGTTCACCACATTCAAAACCCCATCGGGCAACCCCGCCTGCGAAAAAAGCTCCGCGAGTCTCATTGATGAGAGCGGCACCTGCTCAGAAGGCTTAAGCACAGCGGTGTTGCCGCAGACTAGAGCAATGGGCAGAGACCACATGGGAACCATATTGGGGAAATTAAACGGGGCAATACACCCAATCACCCCCAATGGCTCCCGGCTGATGCGGCAGGTGATGCCGTTGCTTACCTCCAGAAATTCACCCGCTATCTTATTGGGAACAGAACAGGCATATTCCAGGATCTCAACTCCTTTCAGGATGCCGGCTTTCGCCTCTTCAAAGAGCTTTCCACATTCCAGAGACGCCAGGTTGGCCAGTTCATCAAGGTTTTCCTCAAGGAGCCTTTTAAGGTTGAAGAGCACCTGGACTCTGTCTTTGATGCTGGTCTTTTTCCAGGCGGGAAAGGCATTCTCAGCCGCCTTTACAGCCTGGTCGAGGTCCTTTGTGCCACCAAGCGGACACTCGCCGATAGTCTTGCCGGTGTACGGGCTGAAAATCGGCAGATATTCATTTGCAGCCGATGGACTGTTTCCACCATTTATCCAATTGCCAATTCGTCCCTTTTCTACAACAACGATTGTATCTATCATGTATTCACACTGGTTATACGTTTACAGAATAGGCAGCGATGCATCATTTTGCCGCTGCCCTCCCTCAGTTGCCCGGCAGAAACAATGCTTTTGCTGTCTCCACTTCTCCGTCACGACGCCGAAACGGGGGCAACTGCCTCGGCACGCCTGGCCGACATCAAACCGAAATAGAGCAAACCGCCAAGAGCGGACCCGGTAAACCAGCCGTAGTTGTAGAGCCAGGGCAGAAAACCGGTGATTATGGAAAAAACCGTCAAGGCTACAGGTATGAAAAAGGCTACAATTCCGGCAGTATTAAACGCAGGGTAACAGCCAGTGACCTTATAGAGATCGGAGAGGTTCAGCTCCTGTTTCTTGATGATAAAATAATCGACAATCATAATTCCAGCTATTGGACCAAGCAGCGAAGAGTAGCCAAGGAGCCAGTTTGAATACATCGACTCCACACTCACATCCGAGACGACCCATCCCATTTTTCTGACCAGTTCCCAGCTCATCAGCAGGATACCCACGACACCCGTGAGCAGGGTACCGCGTTTGAGGTTGATAAGTTTGGGAAAAATGTTTTGAAAATCGTTGGTTGGCGAAACTATATTTGCGGCTGTATTGGTGGATATGGTCGCTATAATGATAACAAACATCGCCGATACAACCCAAAACGGACTATCTACCTTGCCAATCAGTGTTATAGGGTCAGATATGCTTTCACCGACCAGAGCGGGTGATGCCGCAGTGAGCACAACGCCAAGAGCGGCAAAAAGCAACATAGTGAGGGGCAAGCCTATGATCTGGCCGACGATCTGATCTTTTTGTGATTTTACATACCGGCTGAAATCAGGGATATTCAACGAGAGAGTGGCCCAGAATCCCACCATGGCGGTAAGGCCTCCAAAAAAATAGCTCCACACAGAGGCGTCGGCAGGTCGGTTTGGCGCTGCACCAAACAGGGCGGCAGCATCGATTTTAGGCGATGCCCACATCAACAGCCCAAGCCCTACCACCAGCAGCAACGGAGCGGCGAATGTTTCGAGTTTTTTTATGGATTCCGAACCCTTGATAACAACGTACATGTTCATGCACCAAAAAATAAAAAAGCCGATTACTGTCCCTTTATCACCCAGGGCGGCCCAGGTCGTTGAAAGTTCTGATAGTAACAGGTTTATGGCCATTCCACCAAACATGGTCTGGATGCCAAACCAGCCACAGGCAACCAGTGCCCGTATCACCGCGGGAATATTGGAGCCGATGGTGCCAAATGATGAGCGCAGAAGAACCGGGAACGGGATTCCATATTTCGTGCCGGCGAACGCATTGAGAAGAAGGGGGATGAGAACCACAATATTTGCGAGGAGTACCGTGATCAAGGCCTCTGTAACGTCCAGGCCGAAATAGGCGGTAAGCACACCTCCAAGGGTATAGGTCGGTACACAAACTGCCATCCCCACCCACAGGGCCGCCACATTCCATTTATGCCATGTACGCTGATGTGTTTTGGTCGGCGCTATATCCTCGTTATACAAAGGACTGTCAGTAACGTCCTTGCCGGCCTCCAATTCATACATGCCACCCACTTTTTTTACAGTTGATGCGGTGTTGCTCATGATGTCTCTCCTATTTCATTCAAGGTATATACTTCTGTCTCGCCAACGTTACCCAGGGACAGATTGCGACTTTTCACTGCCTAACTACCCTATTTCACAAAAGACTTCCTGCAGGACACCAATTGCTGTATCAATCTCATCATCGGTTATAGTGAGCGGTGGCGTTAATCGTAAGGTATTGCCATACATTCCGCCTTTGCCGATAAGCAGACCCTTCAGCCGCGTCTTCTCGAATATCTCATCAACCACTTCGGGCGCCGGCGTTTTGCTCTTCTTATCAACTACAATTTCAATCCCCTGCATAAGTCCCATACCGCGGACCTCTCCGACAACTCGGGAGTTTTCGCCGATGGACTCAAGCGCCTTTCGAAGTATTACCCCCTTGGCGTGGACGACATCGGGTGAAGCTTCTTCTTCCATGATTTCGATGGTGGCTAGTGAGGCCGCGGTGGAAACAGGATTGCCGCCAAAGGTGCAGATGAGATGCCCCTGGCCGGCAAGCGAATCAGCCACCTCTGGTATGGTAACTGTATTTCCCATGGGAAAACCATTGGCAATGCCTTTTGCCATTGTCATTATTTCCGGTTCGACCTGCCAGTGCTCAATTCCGAACCATTTTGATCCCGTCCTGCCAAAACCCGTCTGTACCTCATCGGCAATCATGACTCCCCCATAATGACGGACAATTTCCGCTACTCGGGAAAAATAGCCTGGAGGCGGAGTAATAAATCCCCCTACTCCCTGAATGGGCTCAACCAACATTCCCGCTATGCGTCCGCAGGTTGTGGTTTGTATCACCTCCTCAACATCCTGAGCACAGGCGAGGTCGCAGGAGGGGTAGCTCATTTTATACGGACAGCGATAACAATACGGGTTAATAGCGTGTTTAAACCCCGGAACAATATTTGACTCCACCCGCCAGGCAGACTGGGCGGTCAGGGTCTTGCCGACGGCCGAATTCCCGCTGTAACCATGGCGGAGGGCAAGCAGTTCGTAATTCCCGGTATACCCCCTGGCGGCCATGACAGCGAGCTCGTCAGCTTCAGTCCCAGAGTTTGTGAAATATGATTTTTGTAGTTTCCCCGGCGTCATTGAGGCTATTTTTTCGGCGAGACTGACGTGGTTTTCATGCGGATACAGGGTTGATGAATGAATAAGCTTTCCTGCTTGAGCGCCTACCCTGTCAACGATCTTGGGATGGTTGTGACCAACACTGGTTGTAAGAATACCACCAAAAAAGTCGAGGTACCTGACTCCCTCGACATCGGTTACCCACGAACCACACCCGTAATCAAGCGGTACAGGCTTTTTGTAATACAGAATATGGCCGGGCCAGAGGAACTCCTTCTGCTTGGCAAGAATTTTCCTTGTCGCCGATCCTTCTGCCTGTGTCTGTTCGCACGATGTGCGCTCTTTATTCATTGTGTTTTTTCTCGCAAGGTAGTTTGAGTTATTCTGATATCTCCGCAGCCTTTCCAGAGGCTCTATATCAAGATCGGTGCCAGTTGGAATACTACAGCTGGTGGAGATCGTATGGAGCTGAAATATCTCGATTTGTGTCAGCTTTTCAGGGGGGAGCTTGTGATGCGCCTCATTGTCACAAGCAAAAAAAATGACAAATATGTGATTAAAACAAAGCATAAATTACATTATTGGAACCCTTTGTCTCTTTCCGTGACGATATTCGTCTTTTTGTGTATAGTTAGTTTTAAATATCGTTTTTTCGTGGGTTCATTTTCTCTGCATACCAGAATTCTGTCGAGCGCTTGCTCCAGTTTTTGTGAAAAGCCAATCCATCGACACAACACACGCCCGATTCTGCTCCAGAACCATGACAATTTACCTTACAAGGCAGAGGCTTTCTTATGAACGGAACAGACACTATTGACTCAACAGACAGCAAAATCATTCAGATGCTGCAGGAAGACGGACGTCTCTCTAACACCTTCATCGCCAAACAGCTTGGGGTATCAGAAGCAACGGTGAGGAAACGGCTCAACCGGCTGATAGAGGAAGAATACATCCAGATAGTTGCGGTGAGCAATCCACTGAAATTGGGTTTTGAAGCGGTTGGGATTCTTAAAATCAGAACAGACATCACCAAAATCAATGATGTTTTTAAGGCACTGGAAAAGATTAAGCCCGTGTGGTTTGTCGTCCAAACGACAGGGGATGCCGACATTCATGCCGAGTTCGTCGCTCCTTCGATAATGGCTCTCAACGAACTGATAAACCAGCATATATATAAAATAGATGGGGTGATCAGTGCGGAATCCTCACTGATACTCAATTATATCAAACGTAACTATAACTGGGGGACAGCAGATTCAGGTAAATGAACCCGTTGTCAAGTGCAGCGATATCATCAGAAATATCCCTTGGGAAAAAACCCTCTCTTGGCTTTTGAACAGATCTGCTGATGCAGCGGAATAGCGGAAGAGAGCAAAAACGGCAATTTTCGCACTTTTCCCCATGGCCAAAAACAAATTTTCCTCCCTACCCCTTCACTTTCTATACAACTCCCTATCGAGGAATCTGTTCCACAGTGAAATGATGGTGGCGAGGTCATGGCCACCGTCAATGGCAATCACTCTGTCCCGGGGTATGACGGTTGAAAAAAGTCGCTGTCCCTTAACATACTCGTCGCTTTTGCCATAGCCCAGAAAGAGAGGAATAGTCGATCGATCCGTGACTTCATCCTTAATCCAGTGCCAGAACATTCTCTCCCAGTCTTCATCCGCATCATAATTTCCCGGTTGCCAACTCCGCACACCACCGGCATCGAGTATGTCGTTGAGAATTTCGTCATAACCGAGAAAGGGGACAACCAGAAACACACCGTCAATATGTTCGGGGCGTTCCTTGAGATACAGCATTGAGCCCAGCCCCCCCATGGAAACGCCGATCAGCCATATATTCCTATAGCCCTGGAGAGTGGCGGGTACAATGACATCTTCATGCAGCCGCTCAACCAGGGTGCGTTCCGAGTAGTAGGCGAAATGGGCATTGGGGGCGATGATATCAAAGGGTACTTTTCTCACCTTCACCGCCTCAACCATTCCGGCATCGGCAAAACTCCGATTGCTGCCGCCCAGACCACGCATAAAGACAAAAAGATTTTTTGACGAAACCGAAGTGTCGTATTTGTACACCAGCGTCTTCAGCGGCTTATTGGCAAAATACGAGCACGAGGAGAACATCAGACAACTCACAATTAGAAACAGACCGGCCCAGGTTTTTCTCATGAAGCCCCTTGAAGTGATAGGAGAGAGGAGTTCGCCACCGCGTAATATTCCCTGACTTCCCCAAGTTTTCTCATAATTCACCAACTCCCTGCAGCCTATCCCCTTTTAGCGGCCCTTTCAAGATATTTTGGCCCCTTCAAGATGTTAGTCGACAGGCCAGCACCGCTGCTGGACATTCTCAGGAATAATAGGATGGCTTCAACACTCTTTGGAAAGAGATATAACTCATTTTGTCATTGATTCTATTCCATGAGACATTGCCTATGCAAAGTTCGAACGTATGGCACAAGAGGGCAGGAGGTTCACAGGGCATGTCTGATACATGTATGCTGAAGAGACCCTATGATATGAATTTCGGCAGGTTCAGAAACGGCTGCCGAAAACCGCTGATGGCAATGGTGGAAGTGACACAGCGCTGTAATATGAGCTGCCCTGTCTGCTTTACCGATGCAAGAGGCCAGGCACAGGACACTCCGATCGAGGTGATAAAGGCG
>CAKZOA010000076.1 GCA_937132035.1 uncultured Desulfobulbaceae bacterium | reverse complement strand
CATTGGTTTCCACACACTGGGCAGCATTGAATACGCCGTCCATCACCTGGGTACGCCGCTGGTCATCGTCATGAGCCATTCCTGCTGCGGAGCCGTTGGTGCCGTTGCCAGCGAGGTTAAACTCGATGGCCACATGGCCTCCTTCACCGCCCCCATTCAGACGGCCATCAAAAGGGCCAAGGACAAGGACCTGCAAGGGGACCTCGTCGATAATGCCGCCAAGGAACTGGCAGAGATGATGGCAACGCAGATTGCCACTTCAGAGCCGATAATCGGCGATTACGTCAAAGACAACCGGGTCAAGGTCGTTCCCGCCTATTATGATTTCAAGACCGGAGAGGTCACCCTCCTGTAAAATCGCGACACTAGAAACTATATGGTACTCAGTCATGATATATAAATTTTTCCCTTTTCTCGAATGGTTCAAGGAATACGATACCGGCAAATTCAGGATTGACCTGATAGCAGGAATTACCGTAGCCCTTGTTCTCATTCCCCAGTCCATGGCCTATGCTCAGCTGGCCGGATTGCCCGCCTATTACGGGCTCTATGCTGCTTTCCTGCCGCCGATGGTAGCCGCACTCTTCGGCTCCAGTAGACAGCTGGCCACTGGTCCGGTGGCCGTTGTCTCATTGATGTCTGCGGCATCGCTCGAACCACTGGCGACAGCAGGTTCGCCCGAATTTATCGCCTATTCCATCGTCCTTGCCATGACGGTGGGAATTTTCCAGTTTTCCCTTGGCGTTCTGCGCCTGGGCCTGGTGGTAAACTTTCTCTCGCATCCGGTGGTCAATGGTTTCACCAACGCCGCTGCCATTATCATCGCCTCGTCGCAGTTCTCTAAATTCTTCGGTGTGTATGTCGACAAGGCTCCCCACCACTACGAAACCATGGCCCGGGTCGCCAAGGCGGCCTTTGACTATACCCATTTTCCGACCCTGATTTTCGGCGTGGCAGCAGTGGCCATCATGGTCATCTTGAAAAAAATAAATCCCCGCATACCCAACGTACTGGTAGCCGTGGCCATAACCACCATTCTCTCCTACTTCCTTGATTTCAACAATGATGCCCGCGTCGACGTATCCACCATTCGCCTGCCCGGTATCGCCACGAAAATCGAAAGCTTCAACGAGTCCGTCAGGGAAATAGATACCCTCGGCGACAGACGTGCGAAAGTCGGCATCGCTGTCGATGAAGCGAAAAAGAACAGTGACGGCCACGGCCTGACTCCCGAACTTATCAACCTCCAGTCCAGGATCTCTTTGTTGACCCTGGAGATCAACGAGGCCAAGCACAAGGCGCACCTTATCCGCTCGGAGCTGCGCAATCTCAAATTCGAGTCCGCGGCAGACCAGGAGGAATTAGCTTTTTACCCCAAGCAGGCCGTCCCCACCGGAGTTGAAACAGACGGCAACACCTGGCGTCTCAGCGTCGGCAATAAACCGCTCAATCCGGAAGATTTGAAAATGATGGGCGGGGGTGCCATTGTCGGCACGATTCCCGAGGGCCTGCCGACCTTCTCCATCCCCGAGCTGACACCGAAAACATTTATGAAACTGCTGCCTACAGCAATTATCATCTCGCTGCTGGGCTTCATGGAAGCCATCGCCATTGCCAAGGCCATGGCCGCTCAGACCGGTCAGAAACTCGATCCCAACCAGGAACTGGTGGGACAGGGTCTGGCCAACATCCTGGGCTCCATCGGCTCCTCCTATGCGGTATCAGGCTCCTTTTCCCGTTCTGCGGTCAACCTTCAGGCGGGTGCCATCTCCGGTATATCCTCGGTGATCACTTCCATCATGGTGGTAATTACTCTGCTGTTTTTCACACCGCTGCTCTATCACCTGCCACAGGCGGTGCTGGCTGCGGTCATCATGATGGCCGTTATCGGCCTGGTCAACGTCAAAGGTTTTGTCCACTCCTGGAAGGCACAGTGGTATGACGGAGCCATTGCCATCTTCAGCTTCCTCGTCACCCTCTATTTTGCCCCGCATCTCGACAAAGGCATCATGGTCGGCGTGGCCCTGTCGATGGCCGTCTTTCTCTATAAATCCATGCGTCCGGTGGTGGCCAGCCTCTCACTTCACGAGGACAAGGTACTCAAGTGCGCTGAGTTCTACCGGTTGAAAGGTTGTCGCCATATATCGGTCGTGCGCTTCGACGGCGCCCTCTTTTTCGCCAATGCCAGCTACCTCGATGAACAGGTGCTGAAATTCCGCAACGAACAGCCCGATCTGCGCTATATCCTCCTCGATGCCCGCGGCATCAATGATATGGACGCCTCGGGCGAGGAAGCCCTGGAGATGCTGGTCAAGCGTGTTCGCAGCGCCGGCATGGGGTTTGCCATGTGCGGTATCAAAGGACAGGTAATTGCCGTACTCCATCGTACCGGTCTTTATGACGAGATCGGTAAAAAGCACATCTTTCCCGACAGCAAAACCGCCGTTACCGAATTGGTGGATCGCATCCACAAAGGCACGGATCTCCCGGAAGCCGGCTGCGGCAACTGTCCACTGCAGCAATATATTCCTGCAGAATCAACCTTGAAATAGGGATGCTTCAGCATCTTTGAGTACGACAAGCCCGACCTGCAAAAGGTCGGGCTTGTCCTTTTCCGGTTATCTTATCCTTCGTTTTCAGTCTGACGCTGGACCACAAGGTTTTCAGCTGCCATTGCCGACGGCAGGATCTTTCTTTTTGAAACAGTAGGGATCGACATCGGAAAAGATATCCAGCCCATAACCACGACTCACCGCCGGACACCCACCGCACACCGGATGGATCTCGCATTGTCTGCAGCCGGTGCTTCTACTCCGGTACTTCGCCGCCGTCGCACTCTGATATATTTCCTCCAGCGATTCCTGGAAGAGATTGCCCAGCAGCGACGGCATCTTCCGACAGGCGTGCACCTCACCATCGGACAGCAGTGAGAGGAAATTGAAGGCTGCGCCGCAGCCGTAGCCTGTACATCCGCCTATAAGCTCCGTTCCCTGTCGTTGAAGAAGAATGTTAAATAAACTGTCCTTGAGGCTCATGCAGGGGTTCCGGGCGGCTGCAGCCAGATAGTCTTTGAGAAAATCTTCGTATTCGGCGGGGTTGACCGGAACAAGATCAGCCCCTGCACCTTCCTGGGCGAGCCGATTAAAGGTAAACAGATCGACTTTATCGCCAAGAAAGTCGGCAAGAGGAAGAACATCTTTGAGGTTTCCGGAGGTTAGGGTGAGCATAACCATGGAATAGATGTTCATTTTCCGCAGTTCCCGAAGAAACCCGACAACACCGTCGAAATGTCCAGGACCGCGAATAGAGTCATTGTGATCTTTCAGGCCCTCGAGACTGACCTGGAAGAACTGTGGTTTTTCGATGGAAACTATTTCCTCCAGGGTTGAAGGTTTTACCGTATTGCCGAGGATGGCGGTCTGAAAACCGCGCCGTACCGTTTGCTCATAGAGCTCGAAAAAATGTGGGTAGAGCAAGGGGTTGCCGCCGCTGAAGCTCACCTGTACACCGACATTGTTGAGACGGCGGAATTCATCGAGACTCTCAAGAACACCCAACCCCTGCCCCAGAGACATCTCAGCCCGACGGCTGCGGTCGTAGCAATGACGGCAATGAAGGTCACACTTTTGCGTAAGATGCCACTGCAGGGTAAACATTTGCGAGGAAGAAAACCGGCGATAAAGCCGCTCGTCGTTGAAAAATTCTGCCGGTCGCCGGATTTTCGAAGGGGGGGCCAGAAGCAGGCCTTTCGCCACTGCAGCAGCAATGGTCGACTCGATGGCGGCAATACTTACCCCGCCTTCGGATGCGGCCTCCTCTGGATCGATCTTCTCGGCAACAATCTTCAACGCCAGCAGATCCGCATTACCGGCTGTGAATATGCGCGGCTTCCGGTTCTCATTGCCGGGAAGCAGCAAAAGCAGGCATTTCTCCGCAGCCGGCAGGATTTCGGGGTCATCCAGGTGATCCGGCAATCTTTTCCATTCCACTTCCAGCAGTTCAAGACCTGGGTGGATTATGGTCTCGGCAACTGTTTCAGGCAATGGAGGAGGTGATCTTGAAAGCCTGTGCAACGCCAGTTCGACAGTGGCAAGATCGGCAAGAAAAGGTGTTTGGCGCAACAGCTCATGGTGTTTGAGCAGAAGCTCGGGTAGTTTTTCTATTTCAGCGCAGCGAAACCCTGGGGGCAGCCAGGTGGCTGTACGCGGGTATACGGTTTTAAGATCGGTTTCCAAACCGCAATCCTCACGGTGTATTCAGTCAGAAGAGAAAACGGTCTTTCTACCGGCGGCTGGAGAAAAACCGATGGCCGGTCCCCTTCATCGGACACCGGCCACGACAGGTAAAACTCACGTGCAGACCGCACGCTCTCTCAACCGCTTCAGCCACTCTTTGCCGGTTCTTTTTTCAAGTCCTTCTCGGGCTTAACTTCATCTTCGCCGGCCTTCATTGGGGCCTCATCACCAGCTTTTTCCATGGCCGCTTCACTTTTTTCCTCTCCGGCGCTCACGGCGCCTTCCTTGGTACCTGCTCAGCCGCTGGCGGCTGGTTTTTCTGTCATATCAGCGCTACCTGCACTGGACTTACCGGCTCATCCGCTCGCTGCGTGTGTAGACGGCAAACCAATGCCGCCGGCACTGATCAGCCCGGCAACGCCAAAACCAGCCAGTACCTTCTTCAGATCTTTTTTCATGAAATCCTCCTCCGATTTCGACTATATCCGTCGCTATAGAGAAAACCGATCACTTCGGCCATATCTATCAACCAATGATATCGCAGTGTGATCGCAGCTGTCAAGGTCGACGCTATAAATCTCTTCCCACTCTCAGGCGGCATCCTTACCCAATACATCCTGCATCGAAGATTATGCGTTGAAATGCTGCTGCAATATACCTATACTCTTGCCAGTGTTAAAAAGAGTGCCACCATACCGCACTCCACCATCTTCACCTGGAAATTTGCCTCTTTCTTCTCCACCAGCAGGACATAACAGTGTTTCCCTGGGTCCCGAATACTATGCATCCTAATATACTTTCACACCTTCCGGCCAGCCGCAAAGAGTGTCTCGAACGCGGCTGGCAGGAGGTTGATATTGTTCTGGTCACCGGCGACGCCTACGTCGATCACCCCTCCTTCGGCGTCGCTCTGATCGGCAGGCTGCTGGAGGCACGCGGCTATCGGGTGGCCATCCTGGCGCAGCCTCGTTTCGATCGGCCGGACGACTTCCGTCGTTTCGGTCGGCCGCGCCTGTTCTTCGGCATCACCGCCGGCAATCTCGACTCCATTGTCGCCAACTACTCCGGCAGCGGCAAGGTTCGCGATTTCGACGCCTACAGCAAAGACGGCAACCCTTATCGCTCACAGACGAAAAGCAAGAGCAACCGCCTGCGGCCGGATCGAGCGAGTATCGTCTATGCCAACCTGGCACGCAGCGCCTTCCCGGACACTACCGTCATTCTCGGCGGAGTCGAGGCATCCCTGCGACGCTTCGTTCACTTCGACTACAAGCAGAACCGACTGCGCGGCTCCGTACTGACCGACGCCAAGGCCGATATTCTGGTCTATGGCATGGGCGAAAACGCTGTGCTGGAAATCGCCGAAAGAGCTGCACGCCGAGCAAGCTTTGAAAACATCGACGGCACCTGTCTGCGGCTCACCGATCGCCAGTTTCAAGAATGTTATGCCTCAGCACCGCCGGACGTTTTTGTCCTTCTCCCCGCCTGGGAGGAAATACACCAGCAGCGGAAACTCTTTCTCGAGGCCGAACTCTGTATTGACCGCCATGCGCGGGCAGGCTCCAGGGAACTGCTGGCCCAGCGCCAGCAAAGTGGTTGGATCCTCCAGCAGCCAGCGGCCAGGACCCTGGGTGAAGAGGAGCTCGACCAGCTCTACAACCTGCCCTTCACCCGCACACCACATCCTCAGGCAGGCCATATTCCCGCCCAGCAAATGATCCGTCATTCCATTACCGTGGTTCGCGGCTGCTGCGGCAACTGCTCATTCTGCGCCATAACCAGACATCAGGGTCCGCAAATCGTCAGCCGCAGCCTGCCCTCCGTAGTTGAAGAAGTGCACCGGATCAGCAGAATGGATGATTTCTCCGGCACCATCAGCGACCTCGGCGGCCCCACCGCCAACCTCTATGGCAGCTCCTGTCGCATCGGTGGCTGCAGACGGCATGACTGCCTCTATCCAAAAATATGCGAACATCTTCGCCTCGATGAGGTCAGAACTCTGGCGCTGCTAGAGAATGTCTCTACCATTGAAGGCGTTCGCCACGTCTTCATATCTTCCGGCCTGCGCATGGAACTGCTGCTCAAGACACCGAAACTTCTCAAAGCATTGCTTTTCAAACATACACCGGGGTCGCTGAAAATCGCCCCGGAACATACCGATGACAACGTACTGCGTCTCATGCACAAAGAAAAGCACCTGGTACTCGAACGATTCGTTGAGTATTGCCGGAGAATATCTCCAGGCGGGAAAAACCACCTCCAGTTGACGCCCTACATCATTACCGGTCATCCCGGCAGCAGTGCGAAAAGCGCTGCCTCCTGTGCCGCCAGCCTCAAAAAGCTTGGGCTGGTTGCCCGCCAGTTCCAGGACTTCACCCCTACCCCCGGCACCCTATCAACGGCTATGTTCGTCAGCGGTCTCGATCGCAGCGGAAAAAAAATTCATCTGCCGTCACCATCCGAGCGCATCCGCCAGAGGACAATTTTTGAGGAGACCTTTCACCGGCGCCAGCAGAAAAAGAAAAAAACATGATAGCAGCATACTCGGACGTTCTTGCTCCGCTCCAGCGAATATTCCAGCAGAAGGTTTTGCTTTCTTGGACGTCTCCGTTACAATGGGGATGCCTATGGGGTTCTCATGGCATACCGCGACAAAAAAGAGTTCTTGCTTTTTAGGGAGAATTCGGGGATTTTTTTGCCTTCGAAAAACAAAGATAAACATATCAGCATTACACCTGCTGAAAATCGCTTAACATACTACGTTCACATATTATTATGCTTCGTCTTACCGCAACAGTTTTGCTCACCCTTTGCCTCCCGTACTCCCTTTGGGCTCAGAATACTGAATATGACATCGCCTATATCTGGGATAGCAGCCTGGAAAATGTCCTTGATTATCAGGAGCAGCTCAGCGAGGTTTTTGAAGGTGACGAACTCCTGCGGTTTCAAATTGTTGGCCGCGACAAAGGCCAATACGGCATCATCTACAATTTGAACGGGAATGCCTTGACGGCCCTGCAGACCGCAATCAAACACAGCGCCATCCTTCAACGGGAAGGTTTGGCTGAATGCCGTGCAGTTGAAGACCGCGGCTATCATGAATTGTACAATGTCAGTTATGGTTTTGGCCCCAATCTTGAAGCCCTGAAAAAAGACTATAACCGCATTTACAGCTACCTCGGCGAAGAAGTCGGCAAAAAACTCTACATCATGCAGGCCAACGCCCAAAGCTATTCGCTTGTCTACCGACGAATGGGCGACCGAGCCTCTACCAATACAGTGGCCCGCAGGCATGCCAGGCTGCTTAAATCCAAACGGATCGACACATCAATAACACCGGAGGTAAACAGCCCGGTGGTATACGGGGAGTCGAGTCATCTCTCCGAGGCTACCGAGACGCCGGACGTCATACAACCAGTGGAGCTTGACGAAGAGCAGGAGGCTCTGGCGGCACATCGGGTGAACCGCTCTATTGTGGCCTTGACACCCCGCATGGTGAAAAAAACCTATGCTCTCCCCACTCCCTCCACTCCGTACTTTGAAAAAAATATTGAGGAATTGATTGAAAAGTTGCGCCGCAAGGGCAGCCTGGCAAGAGACGAGAGAACCAGCTGGGTGGTATACGATCTAAGCAGAGAAGAAAGCCTGGTTACCATCAACACAAATCAAGTTTTCCAAGCCGCCAGCATGGTCAAACCATTCATATCACTTGCTTTTTTCCATCAAGTACGGGAAGGAAAACTCCTTTATGGGCCCAGAAGCAGACGAAACATGGAGGCCATGATTCAGCATAGCAACAATGCCTCGACAAACTGGGTTATCAAAATGGCTGGCGGCCCCGCCCGTTGCCAGGAAATTCTGCGTAAACATTACAGCCATATCTTTAAGGGTACCAGGATTGTTGAATATATCCCTCCTGGAGGGAGAACTTACAAGAACAGCGCTATCCCTTCGGATTATATCCGGTTTCTACAGGCACTGTGGAAAAGCAAGTTGCCCTACAGTAAAGAAATGCGCCGACTGATGTCTCTGCCCGGGCGCGACCGTCTCTACGACGGCACCCCCATTCCCAGGGGTACCATCGTCTACAATAAAACCGGCTCCACTGCTCATCTCTGCGGCGACATGGGGATACTCGTCCTCCGCGGTAAAAACGGGAAAAGCCACCCCTATGCCATCGTCGGTATCATCGAAAAAAGCAGCCGCGCCAAGAACTACGGTGCCTGGATGCGCACACGCGGCAATGTCATCAGGCAGGTCTCGACCCTGGTCTATGAGGAGATGAAAAACAAGTACCGGCTCTGACTTCCACGCCCTTACCGTCATGAATGGCCGCCTTGCGCGGCCGGCACCTGGCTGGAACACCCCTTAGCTATGCTCTGAGAGGTACCGGCTAGAGCATAAACGGATATCCCTGGTCTTTCCAGGCATCGGTGCCCCCGTCCATGACCTTTACCTTCATAAAACCCTTTTCAGCCAGTTTTTCTGCTTGACCAGCAGAAGATCCATTGCCTTTTCAGTTGCAGTAGAAGATAATTTCTTTTTCCTTGGGCAGGCTCGCTTCTTTCCTCTTGAAGTTATGTAAGGAAATTGCTCCTTGCAGGGCATTGCTCTTGAATTTTTCCTCGCTTTCATAGGCGCAGACAAGAAGGGCGTCGTTGGTTTCAACCTCTTCCCTAGCCTGGCTGGGAGTAATAACTTCATATTTTGCCATCAGAATGACCTCCTTATGTTGCAAACGGGTAAAGTTGCCATAAAAGCCCCCGTCTTGGGTAAAGATATGCATCGTACCACTATGGTTTGCAGGCACCAACGGTAAGCCCAATTTTTCACGCGTTGAGAATGTCTGTCAGTCGAGAAAAGTTGTCATTGACAACACTTATGCTTTCCAGTCACAGTAGCGACGAAGAATGGCAGGTCATTTATCATGAAATGTTTGGGATCCGCAAAGCAGCCACCTGGCATGTCTACATCATAAACATGCTTTACTCAGGTGCAAATTAGCGTTCATGGCTGCAAAACTTTGCCAAGAAAAACATTCTCGAAACCGTCTTCTCAACGATACCTGTTGAAGGAACTCATTACCTCTTTCTTTTTCCGTACCTTTCGGCGGACATCTTCCTCGGCGCTGTAGCCGATGGTGACGATAAGACCGAGACGAACCGACTGGGGGATACCGAGTATGGTCCTGATCCGCGTCTCGTCAAACCAGCCTATCATGCAGGTGCCGAGACCGAGATCGGCCGCCTGAAGGCAGAGGTGGGATGCAGCGACGCCGATGTCAATGAGTGGGAATTGTCGATCCTTGAGCCTGCCGCCAATCTGGGTCACCATCTTTGGCCGCTCAACGGTCATGACCGCCAGCACCGGCGCCTGAGGAACAAATTTATTAAAGGAAACGAGCCGGCTGAAGGTTGCCCGGGCCACCTGATCCTTTGTTTCCGGATCATCAACGATTATCAGTTTCCACGGCTGTGAATTGGAAGCCGAAGGAGACAGGCGCACTGCCTCAATCAACGCCGCTATCTTTTCTTGCTCCACTTCTCTCTGTCGATAGGCGCGTACGCTGCGGCGTTCGCGTATCAGCTCTGCAAAATCCATGTCCCTCCTTTCCGGTGAAGTTTTTCCTGATACCGTCCGTTACAGATCATCCCGACCAAAGGGGACGGCATCATTGATATCATCCTTGGCCAACAACAGCATGAAAAAACGATCGACGCCGAAGGCAATGCCGGCACATTCCTGCAGCTGGCCGAGATCCTGCAGAAACCTCTCGGGCATTGTCCATTCTTCGCCGCGCTGGCGTCGAATGACAGCAAGCTCGCCTTCAAAGCGTCGACGCTGTTCATCGGTATCGGTGAGTTCGGAGAAACCGTTGGCCAGCTCAATCCCCTGCCAGTAAAGCTCGAAGCGTTCGGCCACACCGTCGTCACCCTCTTTCTTCCGGGCCAGCGAGGCCATGGAGCCGGGATAGTCATAAAGAAAACAGGGTACATCCACCCCCAGATGCGGCTCCACATGCTCAACCAGCATTTCATCGAAAAGATCTTCGGCCAGGCAACGCTCGAGCTCCAGTGGCGACCACCTGGCAAAGGCATCGGCCACCGTTACTTTCTGCCAGGGTATGGCAAGCGCCGCCCCTGTTTTTTCCCGCAGCGGTATCAGCTCCCCATCCCGGCGGCTGCCGGTGGTGCAGATCTCTTCGATGCAGTAGCGAACGAGTCGGCAGCAATCCTCCATCAGGTCGAGATAATCGCCTCCCTGACGATACCACTCGAGCATGGTGAATTCCTGAAGATGCCGCCGGCCCATCTCTTCTTTGCGGAAACAACGGCATAACTGAAAGATCTTCGGACTGCCGCTGGCCAGCAGCCTCTTCATATACAGCTCGGGCGAGGTCTGGAGAAACTCCTCCTCGGCGCGCAGCGGCACAATGTTGGCCTCGGGAATGATGACCGATTGACGGATAGGGGGGTCTACTTCGAGAAACTGCTGCGAGACGAAATGTCCCCGGATTGCCCGGAACAGAGCTGCACGGAGGTGCAGCTCCCCGCAGGTCAGCATCTATTACTCTTTGACTCGAGTAACGTACTGGCCTGTTCTGGTGTCGATCTGAATTTTGTCGCCTTCCTCGACGAAGGGTGGAACCTGCAGTTCATACCCGGTCTGTACGGTCACCGGTTTGGTGTCGCTGCCCGATGTGTCGCCCTTGACCCAGGGATCGGCTTTTGTCACTTCCAGATTGACGAAAATGGGAAGACTGACGTCGATAGGCTTATCGTCGAAAAACAGGACCTG
>CAKZOA010000075.1 GCA_937132035.1 uncultured Desulfobulbaceae bacterium | reverse complement strand
GCCTCCAAAATAAATTTGAGTTTTTATCGCACGATTCCACCTTACTCCTGTCGACAGACCTTCACCAGTGGATTTTTCAATGTACTCTTCCTGCCGGCAACAGTTTAATAATTTTTACTTATGCTTTTGTTAAGTATTTTTTATTTCTCTGGAGGCACCAGTCTCACTATATATTCCCAACATAATATAACCGCGACGATTTTTCCGCTTCCCTATCATATACCGGCCGTTTATCATGGTTCATCGTCAACTGTTTAGTCAGCCGCAGCACCCCGGACATTGCGACATGCATTCGCCAGGAGGATCCACAACAAGATGATCACACGCACGGTGTATACACGAAACAAGGGTACCGGAAATCAGGTCTGGATTTTTCTCCGTTATAATCCAACGGACAGAGAGTATTGCATACACGCCGGCTACAGTCACTGCAGACCTGAAACAGAGGACTGGTACAGCGAGGAGCGAGAGTACAGGCTGCACGAATATCTGCAGGATTATCCAGAGTGGGAACCGAAAATCAGGCAACTGCAGGAAGAAATTGAGGCCATGCACCAGCATCGCACTACCACCACCACCTGACCCGCAGCCAACTCCTCTGTATTACAATAATGCCTTTGCCATCATCTCCGCGCGAATATCGAGAACGACTCACCTCTCCGCCTCAACCACAAGCCGGAAAAAAAAGGCGTTCTCCCCGTTCTCCCACACAAAGTCGAGGAAGTGCTGAACAAATACTGCATCCAGGCAGCTTCAGCGTTCTTTTCCGGAAGTATATCAGGACTCCGCCCCTGCTGCGATCTCCGAACAGAGACCTTTTGCGCCACAGGAAAAATACTGCCGCCACCACCAGCAGGATCAGCAGTGACGAGCTACCCACACCGCTGCCTATTTTCTGGACAGACTCGCCGCACCCCTGTACAAAGGGTGGACAGCTGCATACACTGTTTCCAGGCACCATCGGCGTAAGCCGGGCCGGTCCAGCGATCTCTCTGCCTCGAGCCTGCCCACATGGCCCGGTGATTGCATAAATCAAGGGAACATCTGAATAGACCCCGGATACGACAGTTTTTATCACTCAGGGCCGCTCCCGTTGAAATCCATCGGCTGGTCTTCGGTTACTATGAACAACACTAGGCACCCTCCAGAAAGAATACCACGCTCCTCGCAACCATTCCGTTTTTCCGGAGCGGTGCTCGGCCTGCTTTTTGCCGCGACGATCCTGGCGGTGACCCTGATTTTTTCAACCCTGCAGAACATCAACAGGGAGCAGCAGCTCATGGAGAAATTCCTGCACGACAAGGGCGAGGCGATCATGCGCTCGATCGAAGCCGGGAGCAGGGTGACCATGATGCAGCACATGGGTGTGGGCGACCCGCTGCATACCCTGCTCAATGAATACGCCAAGGATCCCGATATCCTCTATATAAGCATCAGCGATATCGAAGGCGATGCCGGCAGACGTGTCGGCAGGCCGCCGCGGCCGCCCTTTCAGGAAGAAGAGCTGCAAACCATAATGGCCGGAAACACGACAATTACCAGATTAGACAAAAAAGCTGGGGTGTTCTCCCTCTCCAAGGTCTTCGAAATAGACATCGCACCAATGCGCATGCATATGCACGCTCCCGGTACCAGCAGGACCAGACCTGGCAGCAGCGGCAAGAAGATACTTTCCGTAGGCCTGCTCACCCACCAGTTCGACGCGGCCCGAGAGCAAGATGTCCGTCATGCCATCTTTATGGGGGCCATACTTTTTCTGGTGGGCAGCGCCGCATTCTACTTTATCTTCCTCTACCAGAAGATGCGCATCGCCAGCTCAAGTCTTGCCAATATCAAGCTCTATACCGACAACGTTATCGAATCCATACCAGTGGGCCTCATCACTCTCGATGCCGACAACCGCATCGTCTCCTGCAACCGTCAGACCGAGAATCTTTTCGAAATGTCCTTCGCCTCCCTGCTCTCACGAGAGATCGGCCAAGTGCTGCCGGACTGTCCGTCATCGGTAAAAGATTCATGCTCGAGTCTGCTCGAAAAGGAGACCGAATGCACCACGGCCTCAGGCAGACTCATACCGCTGCGCCTCAGCTGTTCGCCGCTTTTCGACGATGAAGACCAGGAGATAGGAAAGGTACTGATCCTGCGCGACATGAGTTCCATAAAGGAAATGGAGCTGCAGCTCGAGCGCTCAAGACGCATGGCCGCCCTGGGGAAGATGGCCGCAGGCATTGCCCACGAGATCCGCAACCCCCTGGGAACACTGCGCGGCTTTGCCCAGTACTTCGGCAGCCGCGCCGAAAATGACGAGGGCAGCGACAAATACGCCGAGCTGATGATCAGCGAGATCGACCGGCTTAACCAGACCATCTCCGGCCTGCTGCAGTTTTCACGACCGCGCGAACCGCAACTGCAAAGAGTTGAGATCGCCGAACTCTTCAGCAAGACCGTTTCCCTGATGGCAGCCGATCTCACCAGCAAGGACATTGCCCTGCACTGGCCAAAGACCATCGGCACCACTGTCAAGGCGGATCCGGATCTGCTCCTCCAGGTGCTGATGAATCTTCTCAAGAACAGCATCAGCGCCATTGAGGCTGGCGGCGAGGTCACTTTCGCCTGCCGGGAGGAGGAGCAAATGGTCCTTCTCAGCATCGCCGACAACGGCTGCGGTATGAGCGAAGAGGTGCGACAGAAGATGTTCGATCCCTTCTATACCACGCTTAAAACCGGCACCGGCCTCGGCCTGGCCGTCTCTCACCAGATTGTCGAACAGCACGGCGGCAGCTTCGAAGTTGAAACGGCCCCGGGAACAGGGACCATCATCACCATTCGCCTGCCGAAATAGTCAAGGAGAACGCAATGGTACAACAACAGCAGTCCATCCTTATCGTCGATGATGACCACAGCCACCGCACCATGCTCAAGGTGAATCTGGAAAGCGCCGGCTTCGCTGTTTTGGAGGCGGACGACGGCGACAGGGTCCTCCCCCTGCTCCGCCGGGAAGAGATTGACGTCATCCTTCTCGACTTGAAGATGAGGCGCATGGACGGCATAACCACCCTCACGGGCCTGCTCCAGAAGGGCATCACGGTGCCGGTGATCGTCATCACCGCCTTCTCCTCCGTCGAGAGCGCCGTCGAGGCTATGAAAAAAGGCGCCTTCGATTATGTCACCAAGCCGGTGGATATCGAGGAACTGAAGCTTACTATTTCGCGGGCGCTGAACTACAGGGCGCTGGATGAAGAAAACAGGTCTTTGAAGATGCAGCTCAACGAGCAACACCAGTTCGGCAGTATCATCGGCAAGAGTCCGGCCATGCAGGAGATGTTCGCCACCCTGCAACTGGTGGCGCCGACGGATTCCACCGTACTTATAACCGGCGAGTCGGGTACCGGCAAGGAGCTGATCGCCGGCGCCCTGCACACCAACAGCCTGCGTAAAGATGCTGCCTTTATCAAACTCAACTGCGCTGCACTCAATGAAAATCTGCTGGAGAGCGAGCTCTTTGGACACGAAGCAGGCGCCTTCACTGGCGCCTCGGAAAAACGCAAAGGCCGCTTCGAACTGGCCGACAAAGGAACGCTTTTCCTCGACGAGATAGGGGACATGAGCCTGGCCACCCAGGCAAAGATCCTGCGCATTCTCCAGGAGGGCGAATTCGAACGGGTCGGCGGCAATTCAACCATCAGCGTGGATGTGCGCTTGCTGGCCGCGACCCATAAGGACCTGCAGGTCATGATAGAGGAAGGATCTTTCCGTCAGGATCTTTTCTTCAGGCTGTCGGTGATTCCCATCCACCTGCCGGCCCTGCGCGAGAGAAGCATTGACATCCCCGAACTCGCCCAGTTCTTTCTGCAGCGCTATGCCCTGAAAAACCGAAAGGACATTAAGAGCATCCATCCGGAGGCGCTCAGTCTGCTGATGCAGTACGACTGGCCCGGCAACATCCGCGAACTGGAGAACACCATAGAACGGGCGACCATTCTCTGTCTGGGAGAACAGGTTACCCCGCGGGAACTGCCGCCGCAGTTTTTCCCCCAGGGGTTCGCGCCCCAGAAGGCCGTAACCGAGGCCAAGGAGGATTTTACCTTGCGCGATGTCGAGCGGGAGGTGATCAGGGCCACCCTCGAGAAAAACGACCACAACAAGAGCGCGACGGCGAAAAAACTGGGAATTGCCCGCCAGACGCTGCTCAATAAAATCAAGGAATATGGGATCAAATAACTCCCGCTAGCCGTAGCGATACCCGGATCACGCCATACAGTGTATCGTTTTTATTGATTTTTTTGACAGGTGCCATGGCCGGACGCCCATCTTCCGCCATCGACAATCACCACCGCAGACACCCCACGGCTCGCCGCAGCCATTCTATTGTCGCCACTTTACGTGGTATTGCCGTAAAATATGCATATAGTACTGATATAATGACAAAGGGATCGAAGAGCAGCAGCTGTCATCCTGCAGCAGCCCCGTCATGATGGGAACCCGGAGGCAAACATCATGTCCTCACCACGCAAGGAAAACATCCTCATCGCCGATGATGACAAGATAATCGTCGATCTCTTCCGCTTCGTCCTCGAGCGCGACGGTCATATCAACGTCGCCGGCAACGGCGTCGAAGCCCTTGCCATCATCAAGGAGAAGTACTGCAAACTCATTATCTGTGACGTACACATGCCCCTCATGGACGGCCTCAGCTTCTACCACGAATGCGTCAAGCGCTTCCCCAATATCACCAAGAGGTTTCTCTTCACCACCGGTTCCCTGTCTTCTGAAAGACGCAATTTCTTTGAGGAACACGACCTCCAATATTTCTACAAGCCGCTGGACGTCAACAAGTTCAAGGAGACGAGCAGAAAGATCATTTCTTCCTGAGCCGTCAACTTCCCCGCATGCGCCTGTAGCAGGCCGGGCTGTTTCCATGTAGTCAGAAAATACCGAGAATGTGGCGATCTCGGCAAGGCTCGGAGTCTCCTTGCAGTCGCTCACCCGCCCGCATCAGATATCCTGTTTGCCACAATAAGGGTTCTTGCGATATGAGCGAACTCATAGCCTCAAGGTGGCTGTAGACAGAAATGTTTGCTGCCGCAGGAGGCTCCTCTGGCAGGTGGCTGTAGAGTACCGTTTGTCATTACGGCGAAGGCCGCAATCCGGGACAAGCCGGGCAGTGGATTCAGAGCTCGTATTTCCGGTACCGAAACCACTGCATGCAGCTGCATGATTCAAGATGACAACAGAAGCAAAGTACGCTTTAGACGGAAGATCCAGAAAGAGAAACACTCACAATAAAACCGACCTCTCCCCATTTCCGTTTGGAGTGGTCAAGAAATGATGGCCACCTCCTCAAGTGCCGATGCAACCAGGCAAAGTTATGCCTTCGGGGTTTTGCTCAGGCTAATATTATCTCCTTCCCCTAACCTTTCTTACCTTTTGAAATGGCATAGAAACCCTGGGCTTCTCACGTCCACTTTCCTCTGCAACCTGTAACATGAACCTGACAGGAATAGTGAAAATTTTAGGATTTGCTATAACGGTTAGCGTTGCCAGCCACAGGTCCTTCAGCAATTTCAAAAGTCATTCCAGGGGTAGCAGGAAACATTTTCCAGTACCCTGGCTGATTACCTGCATTGTGACATTATTAATATCGGTGAACAGTTGGTGAAATCAACTGATCTGGGAATACTTTCTACTTAGATATTTTTGTAATTATCTAAAATCGACAAGATAAATCCGAACTATTAAGAGATTATGCAGAAGTACTTAACTGAAAAGTGTCTACAAAACCAGTGGCGATTCATGGCAAATATCAGTTAAAACGGGTGAACGAGTAGAGAGTGAAAAAAAAACACTACAGGCAAGTAGCTTTTCGCAACACTTGCCAAACCCCCTGTTTATCACCCTTTTACCCTTTTTTCTTTAAAGACCAATTCCATAACGTAGCAAAAAGCTACGCCGTTCCCCGTAGCTTTGCATAATCCTTTTTACACTTCCCCACTCATGACCCATGCAAGGTCTTGTTTTAAAAGAGTAATTTCCTGACTTCGGTATCTTTTTTTCTATGGCACCAGGATTGCATTACTAAAGGTAAAAGGTATCTACCCATACCAACTTATCAGAGAAAGGAGGCCGACATGCTACTGAAAGAACAGAAAAAAAACGTCAAAGGGGTCCAGGGAGTTGGAAGCGATTGCATCTGGTCGAAGGCGGGAATCGTTCATTTCAGGCTGGGCGACAATGTATACGACTGCCGAACCTACCCGTTCAGCAGAACCATGCAGAAGACCGTCAAAGCAGCATCCACAAGAAGAAGCGCTGGATGGGCAAAGCATGTAAAAGACATCTATAAATGGACAACCAATCCCTGCCGTCATGTGCTGACCGGGCGGATCAGTGCACACAAGGTCTGTACCAAAAATTATGAATGCTATCACTGTGCCTATGACCAGATGCTCGACGATCAGGACATGGATTTCATGGGTGCACAGCCGGCTTGATTGAAATCATATGGTTCACCTTTTGGCCGACGAATAAGGATTGCATTCCTAAGGTAACATTCCATAACCTAATATCCCATAACTACTTATCAGTTAAGAAGGAGGGCAGCATGCCATTAAAAGAACAGAAAAAAAACGTCAAAGCCAAAACACAGAAAAACATCATCAAAGGGTTCCAGGTAATTGAAGAAGAATGCATCTGGTCGAAGACGGGAATGATTCAGTCCAGGCTGTGCGACAATGTGTACGACTGCCGGACGTGCCCGTTTGACATAGCCATGAAGAAGACTTTCAGTGCAGACTCTAAAAAGCCGAGATCCGGTTGGGCAAATAATGTGAAAGATGTCTATAATCATACAAACATTCCCTGCCGTCATGCGCTGACCGGTCGGGTTACTGCAGCAAAGGTCTGTGTCAATAATTATGAATGTAATCACTGCGCCTATGACCAGATGATCGATGATGAGGACATGGCTTTGCTGGAGGAAAAAGTGGCCTGTGTGAAATCATCCGGCTACCTTCTGGCCGACGAGTATTACTATCATAAAGGGCATACTTGGGCCCGGTTCGAACACGGCGGTCGGGTAAAGATCGGGTTTGACGACTTCATGGTCAAGCTCTTCGGCTCTCCATCAAATATTTCCCTCCCCCCTCTGGGCGCCACCCTGAAAAAAAACCAAGCAGGACTTACCTTTTCCCGCTCAGATAACGAAGCCGAAGTACGCTCTCCCGTGACAGGGACTGTGCTGGCAATTAACAATAGAGTCCAGGAGCATCCGGAAATCGTTCATGAGGATCCTTACAATGAGGGATGGCTCTGTATCCTTGAGCCCAAAATGCCCAAACTGAATCTCAGGGGGCTTTTTTACGGAAAAGACAGTCTTGAATGGACGGACAAGGAGAGCCAAAGGCTCCTGCGTCTGCTCGGGCCTGAATATCAGAACCTGGCTGCCGCTGGAGGCGACCCAGTGGATGATATCTATGCAAGCTTTCCCGAGATTGGATGGGACCGCCTTGCAAAGACATTTCTCGGGAGTGCAAAGAAATGAGGGGATCTTATCGCGGCAGCCGTCTTGCACAGTCCCGGCACAGGTAAAAGGGGATCTTGTTCAGATCCTCGATGGCACCTGAAAAGTGCATGATACATTTGATTTCGTTGCAATGGAAAAGGTTGAACAGATGGCCAAGTTCGTGAAGCGCGATCTTGGCCGCCCTCTCGAAAACCAGGGAAGCCGATGGTGTTGATCCGTCGGCGTTCCTGTTCAGCCTGAAGAGCGATATTAAAGCCAGGCTGCCGCCTTGCACTGCCTGACCATACACATAGTTGAAAATCGGAATAAACATATCCCTGGATATGACACCCACAACTTTAAAATACCCATCAAAATTTAACGCATCAAGCTCATTGATAAGGATGCCTGCATTATACATCAGCCGAGCCTTATCAAAGGCAGACTCGGGGATAGGCAGCATGGGCAGGATATCTGCAGGTAATTTGTAATACGCCGTAATATTGGCCGCGATCACCTCGATGGCCAGTGTCGGAACCTCGCCTAACGGAACCACTCCGATCTGTTCTTTCATGTCCCTTTGCTGAAGTTGTTCCGTTTAATAATCTTATGGAGGGTCACGCGGTTGATACCAAGAATTTCTGCCGACCGGGTAATCTGCCAGTCCTGTTCATCAAGTATCCTGAGAATATGCGATTCCTGTACCGCTTTTAACGTCTGGGGCGAGGATGGGGCTGCATGCGCCGGCTTGAGAAATGAAAAATCCCGGGCATCAAGTGTCCGGGACTTGCTGAGAACAACTGCCCGTTCAACGGCATTTTCCAGTTCCCTGACGTTTCCTGGCCAATTATATGCGTTTAACAGAGAAAGGGCATCCGGCTTTATCCTGTCCACATGCTTTGTGGTTTCATGGCTGTACTTTGCCATGAAATGATCGACAAGAAGGGGGATATCCCCTTTTCGTTCCCGCAGGGAAGGCAGGTGTATGATGATTACATTGATACGATAAAAGAAGTCTTCCCTGAAGCTTCCCTCCTCAATGCACTTCTCAAGGTCTTTCCGGGTAGCCGAAATCAGACGGAAATCTACCTTAACAGGGGTTTTGCTGCCGACGCTGAAAATCGTCTTATCCTCCAGAACCCGAAGCAGGTCCACCTGCATTTTTGCACTGATATCTCCGATTTCATCCAGAAAGAGGGTGCCGCCGGAAACTACTTCTAGAAAACCCTTTCTGGAATGTTCTGCCCCGGTGAAGGACCCTTTTCGATGGCCGAACAATTCACTTTCCATGAGCGCATCCGGCAAAGCACCGCAGTTGATGGCAACAAAGGGGAGCTGTGCCCTGGGGCTTTTAGCATGGATGGCCTTTGCCACCAGTTCTTTGCCGGTGCCGGTTTCTCCGGTGATCAGTACGGAGGCATCGCTCTGGGCCACCTCCAGGATTAAGGCGTAGAGTTTTTCCATGGGGGGAGACTGGCCGATGATATTGTCAAACCGGGTGATCTGATCCAGGCATCCTTTGACATAACGATAGTCCGAGGTAATTTTCTGCTGGTTGAATATTCTCTCCATCACCAGGGAGAGCTGGTCCGGCTTAAACGGTTTCATCAGATAGTCGCTGGCACCGGCACGCATGGCTCTGGCCGCACTTTCAATGGAACCGTGAGCAGTAATGATGACCACCAGGGTGTCTGGGTATTCTTTCTTTACCCTTTCAAGCAATTCAAGGCCGTCCATCCCCGGCATTTTAATATCCACAAACAAGAGCTGAAAGGGCTTTTGCTCTATCTTTTCCAACGCCTCCGAACCGGAGGCTGCCGTATCTACTTCATGGCCGTATTTTCTTAACCAGTTCAAAAGAGATTCCCGGACAATCAGCTCGTCGTCCACAATCATGAGTCTCAATTTAGGTTCCATGCTCCCCCCTTAAGGATTTGGGTCATCGTAAGGAATCACAGGAAAGCTCAGAGTAAATGTTGTTCCTTCTCGCTCCCGGCTGTCGATCTTCACCGTCCCCCTGTGATTTTTAACGACCCCGTACACAATGGACAGTCCCAGTCCGGTGTTTTTGCCCTCATCTTTTGTGGTAAAAAAAGGATCGAACAGGTTGTTCTTTACCTCTTCCGGGATGCCGTACCCGGTATCCCGAATTCTGACCCAGGCCTTTTCCGCTGTTCCATCCATCGTGGATGTCACCGACAGCTCCCCTCCTTCAGGCATGGAATCAATGGCGTTCAAAATCAGGTTCAAAAAGCATTGCTGAAGCTGGTTGATATCCCCTACAAGCATGATCGGGGTCGGGTACAGCTCTGTCGTCAGTCTGATATTCCCATGTTTCATCTTGTGGCGAGTCAGGGAAAGCGCCGCATCCAGGGCATTGTTTACATCGACATGGGTATGTTCCACCCCCGACTCCCGGGCAAAAGAGAGGAGTCCGGAGGCGATACTCCCTACACGCTCCAGTTCCGTGGACATGAGTTGCAGGTGGCCTTTGAATTCTTCCAGGGACTCTTCTGTCGGAGGACCGGCGGTCAAAACGTCCAGCATATACTCGCAGAAGGTCAAAAGGCCCTGGATAGGATTGTTGATTTCATGGGCGACACTTGCCGCCAGCTTTCCCAGAGAGATCATTCGGTCTTCCTGGATCATCTGCTGGACATTGGATTCGAACTCTTTGGTCTTCTTGCTCCACCGGTTCGAAAATTCAGCGGTAACATCCCGCCAGAACTCAATCACCTGTGTAACATCCCCGGCATCATTCTTGATCGGATAGGTGGTCAGGTCGCAGTACACCCGATGACCGTCCGGTCCCGGATGGTCATGGATGACATGGACATCCTTGCCGGTCCTCAGGGTTTCAAGCATGGGGCATTTTACCCCGGGATAGGCACTCGAACAGGGGGTGTTTACTCCGTGGGAAATTTCATAGCAATGGGCGCCGATGACCTTATCTTTAGGCTTTTTCACCGTATTGAGATAGGCGTCATTGGCATAGACAATGGTGAAATCCGTATTGATAAAGATAATGGGCGTCGTGCTCTGCTCGATCAATAAGTTGGAAAATGTCTTCTCGGCAATGAGCCTCTGTTCGAATGACTGCAGCCGCTGACTCATCATATCCATGAAGTTGTGCACTATTCTGTTGGCTCTGAACTCAAGGACGCCGACACCCTTAGGCCTTAACCGGTTGATTTCAAGGAGCACATGCCGCTTACCGGTCAGTTCCAGGACACTATCAATCTGGTCGATATTCAGCAGATCGTCGAGATTGTCGGTTGTATATATGCCCATCTGTTCGGCAAGCAGCATCCCCTCTGCATCGGGGTTTTTATCGCACACGCCTAGTATTTTGATGTTAAAAATAGTAGAGGGATAATCATTGATCAGATCGAGAAAAAAACGGCAGTTCCGGCCGCCACCCACGATGGCGATATTAATGGAAAACCTCTCATTCACTCCGTCCTTTGGCATTTCGTTCTATATCCTAATATAACATTCTTTCGGGTTTGCCTTATGGTTACGCAGCC
>CAKZOA010000074.1 GCA_937132035.1 uncultured Desulfobulbaceae bacterium | reverse complement strand
CCGGGGACACCGGCGGACCTATATCGGTGCCATGCCCGGTAAAATTATCCAGTCCATGCAGAAGGCCGGTGTTTCCAATCCGGTTTTTTGTCTCGACGAGGTGGACAAGATGTCCATGGATTTTCGGGGCGATCCTTCTTCCGCCCTGCTCGAGGTGCTCGATCCGGAACAGAACGTCGCCTTCAACGATCATTATCTCGACCTCGACTACGATCTCTCCGAAGTGTTTTTTATCACTACTGCCAACAGTCTTCACGGTATTCCCGCACCGCTACAGGACAGAATGGAGATAATTTCCATAAACGGCTATACCGAAGAGGAGAAGCAGAAAATCGCCGAAGGCTACCTGGTGCCCAAGCAGCTTGAGGCAAACGGCTTCAAGAAAAACGATATAACACTGAGCGAAGGAGCGATTCTCGAGATTATCCGGCGTTATACCCGGGAGGCCGGCGTCAGAAACCTGGAGAGAACCATCGCTTCGCTCTGCCGCAAGATCGCCCGCGACAGGCTCAAGAAGAAAACCAAGGACAAGAAATACCGCATCACCCTGCAATCGATATTAAAATATCTGGGGACGCCACGGTTCCGCTACGGGCTGGCCGAAGAAAAAGACTCGGTGGGACTGACCACCGGGCTCGCCTGGACCGAGGTGGGCGGTGAGTTGCTGCAGATAGAGGCGACACTGATGGCGGGCAACGGCAAGTTGATCATAACCGGCAAGCTCGGCGATGTCATGCAGGAGTCGGCACGGGCGGCACTCAGCTATGTCCGGTCGCGTGCCGATATCCTCGGCCTGGATGACGATTTTTACCAAAAGCTTGATATTCACATCCACGTACCCGAAGGGGCCATACCCAAAGACGGACCGTCAGCAGGCATTACCATTGCGACGACGCTGGTTTCGGCGCTGTTGAAGGCACCGGTGCGGCATAAGCTGGCCATGACAGGAGAAATCACCCTGCGCGGCAGGGTTCTGCCGATCGGCGGCATCACCGAAAAACTGCTTGCCGCCAAAAGGGGCAATATCACCCATGTACTCCTCCCCAAGGAAAACGAACGTGATCTTAAGGATGTGGCCTCGACCATCCGTAAAAGTCTGACCATTGACCTTGTCGATCACATGGACGAAGTCCTTGACTATGCAATCGTTGTCAAGGAAGGTGGCTCGCTTTTCAAAAACGCTGCCGGAGCCAGTGTTTATAATGAAATAGACGCCAATACCCAGGACACTCAACATTAATTTTTTATTTCCTTTTTTGCTTGACGAGGATAAGCGAAATTGGTAAATACTCATCCACGCTTGAACAAGCGGGCGGGTAGCTCAGTTGGGAGAGCATCGGCCTTACAAGCCGAGGGTCACAGGTTCAAGCCCTGTTCCGCCCACCATATACGACGACATGCGGGGTCGTAGTTCAGTTGGTTAGAATGCCGGCCTGTCACGCCGGAGGTCGCGAGTTCGAGTCTCGTCGGCCCCGCCATTGAAAATAAAGGGATACAGCGTAATTGCTGTATCCCTTTTTTCATTGCCTGCCCAAAATCCTGCTACTCTGGTCCTGCAGACCTGCCATGTTTTGACACGCTCAGGAGACATGGCCGATGGTTCAAGAGGGCCAAAAAAATACTACGCTTTGGTCTCCAATACCACTTTGAGGCAGTCAGATATCAATTAGGGACGGCGGTGGGCAGCGGTTTTGATATTAGTTGAAGCTGCCGACAAACTCGTCCAAGGGGATTCTCTTGAGTTCCGCGGTTGTTAAGAGCCATTTGCCGTTTTTGCGTAAGGTGCCGCTCAGCAGATAGCAACTGGCATCGAGCAACTGAAGGTCGTTCTCTTCCAACGGTTGTGAGGAAAGGGCGGCAAAGAGGCGAAAGTCGGCCGTGGTATCTTCATTGGAAAAACTCAGCTCATCCATGTTGGAGAGGATAAATGTTTTTTGGTTGCGCATAAAATATCCGGCCAGAATGCGGCGGATATCCTGCCGGGTCAGATTTCTTGTGTCCTGGTAATCCCCGGCTATGAGTTTTTTGAGATCACCGGCATCTTTGTCTTCAAAATAATTTTCCGCCTTTTGTACATACTCCTCTATCTCCTCCTCCGGTGTTTGGGAAGAGGAGCAGGCTGCCGTCAGGAGCAGCAGCAAAAAAACCACTGCCCAAGATGAGCACTTGAGGCCTGATGACAAAAATGTGAAGGCTGAGCTATTCATAGTCGTTGAACTTCTTCGATTACTCTCTGCGGATCGAGTCTGTCCGTATAATCGGCGTCGGCATAGCGATAGACAATTGTTCCATCCCTGTCGATAATATATGTTGCCGGCAAGGGGAGGCGATGACTGGTGTCGCCGTTTGCCGCAGCCAGATCTATGCCGAGGTCGGAGTAGATCGGCCGTAATGCTTCATCAACGGTGATTACTAATCCATATTTGGCGGCGATAGTATTGCCTGTGTCGCTGAGTACCGGAAACGAGAGTCTCAGCTTGTCGGCAAAGGCGGTGGTGAGACTCAGGCGCATGGGGGATATGGCCAGCAGCAGGGCGCCGGCGTCATCAATGTCTTCGTGTCGTTGCTGCAAGGCCTGCAGCTCAAGATTACAGTAGGGTCACCAATCGCCTCTGAAAAATGCCAGGACCACAGGCTGGCGGGACAGTTGCTCGTAGAGATGAATGTCCCGGCCGTGATGATCACGCAAAGTGAAATCCGGTGCCTCATCTCCCTCTCCCAGGCAGTTGTCGACTATACCGCACTTTTTCAGTTTGTCCGTTTCAGCGGCCATTGCCCTGAGTACCTCTTTGGACGCTGTAGTTGCAAATTTCTGTTTTTGCTTTCGCAGAGCTTCCGGCAGCTGCATTGTAATCTCCCTGGGTTGATGTCTGAAATGGAATTGTCCCTGGAATTTATTGGCTTTCGCGCCTCTTAGAAACCTTGGTCGTCCATCTTTTCTTTGTACCGTTTGTTCACCTGGTAAACGAAGGCCAGCACCTCGGCTACGGTCTGATAGAGCTCCACGGGTATCTCGTCGCCGATGGGAACCTTAGCCAGAAGCTCGACTAAATCACGGTCTTCCTGGATGTGGACACCGGCCTCCTCGGCCAAGGCGATAATTTTGTCGGCAATCTTTCCCTGGCCGCTGGCGACGACCTGAGGAGCGGTTCCGCGCTCTTCATCGTAGAGTATGGCCACCGCTTTGGAGAGGTCTTTTTTTTCCATATTCAGACCGTGGTATTGACGAGTGACTCGCCTTCCGGCAGCAGGCGCTTGAGAAGATCTGCCGAAGGATTGATCTTTTCGTGGCTGAAGGAAATCCCTAAAATGGGTGTATCGATGATGGCATGGAGCAAATCGTCTTTGAATTGTTCGAGAAACTGTAGTGATTCTTTGGAATCGCCGGCAAAACGCAGATAGAGGCCTTCAGGGTTCTTGAGCACATCGATGCGGAGGTTTCCCAGCCCCTGGAGTGAAAGGTGCAAGGACAAGCGCTCTTCGTCTTCTGTCTGCTCGTTTTTTTCCTGATCGCCGCGCTCGACGACAAGATACCCTTTTTCAAGAAAGGGCAGGGGCAGGGGAAAAAGGAAAATATTCTCTTTATCCAGCTGCAGCTGGGCCAGTTGATAGGTTTCCAGCGTCGTCAGCAGCTTGTTGGTAGTTTCGGCAAGCTGGTCGGCGCCTTTGAAAAGATGGGCAAGCTCAAGCAGGGCGGTTTTCAGGGTGCTCTGGGCGCTGGTTGTGTCGCCCCGGGCCAGCAGTGCCTCAAAGCTTAAGCCAAGCCGGTCGACCATCTGCTTGAGGAGGCTGCCTCCGTCCTTGCCGGCAAGACTTTGCTGGCCGAAAAGAGAAAAAGATTCCAGGGTCTGCCTGCTGGCGGTGCTCAGATTTGACAGCGGCGACGACTGAGCGCTACGAAGAGTGCTCATCAGGCTCAGGATATCGATCTTGTCACCAAGAAGGGTTATCGATTTGCCGGCGAGGAGGTTGGATGAATCGCCAAGAATACGCAGTTCGACCTGCGGTGCGGTGGACATCACCTGCAGCTGCAGGGTCTGACCGACGGTGAGAGGAGTTCTGGCCTGTGCAGCCAGACTCCTGCCGGCAACATCGAGAATAAAGGTGTTCCTGCTCCTGGCCTCCATGACGGTGGCCTTGAAAATCTGGCCCTGCCGAGGCTGGTAGTTCTTGCCCCTGTTGGCGCTGTCGGAAGTCGATGAGCCGACCGCCGGATATCCTGTGAGTGGTGTAATGGTATTCATACTATGTGTATCGGTGGATCAGAGGCTGGTCTTAAGTGACCTACCAGTGCAGCACAAACCCAAAGGAGGGTACGTAGGTTCTTCGTTACGCTGTGCCTCGAATATACAGAAAATAACCATCAACCCTGGCTTTTGTAAGTGATTGCCTCTAAAGCGGTACCGGCCAACGATGCGGCAGTCGGTTCCTAACTA
>CAKZOA010000073.1 GCA_937132035.1 uncultured Desulfobulbaceae bacterium | reverse complement strand
CATCCCAGAATCGCTCTTGCGCCAGTTCCCCCTGCCGGTAACCGAACATTGCATAGAATTGTTCATTCCCCTCGAGCAAGAGACTGTCGTCATGAATGGCAATCCCCTCCCAGCCGACCTCGGCCAGTGTCCGAAATCGCTTCTCGGCAACCTGCAACTCCTTTTTCAAGGCATTGTGCTCCAGGGCCTTGTCGATGGTCTTCAACAGGTTGTCAGGATTGACGGGCTTGCTGAGAAAGTCGTAAGCGCCTTTCTTCATCGCTTCCACCGCTGTTTTAACGGTGGCCATGCCGGTCAGCATAATAACGGTGGTGTACCGGCAGGACTGTTGGACAAACTCGGCTACGGCACATCCGGAAATATCAGGCAAGTCGACATCGAGCAGAGCTATTTCAAAATGTTCCTTGCTCAGGCATTGAATTGCATGATTCCCGTTATAGGCAATGGCACAATCATAATGGTAATGTTTAAGAATACCCTGCAAACTTTCCGCAAAACGTTTTTCATCATCCACCAGCAATATTCTTTTCTTTCCTTCCATACGCATCTCTCATTGCCCAATCATTGGTTTTGCAATGGAAAAAACAAAGTAAAAGTCGTACCCTGTTTTCTGTCGCTGATACAGCTTATTTTTCCACCCATAGATTGCACTGCATTATTGACGATTGACAGTCCCAGGCCGGAATGATTATCGCTTTTTGTCGTTAAAAATGGCTTGTAGAGATTTTCTCTGACAGTGTCCGGCAGCCCCGGCCCATTGTCACAGATCGAAACTTCGATACCCGCTGCTTGCGCAACCGAATCGTCCGCCGAAATTTCTTGTGTCGAAACGATAACCCCACCGCCGTCGGACATCGCCTCCACAGCGTTTTTCAAGAGGTTGATAATAATCTGCTTAAAACCCTCCGGGGAAGTTTGTAAAGACGGAAGCTGCTCCTGGGGGTTGAAAGAAACAGTTGTGGCCGCACTATTGAACAATGACGGTCTCAACAGCTTGAGTATTTTTCTCAGTTCGAAGTTGACGTCTATTTCTTTTCTCTCAGCCGATACCGGCTGGGAAAAGAGATCCAGCTGGTTGACCATGTATTAAATACGATGGATCTCCTCATCGATGATCCCAAGTTCCTCCTGAATGTTTTTTTCATCGACTAGCTTGAGTTTCAGGGAGGTCAGATAGTTGCTGATAATACCCAACGGATTGTTGACTTCGTGGGCGAATTTTCTCGCCGTCATCGAAATAGCCGCCCGGCGTTCCGATTCTATTTCTGTCTGCTGTTCTTTCTTCATCCGCTCCAGATACAGACAGAGCCCCAGTTGCCGGGCAATGATCTGCACGAGTTTCATATCGCTCTCGGAGAGATCAAGACCGGAGTCGGGCTCGCCGAGCAGGATGATGCCGAGAGGCTTGTTATCGGCTTTGATGGGAATGATCAGCGCTTTTTCAGCATTAAATACGGCAAGAACCTGCTCGTCGATCATGCTGAGAACTTTTCCATTTTTTTCGAGGCAGTCAGTTTCCTGGCCGTGATAGGCCTTCACCAGCCTGCTCGATCGGCCTTTTGTCGGCATTATGAGATCACGGCTCATCTGCCGATAGGGGTTGGTAGCAGAGGTCGTTCCTTTGAGCAGGACCTTCTGCCTGTCGAGAAGGAAAAAGAGTACTTTCTTCAGCTCGAACAATACCTTGACGCTTCGCTCGAATACCTCGATCATCTTTTCGCTCTCTCCGGCTTTCATCAGCTCTTCGAGAAAAGCGGAAAGTAGGGAAATATTCTTTACCCGGAGACGCAGTTCCTTTTCCGCCTTAAAATCACTTTCCTGAACTCTACCTCTCATATCAGCCTGGCCGGAAAAACCTGCCCCACCAGAGTCTCCGTCTTCCACGGCTGCTGTTGCAGCATTTTTCTTCTGCTGCGGCTCTTTCGCTTCCCTGGGCTGCCGAATCCCGATGCCGAGGCTGTGAGCTATTTGCTCAACCTCCTCGGTTGCACCGGAGGCAAGTTCTGATATTTCCGCCTCCCTCAGTCCAAGAACCACATCCCCGGTTTCCTGTATAATGTCCTCATCCTGCTGCTGACTGAGCAGGTTGGCAAAATAAATAATTTTGATCAGAGGAAAGCTTTCGGCGATACGCTCAGCCGGCTGGTGATGATATTTTATGGCATCGGCCAGCAACGACGTAAGCTGCCATTTACGCACCAGCCATGCTCCCACCTCACAATGGGTCACACCGATCAGTTGTTTTTCCGCCCAGAGTACGTTCTCGCTACTCTCCGTTTTTTCGAGTATGGTTTGGTGCTCTTGAGGGAAGGTCGAGATAAGAACTATTCTGCCTATATCATGGAGAAGACCCGAGAGATATGCCTCATCTAAATTAGCAAATTCGATCTGCCGGGCAATCCGCTTGGCCAGGGTAGCGCACAGCAGAGAGTGCCACCAGAATTCGCGCCAGCTGAATCGCCGGACCTTCTTGATTTTCTCGTATTCGAAAACCTGGTAGATAGCTGTTGTCACAGCTATATTCTTAATGCTGTTCGCACCGAGATATATAACAGCCTGTTCAATGCTTGTAAACGTATGCCTTAATCCGTAATAGGCCGAATTTACAAGCTGCAGTACCTTGAAACTGAGAATCGGATCTTTGCTGATAATATCGGCAATTTCATAGAGAGGTCGTTCTTCGTCCTCACAGGCATCAAGGAGCTTTACAAGTATCTCTGGTAAGGTGGGAAAGTTGCCGGATTTCAGTATCTTCGAATAGATGATTTCTTTCTCGTTCATAGTACGAAAAAATCCGGCTCGATAGGATTATCTAAAGGCTATGGTGCACTATTTCTGGCGTTTGCAATATCCCCTTACTACCCGTCAAGATAGTGCCAGGTAGCATTCCTTATGTAATATATGTGGTTATGATGTCAAGAAGATCTTGCATACAGCGTATATGCGCATTCCAAATGGGTATAGAGGACACGAACTTTTTTGTGAACAAAAGGTGCTGATAATACAGAATATTTCATTCTCCCTCTCATCAAAGCTCTTTTTGGGAACGAATTGGGAAATTTATCAAAACATCAATGTTTCGCCAACAAGCCATTTTTACAATTTTCGGTCACTCCACCGGGATGTTTTAGGAGTAAGAAAAATGTAAGAAACCGTATCTATAATGGGGTGACATTTTCTCCGAAAACCGTCAACCGTAGGACAAATAATCATGGACCAGAAGGAAAAGATACTGGACACTTCCGGCACCTCTCTGAGCCGAACTGCGGTTCCAGCGGAGTAGTCTGCAGAAGTTCTTTGTTTGGGTAAAAGCCTATATTCTTGTAATTTTCTTTGCATTCTCAAAAAAAATCTACTATTGGTTACCAGTGTTTTGCTCATGACAAGAGCGATGTATATCCACGAGATAGAATAAGAGAATTGGCTTGGCACGATGCAAAAACTGATTGTTATTGAAGATCGGTATGCCCAAAGGGGATCTATTTCGGATATTTGCAGAAGTTGGCCGGATCAACTGGAAGTTATCGTTGCTGCAGATGAAGATGAAGCGGTTGAAGCATCCAAAGATAGTTCCGTTTG
>CAKZOA010000072.1 GCA_937132035.1 uncultured Desulfobulbaceae bacterium | reverse complement strand
AGTGGCCGAAAGGAGCTGCCTGCCTCCAGATGAGCACAGCAGCCTGTCACCAATATGCCGGCAGAAGGTTTCTCACCTTCCTGGCGACCATGGCCTCGCCGTAAACAGCCGTCCGGTAGAGCGAGACGGAGTCCGAAGGAAATGGAAAGATACACTCAATGCGCTCCGGCATTGTCTTCGTTGACGAGCATACACATAGGTGTCCCGACAGTGTCGATGGGTTCTGCTGCAATCACCGAAGGGATACATGCCTTGTGCATCCCAAACAGAGTAGTGACTCGCGGAAACGGCCCCTCCTCCCACCCACACCGCCGGTTTCATCATCCCTCACTGCTGTTGTCTCAAAAGCAGGCATTCCATTGACTAACATCGGCTGGCAAAACCTGCACAAAAGTGATAGGTTCCTGACTGAGAATTCCTTTTCAACGTTCTTACGTTTAGAGAGTAACCCTCGGAGCTTGTCGGAGTATAGGCATTTTTGTTCAGGTCGAGGCATTTTCAGGAAATCAAGCACAGCCATATAATTGATATTGCGAGCATTGATTTCCTGGAAAAAACGAAAAGATGGCCGAAAAGGGCATACTCCGGCAGGCTCCTAGAATCTCTGGTTTTTTTTGCATTCACCATAATTGCGGAGGGAGAGTATGAGCTTGAAAAAGAAGATGAAGAATCGCTTCAAACTGACCATGGACCATCTGTTAAAGCCCTCCAACCTGTCAAAAAACAGCTTTGACACTCTATTTGCAGCAGAACGCAAACGCATCGTCGAGCGCCGACTGCAGGCAGGCCTTGATCCTGGTGATCCGGCAAAAGACAGTGCGGGAATGGCTTTGTCGGGCGGCGGTATCCGCTCAGCCACCTTCAACCTGGGTCTCCTGCAGGCCATGGAACGATACCGGGTCCTGAAGAATATCGACTATCTCTCCACCGTCTCCGGGGGCGGCTATATCGGTTCGTGTCTTACCTGGTTCATGTCCGTACAACAGTGGGGATTTCCCTTCGGCACCAGGCGGGCCGACCATAACAGTTTCGGCGGCAGGGTTTTGGCCTGGATCCGGGCTCACGGTAAGTATCTCACTCCGGGGAAAGGGCTCAGCCTGTGGTCGCTCGTTGCCGCAGTACTCTGTGGCACCATGGTCAATCTGCTGGTCATGGTTCCCGCTTTTCTGCTGTTCGTGTGGGTACTGGCGCTGAACATTCCGGAAATGCTTAACGTTTTCATACCGCCGTTTTTGATGTGGGATCCTGAGGTCACGTATTTCGCCCTGCTGCTCGTTCTCGGACACCTTTTTCTTTTACTGTTCTTCGTCATGTGCATATTCTACGGCCTTTTGAGCCAGCATCCGAAGATGCAGAGCGTATGTGCACAGCGCGAATTTCGGATAACGTCTGGAATTGTGCTCATGGTCTCCGTCATACTGCTGGTAATCGGCAGTATTCCCTACGCCCATCACTTTCTCCAGGGAAGAATACCGGAGCTTATCTCGTCTTTCAGCTTCTCAGGCTTTATCTCGCTGGCCGGGGGGCTTTTCTTTTCCAAAAGAGAAAAAAACGCCAATAATCTCCTCAGCCCTGTGCTGCTGAGCTTCGGTCTGGCGCTGGTGAGCTACGCACTCTTCCTGTTCTTCTATCATGTCGTTGCCGGTTGCGGACAGCAGAACTCGTCAATTAGAAACTTCTGGCCGGCGTTGCTTCCCCTGTCGCTGGCCCTGGCCCTGTTTGCCAATATAAATCATGTCTCCATGCACCGGTTCTATCGCAACCGTTTGATGGAGGCCTATATGCCCACCATCGACGAGAAGGGCATATACACAGACGACGAAGAGCAAATGAGTCGGGCTGACACCTGCCTGCTCAAAGACATCGGCCAGAGTGCCGCTCCGTATCATTTGATAAACACCACCATACAAACCGTGGGCTCCGACCAGCAGAAGCTCCGGGAGCGCGGTGGCGACAGCTTTCTTTTCAGTCCTCTCTACTGCGGGTCCGAGGAGACTGGTTATATACCCACAGCGAAATTTATGAACGGCCGTATGAACCTGGCTACGGCCATGGCCATTTCCGGGGCAGCAGTGGATTGCAACACCCTCTATACCCGCTCAAGGCCGCTGACCTTTTTGATGAGTCTTTTCAACATCAGATTGGGGTACTGGCTGCCCAACCCCAGATATGGCCAGCAAAAAATCAGGCCCCTGTGGTGGTGGTATATGTTCAGGGAAATGTTCGGCAAAGGTCTCAACGAAAAATGCAGAAACGTTCATCTCTCCGACGGCGGCCATTTTGAAAATCTCGGCCTCTATGAACTGGCCCGCCGCAAGTGCCGAACCATCGTTGTAGCAGACGCCGGCGCCGATCCGAAATATCTCTTCAGCGACCTGGCTAGAGCCATCGAACGACTTCGCGTCGATTTTGGCGCCCGGGTGGATATATCCACGGCGCAGCTCAATCAAGATGCAAAGGACGGCTACTCGCCGGTTGCCTGGGTCCGGGGCACAATCACCTATAACGACGAAGAAAAGACCGTCGCTGATCTTCTCTATATTAAGACTACCCTCTTCGCCGGTCTCCCCGAAGACATACTCGCCTACAGACGAGTGAATCGCGACTTTCCGGACCAGACGACCAGCGACCAGTTTTTCGACGAAGTGCAGTTCGAAGCCTATCGGGAGCTGGGTTTTCAGATCGGCCGCAAATTATTTGCAGACCGCACAAGCTGGGAAGAGGTTTTCCAGAACCTGGAGTAAGGCGCAGCACCCTTTCACCTCAAGGGCTCAGATTTCTTCTGCGCGATTTCTTCCCTGAAAACCGGCCGCCACAGAGAATGCCACCACCAAAAAGGCCCCCTTGGACAAATATCCAAGGGGGCCTTTTGGCACTGCTCATTCTTTCTTCTTTTCAACCACGGGTGACCGGCACGATGATTATCTCCACCCGCCGGTTCATGGCATGATTCGAGGAAATGGGCTGGCTCTCACCATAGCCGACGGTGGTAATCCTGGCTGGGGCAACCCCGCGCTGAACCAGGGCGTTCTTTACGGCCTCGGCCCGGCGCTGAGAAAGCTGCCGGTTATACTGCTCAGGACCGGTGCTATCCGTATGGCCTGCGACCTTGATGCGGGTCTGGGTGTACTTCCGCAACACATCGGCGACTCTGTCCATTTCCGTAGAAGCTCCGGGCAAAAGCGCTGCCGAGTCATGTTCGAAAAACGCTTCGCCTTTAAAGGTTGCCGTCAGAACATCCTGGTTTCGCCTGATGCTCGCCGCTTCGGACCGGGCCATGGCATTGCGCAGATCCCGTTCCTGCCTATCCATGTATGCCCCTACCTGGTTGCCGGCCAGTCCGCCTAAGGCGGCGCCGATGCCCGCCCCGAGAACCGTCGACTCGGTGTCCCGGCCAATGGCCTGTCCCAGGACCGCGCCTACGCCGGCCCCCACTCCCGCCCCGACGGCGGTACCCTGCTTCTGGTTGGTATCGAGGTTGGCACAGGAGAAAAGAGATAGCGATACCAGCGTACAGATAAAGAGATTTACAGCTGTTTTCATGACGGGAATCCTTACGGTAAAGATGAGCATTGTCTTTCGCTTACACCTCTTCTTTATAACCATATCCTTCTTCCTGTCCAGCCCCCGCTGTAATGTACCGGCAGATTTTTTCTGCCGGCCTTCATTAGTGTCCATCCAGAAATGAGCTTTTTATTCTACATCGAGGCGCTCGATGATTTTTACCGCCGGCATATAATTGTTATTCCGGGGATAAACATTTGAGAGCAAACGGTAAGCAAATCATCAGTCTCCGAGGGGTAGAGCAATAGGGTCGATTCAGGGTGGGCACTAGTTAACCTTGAGGGTGCCACCGGTACCGAGGCCGCCTTTTACTTCCTGTGCCCTGTAATTCCGCAGAGCAGTGACCATGTTGTTGAACGAATCGGTAAAAGCGGCAACGATTACCTTGCCTTCGGCAGTATTGGTATAACCGCCGCCTCCAAGCCCGACGCCGCTGGCGAGAAAACCACCAAGAGCCCCCATATCGACATTGCCGGCACTGCCTTCGGCGGCAGCAAGCTGGACCCCGGAGCGATTATCAATGAGCGTCAGCATGGTGCTCGCCTGTTTGTACTTCAGATTACCGCCAATCAAGGCGCCGACGGATCCGAACAGACCGCCGATGGCGCCGCCGACTCCTCCGGCATCATTATTGCTGAAGGTGATGGAGGGGCTCAGAGAATAGTCTGCGGCCACCAGCTGACCCTTGCCGAAATTGGAGCCTTGGCGCAGCTCCCCGGACTCCTGCAAGGATCTTTCCCCCATGACATTATTCATGGCCCTGCCGCGTTCGACAACGACGAAGCAGCCAGACTGCTGGGCCAGCATTTTCAGAACAGGCGTCGTCGGTCCAAGATTCCAGTCACGACGCAGAATCGAATACCAGGTGCTACCGGTATCCTCCACCACTCCCAGAGTGCCCAGCGTCGCCTCACAACGCTCAAGTTCGGGATTGACATTTGCAGACGAAGCTCCGGCGGTTGAGCCTGTAGCGGTGGTTTTTGCCGATTGCGATCCCATTTGCGTGCCGATACAACTGCTCAGGGTCAGAGCCAGCAACGCTACCACGGCGGCAAATGTTCGATTTCGATTTTGCATAGATGCAGACATGCCTTTCTCCTTAATGTTTGTGTATATATGTATATGATTACAGCTTCCACATACGCCCGGGCTTCATGCAGGCGAACGGCCGTTTTGTTTTCGAATGTAAAAAAGGTATCGTCTTTCAGACCTTTTTACCATAGAATTTTCTCATTCTGTCATATTCGCCACCTCACTCTCTGCTGAACCGACGAAACTGGACCCTGGCCTCTGTGTGCAGCCTGAATGTGTCAAAGGCCGCAAACGAAAATCGCTCATGAGCAAAGCAGAGAGGCACCCCGTCTGGCCGAGGCTCTGCCTTTTCTCTTTTTCTCCACCAAAAAATTTGTCCGCGACCTGCCGCTCATGATATCCTTGGAGCAAAAGGACATGCTGCATTAGCATATCGACATAACTTCGCATAATATGAAGCAGAGGGAAAAACAGACGAGAACATGAAGACAAATCCACAACCATCCTCGCTGTGTTTTTCCCACCGCTTTGTTTTTACTCTACCTGAAACCAATGAAGACAACATACTCTATTCTTGTCATTGAAGATCGCTACGGCCTTGATACCATAACAAATTTTTGCAAACAATATGGAGACGACCTATCACTGAAGGTTGCCGCCACTTTCAGCGAGGCAGTACAAACACTGAAAAATGCATCTATTGACCTGGCAATCATAGACATCTCGTCGGGCTATGGTCTGCAGACAGAGGATTTGCAACGACTGACCTACAAATTTCCCTCTGTACCCTGTATTGCCTTAACCCGCAAGGAACAGAGACTCGAAGATCCGCTTCTGCGCCTTGGAATTGCTGCCTGCCTGACCTTGCCGATTTCCTCTGCCGGTCTCGAAGCTGCTGTACGATCTTTACTCGATGAGACGACACGGGCAAAGATCCAGGGGCTGCCGCTCTACAGCCTTTTGCAGATGCTTGAAAACGACAAGATCACCTGCAGCCTCCGGGTCACCGCCCCCATGGGAAACGGATACATCTATGTCGATCAAGGAAGACCAATCGCAGCTGAAAGCGGCGATCTTCTCCATGAGGAGGCATTGTCAGCGATGCTGGTCCGGGATGGGACGTTCATGGAAATTCGCCACTATAACGGCCAACGCCGGCGTGAAATACACAAACCACTGATGCCGATTATAATGGAAGCCTTTCGCCTCAAAGACGAAAAAATCGGTGCCAGTACCAACGAAGGTCCCCAGGCACTTCGCACGGGCTTCTTTTTTCAGCATTCATACGGAGGAAACCGCCTGGCCCTGGAAACCGGGTCACCGGTGACTGTGGAAGATGAAGACGGCGAGGCGAAGATGGTCTGCACCGTCGCCGGTACAGTCGCAAATCACTCTCTCATCCTTTTGCCGCCGGATCTCCCCCAACAAGCGGAGCGGAGATGGGGGAAAGGTTCTTCTTTTACTGTCAAATACATGTACATGGGCGAGCTTTGCACCTTTAAGAGTGAGTTGATACAAGAAATAGACGATCCCTGCCATCTGCTTTTCCTCGGCTATCCCAAGACAGTACAGATCGATGAGATGCGCCGCGCCACTCGAATAACCACCTTCGTTCCTGCGGTGCTCGAATATCAAAATGGCTACAAACTCACAGGCTCTATAAACGATATCAGCTGTCTCGGATGCCTCTTTTATTCTCGGATCACCGCGGCCACGCCTCTGCCGACATTCGACATCGGCTATCACGTCAGGATCCGCTGTGAACTTCCCGGCCTTCAGGGGAGCAGGCTTATACCTGCAGTCGCCAGAAATATTCGCAAAAGCGAAACGGATCTGCACCTAGGGCTCCTCTTCACCGGGCTTTCCCCAAAATTACGACAGCTGATCGATACCTACGCCGCCGACATCCAAGAACAGAGAACTCCCTCCAGTACCCAGCATTCATGATCACACATCTCCAGCGCACTCCCTGGAGTGTAGGAGATGTGCAGTTTTCGCTTGCCCAGGAAATTTTAAAAATACCAAAGAGATGGTCGGTAAGTGAACGCAGTAAGATTCCAGGAAGATGCTTTCTCCGTCAGGCCCTTAGGGGCCGTCGGTCTTTACCGCCGGAGGTTTGCGAGAAGAAACGGCTGCGCCTAGCGATGTGCCGTCTGCGGTTCCGCCATCAAGTTTCTCTTCTCCCGCAATGGAGCGGATCAGACGGGCAGGCAGTTGGGCACAGGCGGCAACCACCGCCATAAAAACAGCGGCAATATAGGGGACGGACTGTACCACCAAGACAAGTATCCAGACGGGAAGGTGGGGTCCTGCAGAACCATGGATTGTGGAAACGCCCCAGGCTGCCAGTAGCAGCGCTGCCGCCATCAGAAATTCCTCGCGTGCCGACTGAAGCGAGTACCAGAAATGCTTTCCGGCCGCCTGTTTCGGGGTGCGGAAAAATGGCATACCCCTGCTGACAACTCCATAGACAATCGCTTTGGCGACTGTATGCATCAATGCTAGCCCGGCAATTACCGAGGCCAGGGTTTTGACGTTCGAAACCTTGACCCGGTATTGATAGAGATAAAACATTTTTGCAAGCTTGAAGATAAAAAAGACTATCGGCACCAGCGACAGGCTCAGCATAGGTGGATCTACGCTTTTGGGAAAAACGATCATTGCCAGAGACCAAAACAACGCTGAGAGGGTGAAAAACAGATTCATACTGTCTGCCAGCCAGGGCAGCCATCCGGCTATAAAATGGTATCGCTGCCCATAGGTCAACTGACTGTGGCTCCTGCCGAAAAGCGGCTGCCAGTTGTGGCGCATAATTTGTACGGCGCCGTAGGCCCAGCGGAAGCGCTGTTTCTTAAAGGCGTGAAAATCGTCGGGGATGAGGCCTCGCCCATAACATTTGGGCACATACTGCGCCTCATGACCGTTTTTGAAAATCCTCAGCCCCAGTTCCGCATCTTCGGTGATACACCATTCGGCCCAGCCACCGAGGCTGTCCAGCACCTCCCTGCGGACCATGGTCATGGTGCCGTGTTGGATAATGGCGTTTCTCTCGTTGCGGATTATCATACCGATATTGAAAAAGCCGCGATACTCGGCATAGCACATGGCCTTGAACAGACTCCGCTTGTCATCTCGGTAATCCTGTGGAGCCTGGACGATGGCTGTCTCGCGCCTGGAAAAATATGCGACCAGATCGCGCAACCAGTTGGATTCGACGACATAGTCACTGTCGATTACAGCTATAATCTCGGCCTCTGCCCTGGTCCGCTCCAGGGCATAATTGAGGGCTCCGGACTTGAATCCTTCAAGACGGTCTTCGTGAAAAAAGCGAAACCGGGCCCCCAGTCGGGCGCAATGGTCCGCCACCGGCTGCCAGACTCGTGAATCCTTGGTGTTGTTATCCATGACTATGACTTCGTAGCATGGATAATCGAGCCGGGCCAGCCCGTCAAGGGTCTGCATAAGCATTGCCGGCGGCTCATTATAGGTCGGCACGTGGATTGAGACAAAGGGCAACGGCCCTGGGCGGTCCACGCCGGAAGTGGCGACATACCGGTCCTGGACCGCCCACATGCCTTCAGCCCATTCATGGGCCTCGGCCAGAAGAACGACGACAACGCCGACTAAACCAAGTATAAGCAGCAGCCCCATAGCAATTGTCGAAAACGTCAGATACTGTCGCGAATAACTGTAGACAATAAGCACACCGCCGGTTGAGGCGAGAAAGGCCACGGAAGCGAGAAAGCCGCGCCCTCTTACTTTCAGGGTACGACTGTCGACAACCAGCAGCATAAAAAGACAAATTGCTATGAAAATGGATATAGCCGCGAGATATTGCCACTGGGGTATTTCCACAATCGCTTTCGTAAAGGGAAATTTTGCCTGCCGCGAGGCATTATATACTCCCCAATACGCGCCGACCGCCCCTTCGGAACTGCCACTTTTCCATGGCTGATCGAAGGCTTCCATGATGTAGTAGATATAGCCCGATTCTTCGGCATGCCTGATGAAACGTCGTAGAAAAACCGCCTCGTTTGAAGGTGAAGCTAGAGCATCCTGACGAATCCGACCGTTGCTGGGCCACCCGACCTCGGCTATGACTATGGGCTTGTCGGGAAAAGATTTGGAGATAAGGTCGTATTTGTCGATGACATGGCCAACGGCTCTGTTTACATGGATACCTTCCCAATAGGGCAGCAAATGGACGCCGATAAAATCGACATGGCTGGCGAGCTCGGCATGTTTGAGCCAGCTATCCCAGGTTTCGGCCGTGCCGACAGGAATATCAATGGCCATGCGTACCCGATCGAGATACGCGCTGAGCTGGCTGGGAGAAAGATCCCCGCGAAGCAGCACCTCATTGCCGACTATAACCCTGACAACATTTCGGTAGTTCTTTTGGACAAGCTCGACGGCAGTCTCGATCTGCTGTTCATTCGTCTCAAGATCATCGTCAAGCCAGATTCCCAGCGTGACATTGATGTCGTATTTCCTGGCAATTTCAGGAATTTTTGCCAGAACGCCCTCGACCGAATACGTTCTGACGGCATTGGCTTTTCCGGCAAGAAGTTGCAGATCCTCATCGATTTCCCCCTCCGTCGGCAGATTGTGAGTCGTCGGATCATTCCAGGAACGCATAGGCGAAAAAGAAAACCCCTGGATTTTATCCGGCCACGGCGGCTCCATCTCCGGGCGGTTGAACAGGGCCCAGAAACTTACGAAAACGAAGGCCACGGTTATACAGATCAGCATATTGACCCGGCTCATAGTAGGAATTCTCTCGCCAATGGGTGGGGAGAGGTCCTGCTGCTTCGGCGTCTTTTTCCATCATGTGTTTTCTGGCGTTTCACAATATACATGTATCCTCTCAAACAACAGATTCGTGAAATTTTGTATTTGTGTGCCACCTGATTTCAACGAGTAACGGATCGGAATAGACCTTTTCACGGGACGCCATAAACCCACCACAGGGGCCCCGCAGCAGCCGTCCAGGCTGCTGGACACCCGAGGGAAGACCTCTCCCGACCCTTCCTGAGAAGTTCAAGCTGATTTGAACGATAGGTGTATTTCTGGTAGTCATCACATTTGACCCGGCACCACCGGGTGGTACGCCGATGAGGTATGAAACTCACGGGAAATCAGATAATGTATCAACCCTTGCCAGTCTGGTCCATACGGAAGACCTCACCACCATCGACGTAAAAACCCTGAAGAAAGATATGACAACAAACAATACTCTTTTTCCCCCATTGTGAAAACAAGAGAGAAAGTGCAGAGGTGCATTCACCATACTCTTTCATGGGCCATCGCGCCGTTTCGAACCTTTGACCTCTTGCAGGCGGTATACTGGCTCAAAAGCTCAATCAGCACAGAACAGAATCCCGTTTACATCTCTTGTGAAATCAAATTTCATTTTCTGGTGTGTAGCTGTTGTGAAGCGATGGGCTGACCGTCTGTCTCAGTTGCTGTCACGCCGGTTTGCTCAACACCCTCATCTATATCCTGAGAGCGCCAGGGCAATCATGACCGGCATTCTATGCAGAGCCGCACTTTTCCGTTGACGGTGAAGGTTTTACTTTTTATCTATTGAGCATTATGAGGTTCCGCCATGGCGGATACAATGGGAATCCGGTGCAATTCCGTAACGAGTCCGAGGCTGTAACCGGGAACGAAAAACACCAAGATGTCGCTGATACTCCTCTCGGGAAGGTGCGGGGAACAGGACGAACCTGAAGATAGAAGACCTGCCTGAGAAAGAGATCGGTATCCCCGCGGACAAGGGCTGCTGCACATGAGACGAGCAAATACCAGGGCATCCCAGGATCATTTTTTGTTGATCCTGGCCTTTTTTTGCCACCACCGAAAAACAAAGGAGAGTAAAATGAGAGCATTGCGAGTATGTATCGCCTTTGCTGTACTGATTGGTGTGAGCTGGACTCCTGCACTTGCTTCCCACCACGGAAAAACCACGCAGCAGAAGATAGGCATTCTCCTTGTAGCCTTCGGTTCAAGCCAAAAAAGTGCTCAGGTGGCCTTTGACAATATCGACAGGAAGGTAAAGGCCGCCTACCCGCAAACTCCCATAAGATGGGCCTACACCTCCCATATAATCCGGAAAAAGCTGGCATCTCAGGGTAAACACCTTGATTCTCCCGAGATGGCTTTGGCCAGAATGCAGGACGAGGGCTTTACCCATGTGGCCGTACAGTCGCTGCACACCATTGCCGGTGCCGAATACCACAATCTGCGCACGGTGGTCGACGCCTTCGACACCATGGGCGTTTTTCATTCAATCATCTTGGGATATCCGCTACTGGCCACCCAGCAGGATATGAAAAAAACCGTCAACGCCATTCTCTCCGTCATTCCCCGGGAGCGAAAAAAGGAGGAGGCAGTCATTCTCATAGGCCACGGCAGCCATCATCCAGCCAATGCTTTTTATGCGGCGTTGATGCTGCAACTGCAGCTTGAAGACAGCAACATCTATATTGGTACGGTGGCGGGATACCCGGAACTCGACACCATCCTCGAACTACTCAAGAAAAACGCGGTTACAAAGGCCTATCTGATGCCGTTTATGTCGGTGGCTGGCGATCACGCCAAGAACGACATGGCCGGAGAGGAAGAGGACTCCTGGAAATCAGTGTTGAGCAACAATGGTATAGAATGCCAACTCGTCATGAAGGGTACGGCCGAATTTGACCAGTTCGTCGACATCTGGCTCGAACATCTGGCAGCAGTGCTGAGCCATTTTTAAGAGTCTGTCGGAAAAAGCATACCCAGCGGAAAAATGTTCAGTCGCTTCTTAATTCCTTTTTTCGGTGGAGTCTGTTTCGATGGAAATACTCAGGTATCCAGCAGGGTGTTTCGCTCCTTTCTGCGGATGCTCACAGCAGGGATGCCTCCCCGGCTCCGGCTATGGCACTCCGCCGGCTCTATAGATATCGCTGTGCTCCGGCACAAGCGCGGCATCAAACCGATGAGAGTGCTCGCAGTTCTTCCTCCCCTCTGGTGATTGACGAGCTGAGAAGGTCTGTCAGAAGAGGGGGGGGGGGACTCTCTCACCCGCCTGCTGGGCCTAAAGTCGAGCCCGGCAAAAAGGCTCAGTGCGCACCTTTACCATTGGCTCAGCTGGGTTAGTGTTCTCTGTATGTCTCCGTGAAAGGCAGCGGAGTGGACTGTGTCCGAAGTATCTCACCGTGCGCTTACCGCGAATTTTCCATGTAAAACGGGCGACGCTACCGGCTTGGCCAATGCGCACAGAATGATGGGTATGACACAGAGGAGGTACACCCATGAAACCGAACACCGAACAGATTGCTCTGATAACGGGGTCCACCGACGGCATTGGCAGAATCGCCGCGGAAAAACTGGCAGCACAGGGGACCACGGTTCTCGTGCATGGCCGCGACCACTACAAGTGCGAAGAGACGGCGAGGGAAATCCGCAAGAACACCGGCAACGACAACGTCGACGCCTATGCCTTCGACTTGTCATCCTTAACAGAGGTTCGCCAACTGGCCTCGAAAATCCGCTCCGAACATTCCGCCATCAATATCCTTATCAACAACGCAGGCATACTTCCCGGAAAGAAGACGGAGGGCAAACGACTCTTCAGTGAAGATGGGTATGAACTCTGCTTTGCCGTCAATTATCTGGCACCCTTCCTCCTGACACGACTCCTGCTCCCTCATCTTGAGAGGGCTGCGCCGGCACGGATAGTAAATGTAAGCTCGGTGGCCCAGAAACGCCTCGATTTCGACGACATCATGCTCGAACGGGACTACGAACCTATGCGGGCGTACGCTCAGAGCAAACTGGCCCTGGCCATATTCACTTTCGAACTTGCCGACAGGGTCAAAGAGCTGGATATTACAGCCAATTGCCTGCATCCCGGGACATTGCTCGATACCAAGATGGTGAGGGAAAGCTCGATGTCCGCTCAGGCCAGTGCCGAATCGGGCGCCGAGGTGCTGGTCCATGCAGCGACCAGCGTCACGCTCAAAGACAAGACAGGACTCTACCTGGAGGAGCAGAAAGAAGCCCGGGCGCACGAGCAGGCATACGATCAGGAGGTGCGCGATAAACTGTGGCGTCTGAGTGAGAAACTGACCGATATCGAGGGAAAAGAAGCCTGATTCATCCCTGGCAGGCGAGTTTGGCAGACAGAAAGACACACCGACCGAAATTGGCCGCACTCCACCGCAATTTCGTCATAATATTTTCTTCTTACTACCAAATTGGCCGAAATCCATGGGTAACCAGATAATGTTGTTGAGAAGCCGGCCCGGATTCTTTCAAAACTTTTTCCCTATTTCACGCAACAGACTTGACCCCAGGACAGCATATAGATTATTGTAGATGTGACAGCATAAGCTAATCTTTTCATCACTCACTTCACCACAAAGGCATACACAATGGCATTTGAAACCTTTACAGGAAGACAGAAAGTCACCAATGAACCTAAAGTTTCAATTCTCAAACAGGGAAACTTCAACTTCAATAACGGTGCGACCAGAATACTCAAGGACAAATCCGTCACCTATCTTCAATTGCTCTTTGACAAGGAAAAAAACAAAATTGGTTTCAAACCGTGCACCAAAAAGACAGAAGGAGCCTATCAACTTCGTGAAAGCAAGGGAGGAGCGCAAATATCGGGAATGGCTTTTCTGAGACACTATCAGATCCCCTACAAGGACAAAACCAGATCCTATCCAGCCCATTGGGACGAGCAACAAAAGATGCTCATTATCGACCTCGACTAAGGGGGCATCGAAGAACCGCAATTCTTTTCCAGATCAGGCGTTTTCAGGAAATCAAGCACAACCATACAGGCACTATTGCACGTGTTGATTTCCTGAAAACAACGCACCCAAGCTCATCAGGCAACACCTTTCCCCTTCTATAAAAGGGCATCCCCTCAGTTTTTGGCTGAAGCCGGCAAACCCATTTTTTCCAGCCGGTAGCGCAGGGTGGCCCGTGACAGGCCGAGCATTCTGGCCGCCTGCGAGACATTGTTGCCGGACCTCTCCAGGGCGAATGTAATGCACTTGCTCTCCAGTTCCTCAATACCCACCCGGTAATCATGGATAAGCAGAGAAACGATCTGGTCGATATTCATGGTGGAAAAGGGTTTTTCGTGAGTCTCGTTGAGCACCACGTGCCTGCGGGTGATACGGTCGCCCTTGGACAGAATCATGGCCCGTTCGAGCACATTTTTCAACTCGCGGATATTGCCCTTCCAGGGGTGATTGACAAGCATCTCCAGGACCTTGTCGGAAAGCATCGGGATTTTGCGTCCGAAGGCCTTGCTGAAACCCTGGACAAAGTGCCGTGACAGCAGCGGAATATCATCACGATGTTCTCTCAACGGCGGAATGCGGATGGGAAACACCGACACCCGGTAGTAGAGGTCCTCACGGAACAGCTTTTCCGCGACCATCTTTTCCAGGTCCTTGTTGGTGGCAGCGATAATACGCACGTCCGCCTGGATGGACTTGTCGCCTCCAAGGCGCTCGAACGCGTGCGACTCCAGCACCCGCAGAAACTTCGACTGAACGTCGAGTTCCATATCGCCTATCTCGTCGAGAAAAAGGGTGCCGCCTGAAGCCATTTCAAACTTGCCTTTCTTACGCTGCTGCGCTCCGGTGAAAGCGCCCCGTTCATAGCCGAACAGCTCCGCTTCCAACAGTGCCGAGGGAATGGCAGCACAGTTGACCGGCAGAAACGGTCCTTTGGAGCGAGGCGAATTGATATGGGTGGCCCGGCTCAGCAGTTCCTTGCCGGTGCCGCTCTCGCCGGTGATGAGCACCGTGGTGTCAGTCTTGGAAACCTCACCGGCCATGCGCAGTATGTCACACATTTCCGGCGAGTTACCGATAATATTGTTAAAATTGTACTTGCCTTCGATCTCCTGGCGCAGATGCTTGACCTCGAAGGTGAGATGACTGATCTGCAGTGCCTTCTTGATGCAGGAGCGCAGTCTGTCCTCCTTGAAGGGTTTGGTGACGTAGTCGAAGGCGCCCTGGCGTATGGCGGTAACGGCGTTATCTATGGAACCGAAAGCGGTAATGATGATGACCGGTACCTCCGATCTGTTCTCCTTGACATGAGCGAGTACCTCCATACCGCTTTTTTGGGGCAGCTTGAGATCGGTGATGACGAGATGGATATTCTCGTTCTCAAAGATCTCAATGGCCTCGGCACCGTCGGCTGCCTCGAAAAACTTTATATTCATGTCGCTGAGAAGCATGATAATGACTTCCCGCATTCTGGTCTCATCTTCGATGATCAGCACATTGGTCAGCAATGGAGTTCTCCTTTAGTATACAGGGGAAAAGAAGATGAAATGTTGTGCCGACACCTTCTTCGCTTTCGATCGTGACATACCCTCTGTGAAGCTTGACGATCTGGGCAACGATGGAAAGGCCGAGGCCAATGCCGTCATCGCGCAGGCTGACAAAGGGATCCATAACCTTTTCCAGCTTGTCTTCGGCGATACCGCAGCCTCCGTCCTCAATGGAGACGACCAGCCAGTCCCGTGGCTCACCGAAGGGGTTGCCCAGCGACCGTTTGATATCGGCACCGCCGACATACTCCTCGAGGCTGTCCATCTTCACCCGTATGGAAATCGTCCCGCCGTCGGGCATAGCCTGGACGGAGTTGAGGCAGATATTCCAGAAAACCTGACGAATCTGGTAGGGGTCGGCCTCGATGGGGAGGATGTCCTCCTCATAATCCCTGATGAAATGGTATCCATCTTCACGGTATCGCTCTTCAGTGGCCGACAGAGTTTCCTCGAACAGGCGAATAATATCGGCCTCGACGAAGGCTGGTGAGGCGGGCCTGGCGAAGGAGAGAAAGGCCTTGAGGGTATTGTCGAGCCGCTCCACCTCGTCAAGTATGAATCTTGCTGCCCGCTCCCGCATCTCCCGGGGCCTGGTGCGATCAAGCACTACCTGGGCCGAACCCTGAATGACCCCCAGCGGATTTTTTATCTCATGGGCGATGCCCGCCGTCATCTCACCAACCGCCGCCAGCTTTTCTTTCTCCGCCAGTTCGGCATAGGTCTTTTTCAACTCGGCGAGGCTCTTTCTCAGCGAATGGGCCATGGAATTGAAGGAGTCTGCGAGATCACTGGCAATATCGGGATCGGTAATATCCACCTTATACTCAAGGTCGCCGCTGCTGATACGGTCGATGCCCTGCTGCAGGGTATTAAGCGGCCTGATAACCGTCCTGGTGAGAAGATAGCTGAGGATGCAGGAGAGCAGAATGCCCATCACCACCAGAGTAAAGGTCGATTTCTTGATGAACTGGATGGTCTCGTAATACTCGGAAAAGGGCAACGTCACGCCAACGGTCCAGTCCTTGCCTGGGTAGTCTGCATAGGCGGTAAAGTAGTCCCTGCCGCGAAAGGATATAAGACCGAAATTGCGGCCACGTTTCTTAAGACTTTCCCGGCAATATCTCAGGAGTTCAATATGGGTTTGATTCCAGGGCAACTGAACGATGCCGGGATGGGCTATGACATGGCCTCGCTTTTTTTCAAAGATATAGGCAAATCCTTCCTTGCCGATCTCGATGCCGTCGAGGAACCTGGAAAAGGCGGAAAGGTCGATATCAATGCCGCAGACGCCGCGGAGGACGGCCTCATCACCGTAGATCGGCACGGATACCGTAATACCCGGTTTCTGGGTCGAAGCAAACAGGTAGGCATCAGTCCAGTGCAGGTTGCCCGTTTCCACCGCTCCCCTGTACCAGGGACGGATACGCGGATCGAAAACCTTATGGACTTCGGGAATCTGCGGCGGTACCATGAAAAAGTTCCCGGAGATATCGCCGTAATAAATATTGACGAATTCTGGATGGTCTTTCTGAAACAGGCTGAAATAGTGAAGCAGTTCCCTGGTGTTTGCGGCATCCACCAGATTGTTTTCCAGGAGTGATTTAATCAGCTGCACATTGTAGTCGTGCTGGTCGAGGAAGGAGTTGATACGCTTGGTTATCTGGCCGGCCGTACCGATGGTGTACTGCTGCATCTGGTTTTCGACAACCTTGTAGGCCTGGAGAAAGCCTATATAGCCCGTTCCCGGTATAAAAATAAATATAACCAGGGCCAGTACCAGAAAGACGCGTATCTGAAACGAATGGATGTACCGCCACAATCCTTCGTAGAGTTGTCTCTTCACGCCTCGTTCCTCTGGAGGCTGATATCATCAATGAGCCTTTGAATATCGCCCTGAATATGCACGTTGGAAGTATCCATTTTCAGATACTCCTCGGCCATTTTCAGGGAGCGGTCGATCCTGATGCGGCGCTCAAGAATGAGCAGCAGGCCAAATCCAGTGGCAGAACTGTGACGATACTGGCGCCAGAGCCTGACAAATGCACTCCAGGCCAGGTCTTCGTCCTCGCTGTTGCGAAGTATCTCCATCAGGGCCAGGGCGGCCCAGGTATTGCGCGGTGGGGCATGCGGAGCCGTGTCCATGGCGCCGACACCGGTAGAGATAATGCCGACCCAGGGTGTCGGCAAAAGCAGCAGGACCCTCTCTTCAGGAAACTTTTCGGCAACAAGTCGGTAATACTCTATGCCCTTTTGTCTCTTTCCAAGCAGATCTGCATAAATCCAGCCGATATACCAGTAGGCCTTCGCCGAGACCTGAGGAATATCTTCGTAGTCGGCGGCTATGTCCGTGTAGGCCTTAATGGCTGTGAGGCCTTCATGTTCACGACTGAGCCGATAGTCGCCGCCCAGTTCAAGATATGCCAGGTCCAGGGCCGCCATGCCGCAGGACTGTTC
>CAKZOA010000071.1 GCA_937132035.1 uncultured Desulfobulbaceae bacterium | reverse complement strand
AGAGCGCAAGCTTCCCAAGCTTGAGGTCGCGAGTTCGAACCTCGTTGCCCGCTCCACAGAGGTATAGGGTACCGGTGGAGCTGGAATCAGAGGATTCCAGGTATACCGTCGTCAAGACGGGTTTTTGAAAGTGGGCTTTGCCCGCTTTTTTTTATGCCTGTTACCCGGCCCTGTCTGACGATTTTCGATTCGGCCAGACAGGCAGGTTGGGTAGTGTTGTGAATAACGTCAGTAGGATGTGATGAGCGAGTTAGTAGTGGACAGAGTGCGTGATTTTGCCGAGGAGCTTCTTCCTTCCATGGGCCTTGAGCTTGTCGAGGTGCAGTTTAGAAGAGAACAGCATGGCTGGGTCCTCCGGGTCTTTATCGATACCGAAGAGGGTGTTACTCTTGAGCATTGCGGCCGGGTCAGCAGAGAGCTGAGCGACTATTTGGACGTCGAAGATATTATTGATCACAAGTACCATCTTGAGGTTTCATCGCCGGGGCTGGAAAGAAAGCTCTATAAGACCGAAGATTTTCGGCGGTTCAGTGGTCAACGGGCGAAAGTAAAGCTCCAGGACCCCGTGGATGGGCAAAAAACCTTTATCGGAGTCATTTCCGGAGTGGACGGTGAGACGATAACCCTCTTGACCGAGCAAGGGGAAAAGCTGCGTTTCACCTTCGATATGGTCAGTACGGCGCGACTTGCTTTGTGACTGGGCGGATGCCTTGTCGAAATATGAATGAGTGTCCGTTCTTAGGAGTTTGGACAAAAACGGTGGAGTAAGAGGATGCTGTCAGACTTAAAACGCATTATCGATCAGATCAGCAGGGATAGAGGATTTGACAAGCGGCTTCTGATTGAGGCAATAGAAGAAGCGGTTGCATCGGCCGCACGGAAAAGACTGGGCAGCCGCAGAGATATCGAGGTTCGCTATAACGAAGAGTATGGAGAGGTTGAGATATTTCAGTTTCGCAGCGTCGTTGAAAACGCCGAAGACGAACAGACGGAAATAGCCCTGGAAGAGGCTGTCAGACTCGACCCTGAGGTACAGCTCGGCGATGAGCTCGGCGAAAAAATGGATAAGATCGAGGATCTTGGCAGGATAGCGGCCCAGTCTGCCAAACAGGTTATCATCCATAAAATGAAGGACGCCGAAAGGGAAGTTATCTACGAGATGTTCAAGGGCCGGATCGGCGAAGTCGTCAGCGGCATCGTCCAGCGCTTCGAGCGCGGCAACATGATCGTCAACCTTGGCCGGACCGATGCTGTGCTGCCCAAGGATCAGCAGATTCCCAAGCGCTCCTTCAAGCAGGGAGACAGGATCCGGGCTTTTCTCCAGGAAGTGCGTCAGACGACCAGGGAGTCACAATTGATCCTCTCCCGGACCTGCGACGATTTTCTCGCCAAGCTTTTTCAGATGGAGGTGCCGGAGATAGCCGAAGGCATCGTCAAGATAATGGGCGTCAGCAGGGAACCCGGGTTTAGGGCCAAGATTGCCGTAAGTTCCATGGAAACCGATGTCGACCCGGTCGGCGCTTGTGTCGGCATGAAAGGATCGCGGGTCCAAAACGTCGTCCAGGAACTGCAGGGAGAAAGAATAGATATCGTTACCTGGAGTCCGGACCCCGCCAAGTATGTATATAACGCCCTGGCTCCTGCCCATGTTTCCATGGTACGGGTGGATGAGGAAAGCCAGTCGCTTCTGGTCGTCGTTCCCAATGACCAGCTTTCGCTGGCCATCGGCCGGCAGGGCCAAAACGTCAGGCTGGCATCCAGACTGCTCGGATGGCGCATAGACGTCAAGAGCGAGCAGCGATATGAGAATCTCGAGGACGAAGGGTACCAGAGCTTACTGTCGCTCGAAGGCATTGAAGAGCCACTTGCCGACCAGCTCTTTGCCAAGGGGATCCTCTCCGTGCATGAACTGGCCAAAGCCAGTGTCGAGACCCTTGTTGTTTTGCGGGCTATCGATGAGGAAATGGCTGAGAGGTTGATCGATGCGGCCAAACAGGCCGCCGAAGACGCTCCGGATTACGCCTCGAGGACGGAAGCTGAGGGAGTTGAGGAAGCTGAGGGAGCTGAGGGAGCTGAGGAAGTTGAGGTCGGACAGAATTCAGAAGACGCGGCCGGGGAGCAGCTGGAAGATCAGGCCGCAGACGAGCCGGCAAAGCAGGTAGAAGAGAACACAGCCGCACCGGCCGAAGAAAGTGAGGATGCCCCCGCAGAAGGCGATATGCCCGAAGGCGGAGGGCAGACCCCGGAAAATACTGAAACGGAAGAAGAGAAATAGCCTCCTGTGGCCCCTCCAGTCAGAACATGCGTCGTCTGCCGGACCAAAGCTGATAAAGACACGCTTCACCGTTTTGTCTGGATGCCCGGCGGCCCGGTGCATGATGAATTGCAGAGATTCACCGGCAGGGGGGCATATTGCTGCAAGGCGGCAAAATGTAAGGACAGTTTTCTTGCACAAGAACAAAAGTGGCGAAAAACATTTAGAAAGTAAGTTGACTTTTAAATGACGCTCAGGCATAACTTTCCACCAGAGAAGAGCCGGAAGGTATGAGAGCATTTTTGCTGTAGAGATGTACTACGGGAGCAGATGATGAGCAGGGTGAGGATTTACGAGCTGGCAAAAGAGGCCGGAATGAGCAGTAAGGCATTGGCTTCGAAACTGATGGAACTGGGCTATGATATCAAAGGCCATAGTTCGACGGTTGACGAGGAGACCGCTGAGAAGATCCGTAAAACCGTTTTGAAGACCACCGATACGGAACTCGTCGAAAAACGCATCAGCGCATCTGCCGGACCGACGGTTATTCGCCGGAGAGCGACGATCATCAGGCGGAAGAAGGCTGAATCACAGGAAAGTGATCAGGAAGAAAAAGACGAAGCCGAAACCGGGGATCACCTCGAGGCGAGGGCAACGGAGCCGGAAGGTGAAGAGGCTGCAACCGAAGAGACGGAACAGACACCTCAAGCTGAAGAAGCGACGGAAACTCAGGTAACGGCCGCCGATCAGGACGAGGGAGAATCCGCGGAGGAGAAAGCCCCGGAGACTCCTGCCGTTGAGCACGGTGACGAGCAGGAAGAGATACCCACCGAAACCGTTGAAGCCGCTGGAGGTGAAGAGCAGGGTGTCGCCGAGGCCGATGTCGAAGGGCAGAACCTGGAGACCGCTGAAGAATCGGCTAAAACGGGCAAGGAGAAAAAGAAACCCGGCAAGAAGGTCAAGAAAGAGGAACCGCGAAAGAACTATGCCAAGGTCGTCGGTACCATCGACATTCCTGTTGAGGAAGAAAAACCCGCACCCCCGCGACCCAAACGGAAACCTGGCAAACCGGCCGCTGCTGCCAAGGGCCCGGATCAGGTATTTGGCGCCGCAGCTGCAGTTGAGGATGGCCGGCCGAAAAAGAAGGGCCGCAAAGGTACCCAGCCGGAGAGCGCAGACGAGCTTGACCGCAAAACTGGCAAGGGACTGAAAAAGGGGAAAAAAGCTGTAAAATATACCCATTTTGGCAGTGATTATCAGCGTACCGCCGGTAGACGCGGCAAGAAGGGTCGAGGAAGGAAAGATCACAAGCCGACCGCCGCGCCTCTGGAGATGAAGGCCAGCAAGAAACGTATCAAGGTCTACGACTCCATAACCGTTGGCGATCTGGCCGCAAAGATGCGGATCAAGGCCAGTGAAGTGATTGGCAAGTTGATGGGCCTGGGGGTCATGGCCACCATGAACCAGCCCGTGGATGTCGATACGGCCATGCTGATTGCTGCCGACTTCGGCTATGAAGTTGAACAGGGAGTCACCGAAGAAATAGGCATACAGATACTCGACCAGGAACAGGAAGGTGGAGAAAAACAGCCGAGACCGCCAGTTGTCACCGTCATGGGGCATGTTGACCACGGTAAGACATCGATTCTCGACGCCATCCGAAAAACAGATGTTGCCGAAGGCGAAGCCGGAGGCATAACCCAGCATATTGGTGCTTACCACGTCAAATCTCCCGCAGGCGATGTAACCTTCGTCGATACCCCTGGACACGCTGCCTTTACTGAGATGCGGGCTCGCGGCGCCCAGGTCACCGATCTTGTCATTCTGGTTGTTGCTGCCGACGACGGTGTCATGGATCAGACACGGGAAGCCATACACCATGCCCAGGCAGCTGAAGTACCGATTATTGTTGCCATCAACAAAGTAGACAAGGACAACGCCGATATCGACCGGGTGAAACGGGAGCTTGCCGAACTGGAATTGGTGCCTGAGGAGTGGGGGGGGCAGACCATCTATTGCGAGACCTCGGCTAAAAAGAATCTCGGCATCGACAATCTTCTCGAGAACATCCAACTCATGGCGGAAATCCTTGAGCTTGGCGCCAATGCCGACCGTAAGGCCAAGGGGCGGGTGATTGAGGCCAAACTGGATAAGGGCCGCGGCGCTGTCGCCACCGTTATGGTTCAGCAGGGTACCCTGCAGGCCGGGGATTATTTCGTTGTCGGTCAGTTTAGCGGCAAGGTCCGTGCCATTTTGGACTATAAAGGGCGCAAGATAGAGAAAGCCGGACCTTCAACTCCGGTGGAGGTCCAGGGCATGTCGGGAGTCCCGTCGGCAGGCGATGAGTTCATCGTCGTCAACGATGAGAAAATGGCCAAAAGCGTCAGCCAGTCGCGCTCGCTCAAAGCCAGAGAGAGCGAACTCGGCGCCAACAGCAAAATTTCTTTGGACAAGCTTTTTGAGCAGATGAGCGAAGGTGAAGTCAAGGAACTGCGGGTGGTTCTGCGCGCCGATGTCCAGGGTACTCTCGAGGCCTTCGCCAAGGCCGCAGAGGAGCTTTCCACCGACCTGATCAGGGTGAAGGTGCTCCACGAAGGCACCGGAACTATTACCGAATCAGATATCCTGCTGGCATCTGCCTCCGAAGCAATTATAATAGGCTTTAATGTGAGACCGACAGTGAAGGTCAAGGAAATGGCGCAAAAGGAAAACGTCGACGTCCGGGCCTACGATGTCATCTATCATGCCTTGGATGATATACGCAAGGCCATGGTCGGCATGCTCGATCCCACCTTTGAGGAAAATGTGATCGGCAACGCCGAGGTTCGGGAAACCTTTAGTGTACCCAAGGTCGGTACCATTGCCGGTTCTTTTGTTACCAACGGCAAGTTCAGACGAAATGCCAAGGTACGGGTCATTCGTGACGGAGTTGTCGCCTATACCGGCAAAATCAGCTCGCTGAGACGATTCAAGGATGATGTCAAGGAAGTCGTTTCCGGATATGAATGCGGCATAGGTGTGGAGAACTTCAACAACATCAAGGTCGGCGATAATCTCGAGGCATTCGTCATGGAAGAGGTTGCGGCAACGCTGGGGCCTGAGAAATAGTGATGAGCAGTATCTGGGATCCGAAAAATATTCTTGATTCCCTGGGGGGCGGCAAGAAAGAGCAGAAACGATCGGTTCGGGTGGCGGAGGTGATTCGCAATGAACTGGCTGTTTTGCTCATTGAAAAGGTGCGGGATCCGAAACTGGACACGGTGGCGATTTCCCGGGTTCATGTCACCGATGACCTTAAATACGCCAGGCTCTATTATACAGTTCGCGGCAGCGATAAAGACAAGCAGCAGGCCGGCAAGGCCCTTGACAGGGCCAAAGGGTTCATGCGCACTCATCTCGCCAAATCACTCAATCTCCGTCATACCCCCTCTCTTCAGTTTTTTTATGACGAGACTGCCGACAAGGTCGAGGAAGTGGAAAAGCTTTTTCAGGAAATAGCTCTGGAAAGAAAGGATGAAAAAGATTCCTGAGGACATCAGCAGCACAATAGGTGATGCGGACTGCGTGGTTCTGGCTACTCACGTCCATCCGGATGGAGATGCCGTCGGCTCTTTGCTCGGTCTGGCTCAAATTCTCAAGGACATGAACAAAAAGGTCTTCTGCTATCTCGAGGAGCCGGTACCCTACCTGTATCGTTTTCTACCCGGCTGTGAGATGGTGAACACCTCCATTGAAGAACTGGGCGTCTTTGTCGAAGAAAATCCAAATTCAATCGCTATTTCGCTTGACTGCGGCGACCGCGACAGACTCGGAAAGCATCATCACCGTTTGCTCGAAATCGAGCCTTTCCTGGTCATCGACCATCACCGCTCCCATAAAAATTTCGGCAGCCATCGCTGGATAGACTCCGACAGATCGTCAACCGGTGAAATGGTCTACGAACTGGCAGAGCACATGCGGGCTGTTATTTCCTACCGCAGCGCCTATAACCTCTATGTGGCGATTTCAACGGACACGGGTTCCTTCTGCTATGAGTCGACCACGTCGCGCACTCTTCGTATAGCCGCCGATCTTGTCGATGCCGGCGTCTCCCCGGATGAAGTCTCAGGCTATATCTACAACAATTATACCCTTGAGAGAATCCAGCTGATGGAGAAGGTCCTGAGCACCTTAACCCTCTATGAACACGATACCCTGGCGGTGATCCGGGTAAGCCGGCAGATGTTCGAAGAAAGCGGTGCTCTGCCCGAGGACGTAGAGGGGTTCATCGATTTTCCACGCTCGATCAACAGTGTCAAGGTAGCCGTCTTTATAAAAGAGAGCCGGAAAGAGGTCGTCTCCGTTAGCCTGCGGGCCAAGGGAGAGGTCGATGTTGCGGAAATCGCGAAAATCTTTGGCGGAGGCGGGCACAGAAATGCTGCAGGTTTCCGCTTTAACGACAAATCCGCGTCGCAGGTGCAACAGATTGTCATTGATGAACTCAAGAGGGTGATCAGCCGCCCTCCGACGCTGTAGACTTTATGCACGATGTCTCCGAGGATATGTCGGATTTCGAGGCTGCGGTTTTTCTCATCGATAAACCGGAGGGACCCACCTCTTTCGATATGGTGCGCAGAATCCGCCGTCTGCTGGCAATGAAGAAGGTGGGGCATGCCGGCACCCTCGATCCGTTTGCCAGCGGACTCTTGATTGTCTGTGCGGGAAGACCGGCGACCAAGATGATTTCCAGCCTTATGGAAGGGGAAAAAGAATATATCGCCACTCTGGTCCTGGGCCATGAGACCACCACCCAGGACCCGGAAGGGGAGATCATCGCTAGCTGTCCCGTAGAGGACATCACTCCCGAGAAAGTAAGGGCATGTCTGCAGAGCTTCGTCGGTGAACAGATGCAGACGCCGCCATCATTTTCGGCCCTGAAATACAAGGGCAAGCCCCTCTATTATTACGCCCGCCGGGGAATAGAGGTTAAAAAGGATGCCCGTCGGGTCCATATAGGACAGATAGAGCGGCTCGGCGAGGATGGCGTTCTTACCGGGCCGGGGAGCCGTCTGCGGATACGCGTGGTCTGTTCCAAGGGTACCTATATCCGGACACTTGCCGCTGACATCGGCCGCCGACTGGGGTGTGGCGCCTATCTTGGTGAGTTGCGCAGGACCCGAAGCGGTCTTTTTACGGTTGACGAAAGCTTTCCCGGCCAGGATTTATTGGCAGAAGATGAAAAAAGACGATTTTTGGCTGGAGCATTATCTGTAAATGATGTATCTAATCTCTTGCAAAAATCCTGATTAATGGATAGGGTGTTGCCACCGCCGCCAGTGGCGTAGCCGCTGACACACGTTACATTTGCCATCGGAAAAGGCCAGAGACCGGAGTAATCTCCGTGGAACGGTGCCGAATTTGCTCCTCGGCAGATAGGCCTTTTTTCAATGTTTGAAATCAGCTATACAGTAATTATCAATTTGACTTAATCCAGTAGAGAGTTCCAGGAGGATTGTTGTGGCACAGACAGCTGTAAAGAAAAGCGAAATAATTGAAAAATATAAGGTGCATTCGTCCGATACCGGTTCATCCGAGGTGCAGATAGCCCTGTTGACGGATCGTATCCACTACCTTACCGATCATTTCAAAACGCACAAAAAGGATCATCATTCCCGGCAGGGACTGCTGAAACTGGTAGGGCAGAGAAGGAGTCTGCTCGATTACCTGCGCAAGAAAGATATTAACAAGTACAGGACTCTGATTCAGGAGCTGGGTATTCGTAAATAGTGATTGCCCGGGGCCTCTGCCCATCTCATGTTGACGTTCGTGCCATCATATGACAGGCTATTCCGGAAGTCTTCGGAATGGTCTGTTTTTTTTTGGCGCCTTACCATTCGTCACCCTCCATCGGAGGGCAGATGATTCGTTAAGGTACATTTCCCCTGAAAAAGCTGGATAGACAAAGCTTTGCGGAGGGGGAGAAAAGAGTATTTCCGGAAAATCAAAGAGCATACGGGGCTGGTGGATAATCCAGTCAGAAAATTGGCGCTGGGCATTTCCCTGATGCAACACCTATGGAGTAAAAATGTATAAAAAAGTTGAAGCAGTAATAGATGGAAAGGAGATATCCATTGAAACCGGCAAGCTCGCCAAACAGGCTTCCGGTTCCATTGTCATCCAATGCGGCGAAACCGTAGTCCTGGTGACTGCTGTCGCCGGCAAGGAAAACAAACCCGAACTCGGTTTTCTACCGTTGACAATAGAGTACCAGGAAAAGCTGGCCTCAGTGGGAAGGATTCCAGGCAATTATTTCAGAAGGGAAATCGGTCGACCCAGTGATCGCGAGGTTCTGACCTGCAGAATTATCGATAGACCGATGCGTCCTCTTTTTCCCGCAGGCTACTACTGTGAAACCCAGGTGATTGCCACCGTCCTCTCGGCAGATGCCCAGAATGACCCGGACGTACTTGCTCTGACCGGGGCATCCTGTGCTCTGACCCTTTCGGATATCCCCTTTGGCGGTCCGGTGGCCGGTGCCCGGGTAGGATACGTTGCCGGCGATTTTGTCATCAACCCGACCACTGATCAGCTCAAGGAATCGAGCATGAACATGGTTGTCGCCTGTACTCGCAAGGCGGTGGTGATGGTCGAGGGACAGGCGGATAATCTCAGCGAAGAAGAAGTGCTTTCTGCCATTTTCCACGTCTACGAACAGGTTCAGCCTCTGATTGACCTGCAGGAAGATCTCCAGTCCTCCAACGGCAAGGCAAAGCGCCAGGTAGAACCGCCGCAGATTGATGAGGCCCTTATGGCCAGAGTCAAGGAAATATCGGCGCAGGGCATGAGCGAAGTAGTGTCCACTGCCGATAAGATGGAGCGAGGCCGTATCTACGATGAGCTCAAAGCAAGGGTTGTAGCCGAGCTCGACGAGGACGGCGGCAGGGGCAGAGAGATAAGCGATCTGCTCTCATCCTACAAGAAATCGGTGATGCGGGCCAAAATCGTCAACGAAAAGATACGCATCGATGGCCGTTCCTTTGACCAGGTCAGACAGATCAGCGCCGAGGTCAATTATCTTCCCAGGACCCACGGATCAGCGCTTTTCACTCGTGGCGAAACCCAGGCGATGGTTACCGCCACCCTCGGCAGTGAGCGCGATCAGCAGCGTGTGGAAACACTTGGCGGTGAAGAGAACAACCGCTTCATGCTGCACTATAACTTCCCGCCATTCTGC
>CAKZOA010000070.1 GCA_937132035.1 uncultured Desulfobulbaceae bacterium | reverse complement strand
TGCCGCCATAAGAATGTTTTCCGTTCCGGTAACAGAGGGGATATCGAAATAGACGACGCTGCCTTCCATGGTGCCGCGCACCTCTGCGTCCACATAGCCCTGCTCGAGGCGTACCTCGACGTTCATCTGCTCGAAGCCCCGGATATGGAAATCAATGGGCCGCTCACCGATGGCGCAGCCTCCCGGCAGGGAAACCTTGGCCCGGCCGAGACGGGCCAGAAGCGGTCCCAGTACCAGCACTGAAGCCCGCATGGTTTTGACCAGGTCGTAGGATGCCTCGGAGACGAGAAGACGGGTGCTGTCAACCTCCAGATTGTAGCCATCATACTTCCATTCAACGCCCAGGTTCTGCATGAGCTTGAGAAAAGTCCTGGTATCTCGTAAATCAGGAACATTGCGTAACCTGTGCACTCCCGGAGCCAGCAAGGTGGCAGCGATAAGCGGCAAGGCGGCGTTCTTGGCACCGCTAATTTTCAATTCGCCTCTCAAGGGGACGCCACCCTCTATTATCAGTTTTTCCATATCTCATTCACGGTAAAAATTTGCCTTGCCACAAAGAACTCTGTCCCTGCCGCTGTAATCCTTTAGAATTTCAATATTCTCAAAAAAACGCTTTCCCTGCACCGTCTCTGTGAACAGCGCTGTCACGGCTTCGCCCTGAGTACAACCGAACTCCATGAACAGCATGCCTCCCGGTGTGAGATGCGCCAATGTCCGGTCGGCTATCCGACGTATCAGGGAAAGGCCGTCACTACCTCCATCTAAAGCCAAATGAGGCTCGTAGTCGGCAACTTCAGGCTGCAGGGCGCTATCTATCTCCACGCTGGAAACATAGGGGGGATTGGTGACAATCAACGGAAACACCACCTCCTTCGAAAACGCCTCGAAAAGATCTGCACCCACAAACGCTACCAGATCGTCCACGCCATGGCGACGGCAATTTCTCCGTGCAAGCCGCAATGCTTCAGGCGACTGATCAACCGCTGTCACCCGCGCATTGATTTCCCGCGCCAGCACGACGGCGATGACCCCGCTGCCGCAGCAGAGGTCAAGGCAGCACCCCTGAGAGCGATCGACTGCAGAGACGTTGCCAAGCACCGTTTCCAAGAGAAACTCCGTTTCCGGTCGGGGAATGAGAACGCTTGAATTTACCTCAAATGGCAGCGACCAGAACTCCTGCTCCCCAGTTATATAGGCCACCGGCTCTCGTGCACTTCTTCGGCGTATATATGCAAAAAATCTCTCAAGGTCTGCTGAGCCGACACGGTTGCGACCATACAGATACAACTCGGTTCTCGACATTTGCATACAGTGCCCGAGAAGCAGGCGGGCATCGGTAGCAGCGTCTTCGACACCACTGTCCGCCAGAATTTTACCCCCCTCTTCCAAAAGCCTGGCTATCTCCATGTCGGCCACCTGAAAAGAAGAAGGTACTGACTCGACAAATTACTCTAAACCCTTAAGCTTTTCCGCCTGATCATGAGCTATGAGTGGATGGATCACCTCGTCGAGCTTACCGTTCATTATCAACTCGAGCTTGTAGAGTGTCAGGTTAATGCGATGATCGGTCATTCTGCCCTGCGGAAAATTGTAGGTGCGGATACGCTCACTGCGATCTCCACTGCCGACCTGGCTTTTTCTATCCTGGCTTATTTTGTCATGGTGCTCTTGCTCAATCTTGTCAAGCAGCCTGGCACGCAGCACAGTCAGCGCCTTGGCTTTGTTTTTATGTTGGGACTTCTCGTCCTGGCAAGTTACTACAAGACCGGTGGGAAGATGGGTTATGCGCACGGCGGAGTCTGTCGTATTGACACTCTGGCCGCCCGGCCCTGAGGATCTGAAGACATCGAACTTCAGTTCGTTCATATCTATTTTCAGATCGACCTCCTCGGCTTCCGGCAGGATGGCGACCGTTACCGCCGAGGTGTGGATCCTGCCCTGCGTTTCGGTCTCTGGCACACGCTGCACCCGATGAACGCCGCTTTCGTATTTGAGCATGGAGTAGACGCTGTCGCCGCTGATAAGGGCTATGATTTCCTTGAAGCCGCCGACGCCCTGAGGACTGGAACTCATTACTTCAACACGCCATCCTTCATTTTCGGCATAGCGGGAATACATTCTGAAAAGATCACCGACAAAAAGAGCGGCCTCATCGCCGCCAGTACCGGCACGTATTTCCAAAAAAGTATTCTTTTCGTCGTTTGGATCCTTAGGCAGCAGGAAAATACGGATCTGACTTTCCAGATTGCTCTTTTCGCTGAGCAGCTCCTCGTTTTCCTCCCTGGCCATATCCTTGAGTTCGCCGTCTTCCTTGGGATCGTGTATGATCGACTGGTTATCGGTGATATTCTCTTCGATATTCCTGAATCTGGTATACAGCTCATTGAGCCTGGTCAGCTGCGAGTGTTCGCGGACGACGATTTGATACTCATGCTGATCGTCCATCAGAGAGGGATCAGAGAGCCGTCCCTCCAGGTCCGAAATCTTCTCTTCTAAGTCTTCAAATTTGGTAAACATGACGATAGCGGCAAGGAAAGATGTAAAGGGTCGTGAGTAAATAAAAAAAGTCCACAGCAATACAAGGTGCTGTGGACTTTCACCATTACGACCAGCATGGGAATCCCCACGTGGAGAATACTGCTACGCTTTCTTGTTTTCGAAATGCTTGGCGTATCTCTTTTTGAATTTTTCAATTCTCCCGGCTGTGTCCATGAGCTTCTGCTTGCCGGTGAAGAACGGATGACAGCCGGAACAGATTTCAACGTTCATTTCCTTGTTAACGCTGCCCAGTTCAAATTCATTGCCGCAGGCACAAACGGCTTTAATTTGGTTATATTGCGGATGGATATCGGTTTTCATATTTCCTTACTCCTTGATAATCATTTACATATAGCGAGACAGGGCCTTCTGCGCCTGCGAATGAGCCAAAATGCAAATTCAGCAGTATACCCTGTCAAAGATTTTTTTCAACAGAAAACAGCCAAGAACACATTTACATATCATGAAAACACTAGCCATTCGGGAGTAAAAATCAACTGTTCATCGAGTCGAGAAAATCATTGTTGGTCTTCGATTGTCTCAACTTGTCGACGAGAAATTCCATGCCATCGGCGGGATTCATGGAAGCCAAAAGCTTCCGCAGAATCCATATGCGGTTGATGACATCACTGTCGATCAACAGATCTTCTTTTCGGGTGCCGGAACGTTTGATATCCATCGCCGGGAAAATGCGCTTGTCCGACATCTTCCGGTCGAGAATAAGCTCCATGTTGCCGGTACCTTTAAACTCTTCAAAGATAACTTCATCCATTTTACTGCCGGTCTCGACCAATGCCGTCGCCAGTATAGTAAGGCTGCCGCCTTCTTCGATATTACGGGCCGCCCCGAAAAACCGCTTCGGCCGGTGCAGGGCGTTGGCCTCGACACCGCCGGAGAGTATCTTGCCGCTGGAAGGAGTGACGGTATTATAGGCCCGAGCCAGCCTGGTAATACTGTCAAGAAGAATGACCACGTCCTTTTTGTGTTCCACCAGTCGTTTGGCCTTTTCAATAACCATCTCAGCAACCTGTATATGCCGCTGCGGCGGTTCGTCAAATGTCGAACTGACCACTTCCGCCGCCTTGACGGAACGCGACATCTCCGTGACCTCCTCCGGTCTTTCATCGATAAGAAGGACGATGAGATAAACCTCTTTATGGTTGCGCACGATGGAGTTGGCTATCTTCTGCATCAGAACCGTCTTTCCCGTACGCGGCGGGGCCACCAGCAGTCCACGCTGTCCCTTGCCGATGGGGCAGAACATGTCCATAAGACGCATCGAGTAGTTATCGCGCTGCCACTCTAAAATAAATTTTTCGTTAGGATGAAGGGGAGTCAGGTTGCCGAAGATCGTTTTCTGTTTGATGGCCTCGGGCGGATCGAAGTTGACGCTTTCCACCTTGAGCAAGGCAAAATAGCGCTCACCCTCCTTGGGAGCCCGAACCTGTCCTTCGATGACATCGCCGGTACGAAGGTTCAACCGTCGAATCTGGGATGGCGAAACGTAAATATCGTCAGGTCCGGGAAGATAGTTGTAATCAGGAGCCCGCAGAAAGCCGAAGCCGTCCGGCAGAATTTCCAGAACACCGTTGCCGCGCATCTGTCCCTCTTTGTCGGCCTGGGCCTGCAGAAGGGCGAAGATCAGTTCCTGCTTGCGCATGGAACTGTACCCCTCTACTTTATATTTGCGCGCAAGCTTAACTAAGTCACCGATTTTTTTAATCTTTAGCTCAGCTAAATTCATTTATCGCTTTCTCCTTTTACTTCGTTACGGTGTATGAAATTCATCGATTGTAGAGTAACTGTATAATTGGTTTCAACAGGCAATCACGGCAGGTGGTGCCAGGATTGATAATGCACATATCCCCGGGACGGAATATGCTCATTTATATATGCGTCGAGCAGAGTTGGATGCTGTTTCAGACTGGTTTTGAGTGAGTTTTATATGGTACAGGTCTTTTGATCGGCCTTGTGGCGGCCAAGATCTTTGATGTATATTTGCGGCATAGAATGTATTGATTATCCAGGGCAGGATACTCTTTCCGGCTGTTGTTCTCTTATACGTCGTCCCTCCTTGCCTGTCAAGTGTTTTTCCCGGAAAAAAGACTGTTTATCATAATGCCGTCAGCCCGAATATTGTTTGGGTTGAGATGCTCTGCGAGGTGAAAAGAACTCTGGCTGGTACACCCTCTCCTCCTGGATAACAGACGGGACAACAGAGATCAGAGAGGTGAAGTATTCGGCCGGACTCTGGGAGTTTGCCGGCAAAAGTTCCTTCTCCGCCAGACGCCTAGGTCTGGAGATCGCCTACCACAGCATCTACAGCGGACAGGGTGCGCTCCAGGGTCTGACTGTTGTCGATGACATAATCAGAGCTCTTTGCTTTTTCATCGATATCCATTTGCACTGCCAGCGCCCGCTGCACCTGTTGCCGCGAGACACCATCTCTCGCCACCACCCTGCGGATACTGATTTCCGGCCCGGCATAGACGGTAACGACACGGTCGAATTCGTGCTGCCAGCCGCTCTCGAACAGAAGGGGGATTTCGGCAACCAGATGTTTTTGCTGGTGCCGGCACTGGCGCATGAGTTCCTGTAATCGCTGGCGAACCAAGGGATGTAGAATGCTCTCAAGCTCGCTGCGCAGCTGGCCGTCGGCAAAAATGGCCCGGCGCAGAGCGACTCGGTCGATATTGCCTTCGTCATCGAGGTATCTTGAATGCCAGCGGTGCACGAACGCTTTCCAGCCTGGAGCATCCTTTTCAAGAAGTTCCCGGCACACCAGATCGGCATTGCAGTACTCGGCTCCCAGCCGTACCGCCAGTTCGCGGGCAACAACACTCTTGCCGGAACCAATGTTGCCCGTCACCGCGATGTTCAATCGTTGTCCTCGCGGTCGCGCATCTTTTCGAGAATATCATGCATATCCTGCCACAGAGGGGTGCTAAAGAGCATTTTTTTCCCTGTCAGCGGATGGCGAAAGCCGAGGCTTGAGGCATGCAGCATCTGTCTGGGAAACTGCACCTGCCCTTTCACCGATCCATAGATCTCATCACCTGCAACAGGATGGCCCAATGAGGCCATATGCACGCGAATCTGGTGAGTGCGACCTGTTTCGATGGTGATTTCCAGCAGGCTGAACCTGCCGGCATACACTTTTTCGACCACCCAACTGGTGGCCGCATGCTTACCGCCACTCTCCCGTATCGCCATTTTCTGGCGATTGACCGGGTGCCTGCCGATGGGGGCAACAATTCTGCCGCTGGATTGTGGCATCACTCCATGGACAAGAGCGTGATATTTTTTCGCTACCTCTCTGGCCTTGAAGATATCGACGAGGAGTCGATGCATCTCGGGTGTCTTGGCAACCACCATAATTCCGGAGGTATCCTTGTCGAGCCGATGGACGATGCCGGGACGCAGGGAGTCGCCCACATCTCCCAATGAGCGGCAATGGTGGAGCAGTCCATTTACCAGCGTGCCGTCGGCGTTACCGGTTGCCGGGTGAACGACAAGGTCCGGCGGCTTGGAGATAAGCATAATGGAGTCATCTTCGAAGACAATATCGAAGGCGATTTTCTGCGGCCCGACATGCAACTCTTCCGCCTCGGGAACACAGCCCTCAATAGAGTCTGCCGAGTGGAGTTTCCGGCTGGCCTTGGAAGGTTTGCCATTGACCAGGATATGATGATGTTTGATTGCAAGCGACAGCCGTGACCTGGACAACTGCGGCAAGGCCAGGACCAGATAGTGGTCCAGTCGCTGGCCTGCAGTTTGCCGATCAATGGTGAGGGCTACAGGTGTTCCGCCGGCTGCCCTTTGGACAGACTGATGTTGCTCTGTTGCCATCAACAAGCACGGATAGATGTGAATATACGGAAAATCCGGCGCGTTACCGGAGCTTAGGCAAAGATTGTCTCGATTTCGTTGCTGATATTGCCCTCGTCGACCTTCCGTGCCAATGACAGCTCTTTGACGAGTAGTCCCTTGGCCGTGTCGAGCATTTTTCTCTCTCCATAGGAGAGATCCTTGTCCACACTGAGCAGGAACAGGTCACGCAACACCGCCGCAACTTCGTGAATGGAGCCGGTTTTGATCTTTTCCATGTAGTCGCGGTATCTTCGATTCCAGGTTTGCGAATCGATTTCGATTGCCCTGTCACGAAGGATATCAAGAACCTTATCTGCTTCGTTGTTAGAGACAATGGCGCGGAGGCCGACATTCTCACTGCTGATTGTCGGAATCATAATTGTCATGTTGTTATCGAGAATCTGCAGTACGTAAAATTTCTGGTCGATTCCTGCTACTTTCTGCGTTTCTATAGCCTTGATTACACCAACACCGTGGGCTGGATAAACAGCCATATCACCTTCTGCAAACACTGCGATCTCCTCATTTTCTTAACCAGAGGGCATTCCGGTAGTATCCAAACATGGCATACCGGAAACACCTCAATAGGCGTGGACTGTATGCCTTTACCTGTGATTCAAAAAGTTCTCTGATCAATAAATTAGCCTTCCATAATGGACAACAGCCAAACTATAACATAATTGGAGGAAAAATGCCCCTGTTTTCCGAAAATACAACGGGTAGTATTGACTGACATGGTTCGCTTGAGCGCAGGAGTATCCGCGATTTTAGCCGGGCAGGGCGACATATTGCAGTAAAAATTCGGTCGGCGGACTTACAGAGGTACAGGGGGCGGGAAGCTCTTACCTCTTATTTGAAGCTGTTGAGGAAGTTCATGGCGCGGAGAGGCTCACCGTCGATAAGGGTTTTTAAGCCGTTGACCATGGTTGCGAATCTATCGGAGATGTGTCTATTCTCCTCCTCGGAAAACCTGGTGAGGACAAATCTCTCCACAGGAATTTCTGCTGGCACAGAACCGCTGCCAGGTCGGCCAATACCTATCTTGAGACGATAGAACTCAGCGCTGCCCAGTGAATCGACCAGAGAGCGGATGCCGTTGTGTCCTCCGGCTCCACCGCCACGAACCAGCTTCAGTCTGCCCACCTTCATGTCCAGGTCGTCATGAACCACCACCAGCCGGTTAATCGGGATTTTATAAAAATCAACAAATCTCGACACCGCTCTGCCGCTGAGGTTCATATAGGTCATCGGCTTGACAAGATGAACCGTGGCATCATTAACGGCAGTCTTGGCATACAGGGCATCCCATTTGCTTGTTGCAACAGCGGCTTTCAGGTGAGCAGAAAAAGCGTCAATCACCTCAAAGCCGATATTATGGCGGCTCCCGGCATATTTCTCTCCCGGATTGCCTAAACCTGCTAAAATATAGTTTTCTGCGGCCATACGCGCTTTCCTCTCGGAGTTATCCGCACTACCATCAATGATTCAAGAGCTGAGATGTTCTGCTCGACGAGGAGACCCAGGACTGGCCATAGCTGCCTATGCCATCCACATCTGCGACGAAAAGAGCAGGCCGTTTCGACTTGCTCGGAAGGTGAAACTGGACACACCCACCGTTCTTCTCCTCGTGTACGCAATGTCACCTCCACACTCTTGCCAATGACACATTTAACCGGTTGTTATCAAGCTATTACTTTGTTGTCCCTTTTTCATGAAATTCCGGTGCTAAAAAAAAATCCGGTGGTATAAAACCACCGGATTGATATCACTGGCGAACTGCAAGACCTTAAGAGATGTACGCTCGTGCAGATCTTATTCTGCAGAGGCCTCTTCTTCGTCGCCTTCTTCGGCCTCACCCTCAGCGGCCTCGCCTTCTTCATCCTCTCCTTCCTCGAGCTCATCATCCAGGGGACCTTGCTGCAGGGAAATAACGCTGACACAGGCCATTTCCGGATCGGTAACCAGCGTGAGGTTTTCAGGGATATCGATGGTGGACACCTGGATCGAATCACCGATATTGAGAGCGGAGATATCAACCACAAACTCATCGGGCACATCCAGTGGTGCAGCCTCAACGGCAAGGGTATCGAGAACGACGTTAAGAATACCGCCCAGGTCACAGCCCTCGGCTTCGCCGGTATAGTTGATCGGAACCTCGAAGACTCGCGGTTTAACGACATCTATTTCTATAAAATCGGCATGCAGCAGCGTATCCTTGATGGGATCTGTCTGGATCTCATGGACAAGAACATGCTTGGTCGATCCGTCATCGAGAGTCAAGGATATAATGGCGTTTTTTCTATATATATCAAGAAGTCGCTTGAAAAATGCCTGTGTCTCGAGTTTGAGCGGAAGGGCCTCTTCGCCGCCGCCGTAGACTACGGCTGGGGTCATGCCATTTAACCGCAACTGCCGCATTGCGCCCTTTCCTGTTTCCTTCCTGATGGAGGCGGTCATATCTATCTTTAACATTATCTTTCTCCTTCGCCTGAGTGTTGCCGCTGTCGGCAGCAGTACAGCGTTTTACGTGACATCCGGTCAGAAGAATCCCTCTACACAAAGAGTGAACTGACGGAATCTTCATTATGTATTCGTCTAATGGCTTCCGCGAGCAACTCTGATACGGAAAGCACTTTAATCTTTTTGCATTTCAGGGCGTCACCACGCAGGGGTATCGAGTCGGTAACTACCAGTGATTTGATAACCGAGTTGGTGATTCGTTCAACGGCGGGACCGGACAGCACCGGGTGTGAACAGCAGGCATGCACCTCTTTGGCCCCGTTCTTGATCAGTGTTTCGGCACCATTGCACAGAGTGCCGGCAGTATCGACCATATCATCCAGGAGAATGGCTGTCTTGCCCTTGACATCGCCTATGACGTGCATGGCTTCACTTTCATTGGGACGGTCGCGTCTCTTGTCGATGATAGCCAAACCGCAGCTCAGCCTCTTGGCAAAGGCCCGCGTTCTTTCCACGCCGCCAGCATCCGGCGATACCATGATCGGGTCATCAAATCGGTCGCCAATGTAACGCAGCAATACCGGTGCGGCATAGAGATGATCCACCGGTATGTTGAAAAAACCCTGTATCTGGCCTGCATGCAGATCCATGCACAGCACCCTCCGCACACCTACGGCCATAAACATTTCGGCTACGACCTTGGCCGATATGGGGACTCGAGGAGCGACTTTCCGGTCCTGCCTGGCATAACCGTAGTAAGGCACGACAGCGGTAATGCGTCTGGCCGATGCCCGCCGAAGGGCATCCACCATAATGACAAGCTCCATAAGGTTGTCGTTTACCGGCGTGCAGGTGGGCTGAACGACAAAGACATCTGCGCCGCGGACATTTTCTCGTACCTCGACGAAAATTTCGCCGTCGCTGAATTTTTTCACATCCGCTTTCGAAAGCGGCAGCTGGAGATGCCCGGCGATACGCTCGGCCATTTCCGGACTGGCGTTGCCGGAGAATATTTTGATGATGTTCGGCATTGTTCCCCTTCGTGGAGGTGAGCAATCTCAAAAAAACAAATGGCTGGGGTGGTAGGACTCGAACCTACGAATGCCGGGATCAAAACCCGGTGCCTTGGCCACTTGGCTACACCCCAACCCTTTACTCGACTCTATATAGTATCTCACCGCGTGTACGACGCATGCGGTCGGCTGCTCGTTCCACGGCCTCGTGTCTTCGCCGAAGAGATCCTGTAAATACAGCAAAAACCGTCGGCCCACTGCCGGACATGAGCACATGATCGGCGCCGGCGTCTCTGAGCTCGTCTTTGATATCGCCGATGACCGGAAACATTTCCAGGGTCACCTTTTCCAGATCATTTTCCAGATCGGATAGCGTCAGTGTCTCAGGACGTAACTTTGGCAAACCTGAGATAGTAGAATTTTTTGCAGCTTCTGTCAATGCAAATTTTTCAAAAACCGCAGCCGTAGAAACACTGAATCCGGGGTTGACAAGCAAAAACGAACACGGAGAAAGAGGGTTGACCGGCACCATCTTCTCACCTACGCCGGTGGCCAAAACGCTCTGGGCATCCACTGTGAAAAAGGGTACGTCAGCTCCGAGCATCAGCGCCAGCTCCAGAAGCGCCTCCTCACTCAGTTCATTGTCAAAAAGAGTGTTCAACCCCCTCAGAACGGTACCGGCGTCGCTGCTGCCGCCGCCAAGTCCTGCGGCGATGGGAATGTTCTTCTGCAAGTCAATTGCAAGTCCCCAGCCCAGGGACCTGACGCTGTGCCTGAAGAAAAGCTCCGCCGCCCGCCAGACCAGATTGCCTTCATCCTGCGGAAGCGCCTCGGTACTGCAGCTCATTTCTATTCCCGGGCTTTTCCGCAATCGCAAAGTGACCACATCGAACAGGCCGACCTTTTGCATCCAGGTTTCCAGCTCATGATAGCCGTCGCTACGACGGGCCAGAACACGAAGAACCAGATTGATTTTTGCCGGTGCCTTTAGGCGGAGATCAAAGGAGTTCACCGAGGCACCTCTCAGATGCGACCACCATTCTCTGCCGGCCGCTGGCCGTGAGCTTATTTCTTGGCGGTCTGTACAAAACGGATTTTCAGATCATAGAGAATATTCTTGAGCATCTCCTCTTCGTCTTTTTCGAGATTGCCTTTGGTTTTCTCCTGAATGAGTGTAAGACTGTCGATGCCGTGTCTGGCCAGGTCGAGATCGACGGTAGTTTCTCCTGTCTGCGGATCCTTGATTGCGCCGAGATGATACAGCACCGAGGTATTGAGAGACATGATGAAAGCCTGAAAGTTGACTTCGGGCATAACGCACTTGCCTTCCTTATTCGGCACCTTTCCTTCTTCACATGCACAATCGGTTTTTTTCTCATCTGCCATCTTTGTCTCACCTTTTCTGTCTGGCCTGTTTTACCGCACCTTTTTGAGTATACCCTTCCGTACTCCTCTGCTCTCTGCCGGTTTCGGTACAACAGGTCTTTCTCGTCCATTGCGGCTGTCGATGTTGCTGCAGGCAACCGCTCCGATTTTTCAGTCACTGTGAAAAATAAGAGTTCGAGACGTGTTGTCAATTTATCATTGCCCCGCAGCTGCCAAAATCTTCGGCCATTCACGGACGGGGACGGCAACGACCCAGCCCAGCCGCCGGCCCGGTTGCTTGCTTGCCAGACGCCTGCGTGACCAGGTGCGGGTGTCTCCGCAACGCCGAGACTACCCGTACATAGCCATATCCAGAGCCACTGCGTCGGTTATATTGTCCAGACTACAGACTTTCGTCAAAAGCTCCTTGGGAATGAGGGAATCCGTCGACAGCAGGATGATGTTTTGCTGGCTTGTCTCCTCTCTGCCCACCGTCATCCGGGAGATATTGACCCCGCCGGCGCCGATGGTCGTTCCTAAGGCACCGATGACACCGGGCACATCTCTATTGTAAACCAGCAGCATGGGGCCGGCAGGCAAGGCTTCAAGGCGGAAGGTGTTGAGACGGACGAGACGGGGTTCATTCTTGCCGAAAACGGTGCCGACAAGTACATTTTCACCCTCGCTGGTACGCACCCGCGCTGATAAGACATTTATGAAGTCATCGGAGCTCTCGCATTTGGACTCGATGACTTTGATGCCCCTGTCCTTGGCAATTATGGGGGCATTGACGTAGTTTACAGCATCCTTGAGAATTGGCGTGAACAAGCCCTTGAGAAAGGCGATGGTGATCGGCGAGGTATTGAGCTCAGCCAGAGCGCCGCTGTACTCCACAGTGACCTCTTCGACTCCGCCTTTGGCTATCTGCATGTGAAGGCTGCCGAGCATTTCTCCCAGGGTCACATACGGTCCCACCTGGGTAAGGACGTCGTCGCTGACCGAGGGGACATTGACAGCGTTGGTGACAGCCCCTCTCTGCAGAAAATTGGCCATCTGTTCGGCGATGATAATGGCGACATTCTCCTGGGCCTCACTGGTCGAGGCCCCCAGATGGGGGGTACAGATGAAATTGTCAAGCTCGAGCAACGGACAGTTTTCCCTGCTCGTCGGTTCTAGGGCGAAGACATCAAGGGCCGCGCCGCCAATCTCACCCTGGCGCAGCGCGTTGTTGAGCGCCTCCTCGTCACAGACCCCTCCCCGGGCACAGTCGATAAACATAGCGTCTTTTTTCATTTTTTTGAAAAAATCTGCGGAAATAATGCCCTTGGTTTCCTTGGTCATCGGCACATGGACAGTTATATAGTCGGAACGCTCGGCCAGCTCGTCGAGACTGACCAGTTCGACGCCTATTTTTTCGGCCATCTCTTTGGGCATGTGCGGATCATAGGCGATCGTTTTCATTTTCAGCCCCTGAGCCCTGCTGGCGGCAATGCCTCCTATGCGTCCGATGCCAATGACGCCCAGGGTCTTGCCGGTTACCTCGCGACCCATGAATTTCTTCTTCTCCCACTTGCCGGCTTTCATCGAGGCCGTTGCCTGGGGAATGTTCCGGGAAAGCGCCATCATCATGGTGATGGCATGCTCGGCCGTGGTCACGGCATTGCCGTCGGGGGCATTCATGACAACGATACCCTTCTGGCTGGCCGCGGGAATATCGACATTGTCCAGACCGATGCCGGCCCGTCCCACCACCTTCAGATTGGAGGCGGATTCAAGAAGATCCTGCGTTACTTTCGTGGCGCTGCGAATAATGAGACCGTCGTATTTTCCTATAACCTTTTTCAACTCCTCCGGCGGCAAACCGGTATTTACATCTACTTCGATGCCGGCCTTTTCGAGTATTTCCGCCCCCACCGGCGACAAATTGTCGCTAATCAGTACTTTCATCTCTACTCCTTTCGTGCGTGTCGTCCACACCCGGACTAACGTCTTCGGGTGTGGGATAATTAGAGGTGATCACATCGCCGAACCGACGGGCGCCGCCATGACGTATGCAGTCTGTACATACCCTGGTCAAAGGCAAAATCCGGAGCATGACATATACCGGTTTTTCAGGAGAGGACGAGATAACACGCCTCCGGGTCAACAGACTTTTCCGGCAATATATCCCTGCAGGCCGCAGCGCGGAAAGACCAGGAAAAAATTGAGAGTATCGAATATACAGCTATTGGCTGGGAAGAACAACAAAAATACCGCCCTTTCACCATACACCTGTTCAGGATCCGCCATAACGGAGCAGCCTCGCCCGGCCCTGCTCAGCTGTCGATCTTAAAGCAGAACAGAAGAAGCAGGATATACCCGGACAGGCGGGAGAGCTTAAAGATTCCAGTGTCGATAAACCGCCTTTTTCCAAAGAAATCGACACAGAAGAAGTTGAAGTCGATACGAGAAGAAGCTATATACGATGGTTTTCATCGACCAGCCCTGCAATTTCTCCAGGTCTGAGTGACAGAATGGTGGAGGAAAAAATGCAGCATTCCTTTAAAAACTGTTTATCTTGATTACATTTACCGAAAATTTCATGGTAATGTTGCCTTGCATTATCCTCAGGAGCGCGTCGAAGCAAAGCGGAACATATCCTCCGACCCGCTCCAGGGGGACCAATACTCTATCATCACCATCTTTCAAGGAGCAGTAATGACAGAAACCAGACTACGTTTTCCACCCAGCCCCACCGGCTATCTGCACATAGGTGGAGCACGAACGGCCCTCTACAACTGGCTGTATGCCAAGAAAACTGGCGGCAAGCTGATTCTTAGAATCGAAGATACCGACATCGAACGTTCGACCAGAGAGTCCATCGACGGCATCATCGAAGGGCTGCAGTGGCTCGGCATAGACTGGGATGAAGGACCCTACTTTCAAACGGAGTTCGGCGACGATCACCAACGCGCCGCAGCCCGGCTTCTCGAGCAGGGCAAGGCCTATAAATGCTTCTGCACCAAAGAGGAGCTTGACGCCAAAAGAGAATCAGCCCTGGCCGCCAAAAACAGCCTTGGCTACGACGGCACCTGCCGCCGCCTGGGCACCGAAGAGGCAGCCGCCAAGGAATCCGCCGGCCTGCCCTACGTCATCCGCTTCAAGGTTCCCGAGCGGCAGGGAAAACTCAGTTACGAAGACAAGGTTCTTGGTACCATATCATGTGATTATAAAGAGGTAGACGACTTCGTCATCGTCCGCTCCAACACCAAACCGCTCTACCTCCTCTGCAATGTCGTCGACGACATCCGCGACCGCATCAGTCACGTCATCAGAGGACAGGATCATATGACCAACACAACCCGTCAGGTCCTCCTCTACGAGGCACTCGATGCCCCCCTGCCGGTTTTCGCCCACATGCCCCTGACCATGGACACCAAGCGCGCCAAAATTTCCAAAAGAAGCCATGGGGAAATAGTGGCCGTCCAGTTTTACAAGGAAAACGGCTTTCTACCCTGGGCCTTCAATAATTTTCTGGTTCTTCTTGGCTGGGCTCCGGGCAACGACCAGGAGATATTCTCCCGCGAGGAACTCATCGAGGCCTTTTCGCTGGAGCGCATCAACACATCGCATGCAATTTTCAATTATCGCAAAAACGATCCGAAATTTTTCACCGACCCCAAGGCCATCGCCATCAACGAACATTACCTGCGCACCATGGATATTGAGGAGCTTGCACTCTATGTCAAGGTCGAGTTGCAGAAGGAGGGGTTGTGGAAAGAGGAATATGAGAAAGAAAGCCGACAGTGGTTTGTCGATACCATCGACCTCATCCGAGCACGCTACCATACCCTCAGGGATTTCGTCACTCTTGGCCGGGCCTACTTTGCCGATGACTTTGCCATCTGCGACAAAGCCCGCAAGAAAAATCTCGACAAGTACCCGGATCTCCAAAAGTGGCTGCCGCTGCTTGCCGATAGCTACGAGGAGCTCGAGGATTTCACCGCCCTGGAGACCGAACGCATCGCCAGAGAGACGGCCGACGAAGCAGAGGTCAAGCCCGGCGTCATCATCAACGGCATGCGCACGGCCGTGACGGGACAGCTTGCCGGCCCCTCGATGTTCGATATACTCATGGCCCTCGGCCGGGAAAAAGTCGTGCCCCGCCTGCGAGCCGTACCCGCACTCTACGCCTAGACACGGATATTTCACGAGTTGAGATGGTCTGCTAGTCGAGGAGACCTGTGATTGGCTATACTGCAGCATGCCAATCACAGAACCGACGAAGGATAGCAGGCCATATCGACTCTCCCGAAGGTGAAAATGGATATAACCGGGAGTGTTTTCTCTTTGTACAAACTGCACCATCCAATATCACTTTGAGATTGGTTTTAACAAATCGATATTTAACGTTATCTGCAACATCCCGTCTATTTTTCATGAAATATTCGGGCTAAAACTCTACGTCGACTGAGCATACTATGGATACTAATGACATCAAGAAGGACAAACCGCTCGACTTCATCCGTCAGATAGTCGCCGACGATCGTGCAAGCGGCAAACACCAGCAGCCGATTACCCGTTTTCCTCCGGAACCCAACGGTTTCCTCCACATCGGCCACGCCAAGTCCATCTGTCTCAATTTCGGCATCGCCGAAGAAAACGACAGCATCTGTCATCTTCGATTCGATGATACCAACCCGACCAAGGAGGAGGATTTCTATGTCGAGTCCATAAAAAAGGATGTGGACTGGCTGGGATATGACTGGGGGGACAAACTCTTTTTTGCCTCCGACTATTTTGCCCGGCTCTACGACTTTGCCGTCCGCCTCATAGAGATGGACAAGGCCTATGTCTGTGAACTCACCGCCGAACAGATTCGCCAATACCGCGGCACCCTCAAGGAATCGGGGAAAGACAGCCCCTACCGCAACCGCAGCATCGCCCTGAACCTCGAGCTCTTCAAACGCATGAAGGATGGGGAATTCACCGAGGGCAGCCACGTCCTCCGGGCCAAAATCGACATGGCCTCCCCCAACCTCAACATGCGCGATCCCGTCCTTTACCGGATCATGAAAGTTCCCCACCACCGCACCGGCGATACCTGGTGTATCTATCCAATGTACGACTATACCCACTGTCTCTCCGACGCCCTCGAAAATATTACCCACTCGCTCTGCACCCTGGAGTTCGAAGATCACCGTCCGCTCTACGACTGGGTCCTCGATACCCTGGAGACCGACTGCCATCCCCGTCAGATAGAATTTGCCAGGCTCAATTTGTCCTACACCGTCATGAGCAAGCGCAAGCTGTTGAAACTGGTTGAAGGCAGGTATGTCGACGGCTGGGACGACCCGCGCATGCTTACCATTTCCGGACTGCGCCGTCGAGGCTGCCCCCCGGCCTCTATCCGCAGGTTCTGCGAAACCATCGGCGTCGGTAAAAAAGAGAGTTGGATCGACATGGGCGTGCTGGAAAACTGCATCCGTGAGGATCTCAACGAATCGGCGCCCCGGGTCATGGGCATTCTCGACCCACTCAAAGTCGTCATCGACAACTATCCTGAAGAGCAGAGTGAAGAGATCGAGGCCAAGAATCATCCTCAGAAACCGGAGATGGGCACCAGGAAGGTGCCCTTTTCCCGGGAAATCTACATCGAGCGCTCCGACTTCATGGAGGATCCGCCGAAAAAATATTTCCGCCTCGGCCCCGGCCGGGAGGTACGGCTGCGCTACGCCTACTACATTCGTTTCGCCTCCATGGTCAAGGACGAACAGACCGGTGAAGTCGTGGAAATTCACTGCACCTACGATCCACAATCCAAAGGCGGCTCAAGTCCCGACGGCCGTAAAGTCAAAGGCACGATTCACTGGGTCTCCGCCACCCATTGCATTCCCTGCACGGTTCGACTCTATGACAGGCTTTTCCTTACCGAGAATCCCGAAGGCGATAAAACCACCGAGTTCATCGATCACCTCAATCCCGAATCCAAAATCGTGCTGGAGAACTGCAGACTGGAACCGGGCATTGTCGACCACCCGCCGGGATCGCGATTCCAGTTCGAGAGGCAGGGCTATTTTTCGATAGACCCGGAGGACTCTGAGTCCGGAAAACCAGTGTTCAACCGTATCGTCACCCTGCGGGATTCCTGGACCAAGGCCAACAGATAGCAGATTTTGCTCCGGCAGCCGGCGATGACGGGCTGCCGGAGTCTTCCTCACATCTCTTTGTCTCCCCCTGCTGCGGAAAAGGGAGATGGTTGAGAGGGGGCCGGTTGTTATGGTCTATCACCGGCCGGATCCGGGCAGCCATCGCCCCGTTCAGTTAGGTTGTGCTAACTTTATTCCATCTGCTTTACAATTTCATTGACGAGGCCTAGAGTTTGGTGTACCTAATTATGACACCCGTACTACAGAGAAGGATAGTTGATAATGAAGAAACGATGCAGAAAAAGACATATCAAAAACATGCTGCAATCAGCTTTCTGCACCGCCCCGGCGGAAAAGACGATTGCACCTCTTTCACAGGACTGCAGAGCCGGCAGAAAAAGAATCTGCAAGATTACCGGCGACAGAAAGCTCTGTGCCAGAATGGCATCCATGGGCGTTTTCCCCGGAGAGGAGATTATTCTGCTCTGTGGTGAAAAAGGGTCGCAATGCCTTTTCCGCATTGCCGACACAACCATAAGCCTCGATGCCGCCATCAGCGACAACATACTGGTAGAATCTCTGTAGTCCCCGGTTGTCCGAGCGGCACTCGGGTTTTTTTCGCGGCTCTCAGTTAGCCTGCTCTAACTTTATATCGGTAAGCAAAAATGTGGGAGAACATACTGGTCATCATTATTCTCGTCCTCTGCGTCTTCTTCGTCGGCCGACGATTTGTCAGACAAATGCGGAACGCCGCCGGCAAAAACCCGGATCTCGACTGCAGCGGCGACTGCGCCGGCTGTTCATCGGGAAAAGGACTGAAAAAGAAATCGGACTAGCCTCAACATACAGCATATCCAATTCCAGAGAGGCGAGATGAGCTGCTCCAGATAGGGGCGCTAAGAAAAGAAATATCACGAGCAGAATCATGAAAAGCATTTCAATGCGACAGATGAAAAAGGGGCAGAGCGGCACCATAGCCTCTATCAAGGCAACCGGCGAACTGGGCCGCAGGCTGAGAGAAATGGGCCTGGTTCCCGGAACCACCATCAAAATCCAGGGCAGAGCGCCGCTTAGAGATCCGGTGGCCGTGCGCATCATGGATTCGGTTCTCACCCTCAGAAACAACGAAGCAGATCATATCGATATTTTCCTGAATGAGTAAACATTTCATACTCTTTCTCACTTAACCTCACTCCAGGATAATGAATAACGAAATTTCAATGGCCCTGGCCGGCAATCCCAATGCCGGCAAGACGACCCTGTTTAACTATCTCACCGGCGCCAGGCAGCATGTCGGCAACTATCCAGGCATTACCGTCGACCATAAAGTCGGCTACATGCAGCACGGCGGCGCGAAACTGAGCATCACCGACCTGCCCGGGACCTACTCTCTCACCGCCTATTCCATGGAGGAAATCGTCGCCCGCGACCATCTCACCGAGGAAAAGCCGCAGGCCGTCATCAATATCGTCGATGCCTCGAACCTGCAGCGCAACCTCTATCTGACCTGCCAGCTCCTGGAACTCGGCGTTCCCATGGTCATTGCGCTGAATATGATCGACGTGGCCGAGGACCGCGGCATGACCGTCCAGGCGGAAAAACTCCAGGAACTGCTCGGCGTACCCGTAGTCGGCATCATCGCCCGCTCGGGCAAGGGGGTGGACGAACTCATGAAGGTCGCCCTGGAAGTAGCCGCAGAGCCGACACCACAACCGATGGCGAAAATTTCCTATGGCGAGGATCTCGATGCCACCCTGCAGCAGATGATGGCGGTCATCAGCGACAAATCCTTTCTGACAAGCACCACCCCCCCTCTGTTCACCGCCATTAAATACCTCGAAGATGATGAGCAGATTCTGGCCAAAGGCCGGCAGGCCGACGCCACAGTGGCGGCGGAACTTGAAGAAACCGCCGCTCAACTCAGCCGACACACCCAACAGACCCTGGACGTATATCCGGAGTCTATTCTCGCCGATCAGCGCTATGGCTTTATCAAGTCGCTGCTGCGCCAGGGTGTGATTAGTCACAGATATGAGAGCGACCGCCTCTACACCTCCGACAAAATTGACATGATTCTCACCAACCGACTTCTGGGGCCGGTGATCATGCTGGCTGTTCTTTTCGGTGTATACCAGTTCACCTTTTCCTGGAGTGAAGTTCCGGTGATCTGGCTGGAAAATGTCTTCGGCTGGCTCGGTACCATCATCGATTCAGCCCTTGATGACGGCCTGCTGAAATCAATGCTGATCTCCGGCGTTATCGACGGCGTCGGCGGGGTCCTCGGCTTCGTCCCGCTTATTATGTTCATGTTTTTCAGCATCGCCATTCTCGAAGATACCGGCTATCTGGCAAGAGTGGCCTATATGATGGACAGGCTTTTCAGAATCTTCGGCCTCCACGGCTCCTCAGTCATGCCTTTTATCGTCTCCGGTGGAATTGCCGGGGGCTGCGCGGTCCCCGGGGTGATGGCCACCAGAACCCTGCGCTCGCCAAAGGAGCGCATGGCCACGCTGCTGACCGTGCCCTTCATGAACTGCGGCGCCAAACTGCCGGTGCTGGCCCTTCTGATTGGCGCCTTTTTCAGTGAGGACAAGGCCCGCTACATGTTCATTTTCACCCTCATCTCCTGGGTAGTCGCCCTTCTCGCCGCCCGTCTCTTCAGGGCAACGGTACTCAAGGGAACCTCCACCCCCTTTGTCATGGAACTGCCGCCCTATCGTCTGCCTACCCTGCGCGGTCTGCTCATCCACACCTGGGAAAGGACCTGGCAGTATATAAAAAAGGCCGGCACAGTTATTCTGGGCATCTCCATACTGCTCTGGGCACTCATGACCTTTCCGGGACTGCCCGAGCAGAAGGCTGCCTCTTTCGAGGCGGAAAGGGTGCAGTTACAGACAGCCTCTACGGAAAATGCCACAGAGAACCTCAATGCCCTCGAGCGCCGCCAGAAAGAGGAAGAGCTCCGCTATTCCCTGGCCGGCAGATTCGGCACCTTCCTCGAACCGGTAACCTCATTGGCCGGCTTCGACTGGAAGACCAACATCGCTCTGGTGGGAGGCTTTGCCGCCAAGGAAGTGATAGTCTCAACGCTGGGAACGGCCTATTCCATGGGGGATATTGACGTGGAAGAGGCCGAACCGCTGGGCAAGAAGCTGAAGGAAGACAAGAACTGGAACAAAAACGTCGCCATAGCAGCACTGCTCTTTATCATGTTCTATGCTCCGTGCTTCGTCACCGTTGTCTGCATCGCCAGGGAATCTTCCTGGAAATGGGCATCGTTTTCCATCATCTTCAATACCGTTTTCGCCTTTGTCCTGGCCGTGACGGTTTTCCAGGTAGGATCAGCCCTTAGCTGATTACCAATGAAATTCAGCTACGCGTCGGGGGGACCGGATTGCTCCTTGCACGGGACGCCATAACCCGTCCTTGCGGGCTTGTCTGCAGCCGTCCAGGCTGCAGACGGCCGTGGAAAGACCACCCCTGTCTTCCCATAGCTGGCTAGGCGGAATTTCAGGGGTAATCAGGTAAAAAAAATCATGATGTCGAGTCTCAGGCTATGAGGGTATAGACATAGCCGCCCTTTTGCCAGAGCTGCACTGTCTGGTGACCGGCGCTGATGCTATACCTCTTGTCGAGGGATAAGGGAAAACCAACATCCTCTGCTTTGACGAGATAGAGCGAAACCCTGTTGCCGCCGTCACGGAAAACCAGATGGAAGGCCTCGCACTCTCCCAGAGGGCATATACGGGCCCCGACAAAGACGAAGGATGGCGGCAACTCTCCGCGGATTGTCTCATAATCAACGCCAAGAGTGCCGAGACTGCCGAGATTGCCGGGATGATCAATGATCAGCTGATCATCGCCGTGACCGTTGTGATCGGCGATAACGTACTGTTCCATCTCATCCATGGAATGGATTTTGGAGGTATCGGGCCAGAATGGCACCACCAGGATAACCATCACCGCCAGCACCGCTGCCAGAGCCCCATAGAGCCCCAGAAGCCGAGGCGCTCGTTTTACCGCCGTTGTCTCCAGAATCATATCGACTTTGGCCTCCAGCCCCGAGGGCGGTGCCTCTTTTGCCATCGTCTTGGAAATAAGACCATCGAGATGCTCGTCGAAACGAAGTCTTTCCTGGCACTGCGAACATGAAGCCGCATGTTTCATGGCCTGGTCCGCTACCGAAACATCATGTGTGTCCCTGCTTTCGAGCCATCGGCAAAATTGCAGACAATCCATAGCACCCTCCTCAACCGAACAACCCTGCAATGGGAACAATCTTCTTGGCCGAAGACGATCCCTTGAGCCGCTGGATCAATTCCTTTTTCATATATTTCTTTCCACGGGCAAGACGGGACATCACCGTGCCGATGGGAATATCGAGATAATCGGCAATCTGCTGGTAGGTCATCTCCTCCATGTAATAGAGGATAAGTACCGATTGAAATTTTTCCGGGAGTCGCGACAGCACTTCACGCACCTGCTTCTTATCAACGCTTTTTTCATATATCCTGGCTGTTTCCGAATCTTTTCCCAGGGTAACGTTTTTTAAGTAGCCACTGCCGTCATCGAGATAGGGTCGTTTGAGCCACTGCCGTCTTTCCTTGAGAAAATGGCTTCGGAGGATCATGAACAGCCACGCCCTGCACTTGCTCTCCTCCCGCAGCTGGGAGAACTTGCGATAGGCGGTATACATTGTTTCCTGCACCAGATCTTCGGCGTCATAGGAAACACCAGAGTACTTTAACGCCACATTGTAGAGAAACTCTAAGTGAGGATAGGTAAGCTCCTTGAACCGTTTTTTGTCAACCCGTCGAAATCGTTTCATTGAGTATTTCCCAAAAGCAATATCGCCCGGTACCTTCGCTATCGTCTGCCTTTATGAGTACCGCCGGGGATGAACTATTCCCCCTTTTCTTCCTGGGCCATCTTTCTATCTGATCACGTATGGAATTCAGGTTCCTGTTCATGGACGTCCCGTGAAAAGATCTCTTCCGATCCGCTGCTTCCTGAAATAAAGTAACACACAAATACACAACCTGAGCAATGAGGTGGCGAGAAGATTTTTCTCTAACGTATCAGGGCCGCTGGTATCTTGCCATCTCTGTACTCTGCCTGCACAACCATTCTCAATGCTATTTTACTTCAACGACGTAGCCGCCACGGCGCGGGTCGCCCGCCCCCTCGCTGCCGGGAATGACGGCATGCACGCCGCCGAAATAGACATCCGCAGCCTGCCAGACGTTCAGCTCTATCCCCATCGATTGCAGGGTCGTGCTGTCGAAGCCCGGTTCGACCTGAAGACGATCGCCGTCCCAATACAGCCTGGGGGCGACCACCGCCTGCTGCAGGCCTCGATCAAAATCCAGCACCTGACTGAGCACCTGGGTAATGGCAGTACGGATGCGCTTGGATCCGCCGCTGCCGAGTACCAGTTTGACACCGTCTTCGTCCATGAGCATCGACGGCGCCATCATCGAGCCCACCCGCTGACCGGCAGGCCCCGTATGGAACCCCTCGGGATGGAGATCGTCTTCACCCATCATATTGTTGAGCATGACACCGGTGCCAGGGGCATACCAGCCGCAGCCTTCACCGTTGGAGCACGTCATGGCGGCGCAGCTTCCCTCTTTATCGGCTATGCTTATATGAGTAGTGCCTCTGGAAAACAGCCTGACGGAAGCAAGGCTAGCTGCGACCTCATCGGCGTCGTGGGACTGCAGGTGCTCCGGCGAAAGAATACCGCACCGGCGCAGTCTCTCAACCTCCTGCATGATGGTCACGGTCTGCAGCAGATGCTCACGGCTGCCCCAATCAAAGCCGGGAGTGGTGCAGGCGGCATAAAGTTCAAGAGACAGGGCAATAAGGGACCCGCCCATGGAGGGCGGCGGACAGGTATGGAAAATGCTGTTGCGGTGCTTCACCTCCAAGGGCTTACGCTCGATTACCCGATATTTTTCGAGATCTTCGGCGGTCAGCAGTCCCCCGTTTTCCTTCATTTCCTTGACCATGGCCGCGGCAATATCGCCGCGGTAGAAACTCTCGGCCCCCTCTTCGACCAGCATTTCGAGAAACACGGCGAGTTCATGGTTTTCCAGACGATCGCCCTCGCCGACAAAGGTTTCCCGGCATCCGTAGAGCCTCCTTCCCGTCTCCGTCTGGGTGACTATGGGGTGCAGAAGCCTGAGAAAGCTGGCCTGGAATCTGTTGAGTTCGTGGCCGCGGGCATAGTCTATCGCCGGCGCTGCCACTTCGCCAAGAGGCATGCGGCCAAGGCGCCGGTGAATATGGAGCAGGCCCTTGGCTACACCGGGAACGGCGACTGCTCCCAGGCCGATATTGAAGACCTGCGGCGCACCGGTGAAGTGGACAGTCACCGGAAAGAAATGCGGTGAACCGCCAGCTTCACTACTGCCGCGCCCAGGCGTATCGACGAAAAAGTCGAAGCAGAGGCTCCGGTTTTGGGCTCCGTCGTAGCCCAGCAGAAATCCGCCGCCGCCAAGGCTGGTCAAGGTCTGTTCCACCACCGTCGAAGCCAGGCCGGCTGCGACTACAGCGTCGAAGGCATTGCCCCCGGCGGCCAGTATTTCCGCCCCGGCTTCACTGACCAGACGATGCCCGGAGGCAACCACGGCTTTATCGTAATGTGTATTCATGGTAAAAATTATATGTTGTCAATGACATGGGGAAGGTCTTCCACCACCTGCCCCGAACAGTGCGGGGGGTTGAGATGGTAAGCTCGACGAAAAGACCTGTGACTGGCTATACTGAAGTATACCACTCACAGAAGCAACAAAGGAGGCCAGGCCATATTGTCTTGCCCATCGCCGTCCTTCAGGAATCACCGTCAGCAAGGCGACTCAACGCCTGCCAGGCGACATTGGCATACCATGAGGCGCCAAGAGCCAGAACCTCCTCGCTGAAATCGAAGGTGGAACTGTGGGCAACGCCGGCGGCATGTGACGGTGCACTGCCGAAGCGAACCATGCATCCCGGAATCTTCTGTTGATAAAAGGCAAAGTCCTCGGCACCGAGACTCGGCGCCCCCTGGCTGACAACACCACGCAACCCCGGGGTGCGCGAAGAGGCTATGCGGGCGTTTTCCACCGTCCTCTTCTCATTACTGACCGCCGGGATGGCCCCCATGAAACGCAGATCAACTTCAACACGGTACATCCCGGCAATGGCCTCGGCAATACGTTTCAGGCCCCCTATGGTACTCTTGCGTGTCTGGCAATGGGTGGAGCGAATGGTTCCTTTCAGCAGGGCGGTGCCGGCGATGATGTTCTGAGCCGTGCCGGCCTCCATGCTGCCGATGGTAATGACTGCGGCCCGGTTGGGATCGACTTCCCTGGAGACCAGAGTCTGCACCGACATAACCATGTTGGCGGCAGCGACCACGGCGTCCACGGCCTCGTGTGGTCTGGCGGCATGTCCGCTGCTCCCCTTTATTCTTACGGAAAAAGGATCGGCCCAGGCGCAGATGATGCCCTCGTCGATGGTTGCGGTTCCCAAGGGATAATGGGTATCAATGTGACCGGCATATATTTCGTCAATTCCCTCAAGCACACCGGCATCGACAAAACGCTCGCCGCCGTTGCCGTGCTCTTCCGCCGGCTGGAAAAGCAGCCTGACCCTGCCTGGCAATTGCTGGCGAACCAGCAGGGCTGCGGCACCAAGCAGCATGGCCACATGGCCGTCGTGACCGCAGGCATGCATACTGCCCGGCCGCCGGGAAGCAAAGGAAAGCCCGGTCTCCTCGTTCACCGGCAGGGCGTCCATATCTGCGCGCAGGGCCACCGCCACCGGTTTCTCACTAGCACCAATATCGGCAACAATACCCGTGCCGGCAACACCGCGTGTAAATGGAACAGCGAGCTCCCGCAATTTGCCCTCAATGAAACTCGCCGTCTCATACTCCTGAAAACTCAACTCGGGATAGGCATGGATGTGCCGTCGGATCCGGGTTATCCAGTCAATCAGTTGCGCATCTACAGCGAAAAGAACAGGGCTGTTTTCTTTAAACATGGCTACTCGATACGTATTGAGTACAGGTCGTCATCCTTTTTGGGGCTGGCCTCCTCCGTTGTCGGTTTTTGGGCAGGCTCTTCTTCGACGAGATCGTTCTCGGTCATCTCATAGTCCAGTTCTTCATAGAGTTCGTTCTCGTGAATTGCTCTACCGAGGGTGACAGGCTCGGCCACGGGATCCAACGGCTGTTTGAATACGGCGATCAGACCGTCCTGCGTCTCGATGACGGAGATAAGTTCCCAACCGGATTGACCGTATTCATTGAGAGACTGTTCCACTTCGGCCTCGTCTAGAAACGAACTGCCGAGAAACCCTTCCTTTTTCAGATCATAATGGACTGTTTTATAACACCAGCGCATCTACCTGCTCCCTCCTTCACGCTTTCTCTTTCGCAGAGTTTCTTTACTGGGAAGTGAGTAGTTCGTCATCTTTAAAAATTCCTTCATACACCGCTCCGTTGGCCAGGATGAGCTTCCCAGGTCCGTTTCTTCTGCCGTTGATGAAATGTCCTTCATAGACACTGCCGTCCACTGATTTGAAAACGCCCTCGCCGTCCGGAACGTCGCCTGCAAACATACCCTCGTAGAAGGAACCGTCGCTATACTCTAATGTTCCCCTGCCGCTGAAGCTACCCCGATGGAACTTTCCGTTGTATTTGCTGCCGTCGGCAAAGAGGTACTCTCCGTGACCATGGAACTGATCCTCATCAAATTCTCCATGGTACTGGCTCGAAAACGGATACCTGAATATCCCCCTGTTTCACCCCCATCACAAAATCGCCTTCGTAGCTGCGCCCGTCCCGGTACACATATCTGCCCGTTCCATGGAGTTTGCCGTCCCTGAATTCGCCCCTGTAGGTGTCGCCGTTGGCGTAATCGATACGGCCTTCTCCGGAGATCCGGCCCTGTTGTATCTGGCCTTCATAGAGTGTGCCGTTGGCATAGGTATAGGAACCCACGCCGCTGTAGGGAACCGTCGGTGCCGAAGTCTGGACCAGCACACCGTCGACAAGCACTAATTCCTCCGTCTCGACGGGGGCAGCAGGTGTGTTTTCGCTGAGTTCTTCAACCGGGGCCTCGCTCTTTTCCACCTCGGTCACCAGCGGTTCATCGCTTGAGGCCGGTTCGCCATCTTCGAAGGAGCCGGTATGCACCACCTTGCCATTACGGGAAAGGACCCCCTCCCCCTGTATTACCCCGCGCTGAAAATCTCCTTCATAAATATCGCCGTTAGCACGAACCAGGCGCCCCTTGCCGTGAGGCTCTCCGTCGACAAACTTGCCGCTGTAGCTGCTGCCGTCACTATAATCCATCTCACCCCGGCCCTGCCGGACTCCATCGACGAAATCACCGCGATACCTGCTGCCGTCGCCATACTCCATCGTGCCGGCACCGGTGATGGCGCCCATGCTGAATTCTCCGGTATAGGTGCGGCCGTCGCCGAAATCAAGCGAGCCGCTGCCGTTGTAGACGTCGTCTTTAAAGGAGCCGGAATACACACGGCCGTCGGCTTTGGCATATACCCCCCGGCCATGGCGGAGACTATTGTGGAATTCGCCCTCATAACGGCTGCCGTCGGCATATAACCTGATACCATTACCCGCCGGCCTGCCGTTACGAAACTGCCCCTCGAACCAGGTGCCGTCCTCATAAGTCAGTTTGCCCTGTCCATGGATGATATTGTTTCGAAAGTCTCCCCGATAGCGTCTGCCGTCGGGATACACCAGCAGGCCCTTGCCGTTGAAGCGGCCCAGGGTAAATTCGCCCGTGTACCTGCTGCCGTCTCTCATGTCGAGCACGCCTTTACCCTCTATGACATTGTCGCGAAACTCGCCTTCATAGCGCCTGCCATCGGCCCCGGTGAGGACACCGCGACCATGCATCTTGCCGTCGACCAACTCGCCTTCGTAGACGCTGCCGTCTGGATAATGAAAAACGCCGGTGCCATGAATGACGCCGTTCTCAAAATCACCCGTGTATTTTCTACCGTCCTCGTGGAGTATCGTGCCCGTTCCGTCGATGCAGTCCCCCTCCAGGCATTGCTCCGCCATGACAACCGAAGCAGAGGTGCAGAGCAGGAGCAGGAGTATGATGCAGCATTTTTTCATAACCAGCTTTCTCCGGATTTAAAGATTCTTTTGGGTCAATGCGCCATGTTCACCCCTGCGCATAGGCCTTTTTCACTTCTTCGGCGATGATTTCTATGCCCCGTTCGACCAGGTGCTCATCCTGGGAGTAGTTTACCCGAATACATTCGTTTTTATGAGCCCAATCGTCATTTTCCAGGCCCGGAAAGAAAAAATGACCGCTGATCACCAGCACGCCTCTTTTCTTCAATCTTTCATAGAGTTCTCTCGATGAGATAGGTAAATTCTCAAACCACAACCAGAGGAAGATCGCGCCTTCCGGCCGATGGATTGTGTAGGGTGCTCCAGCGAGCGTTTTCTCGAACATGCGCACTGCCGCCATAGCCTTGCTTTCGTAAAAGGGACGGATAACATCCTTGCTGACATCGAGGATCTCGGCACTTTTGACCAGGTCATGGGCCAGAAAGGTGCCGAAACCGGCCGGCGCCAGGGCCATGATAGCGTTCATGCCCGAGATCAGGCGTATCAGCTCCTCTCCGGCAATGATTATACCGGTACGAACGGCCGGCAGGCCGAGCTTGGAAAGCGACAGGCAGAGGATGATATTGTCGTTCCAGATAGGGGTGGCCTCGGAAAAGACGATTCCCGGAAAGGGGAGGCCATAGGCGCTGTCAAGGATGAGGGGAACACCGGCATCCTTGGCCAGCCGGTCGAGCCTGTGTACCTCCTCATCGGTGATGACGTTGCCCGTGGGATTGGTAGGCCGGGAGACGCAGAGGGCACCGGTTTCTTCGCTTACCTCGATGGCGTCGAAATCCACCCGGTACTTGAAGAGATGCTCTTCCAGCCGGTCGATTTTCGGACGGGTGGCGATGAAGAAGTCCTCGCTGAGACCAATGTCGGCATAGCCGATGTATTCAGGCGCCAGCGGCAGTCGTATGTGCTTTCGTCGCCCGTGGTCGTATTCGCCGGCAAAGATATTGAGCAACAGGAAGAAGCCGGTCTGGCTGCCGTTGGTGATGCAGATGTTCTCCGGCCCCACCTTCCAGCCATACTGGTTGCGGAGGAGCGAAGCCAGGCTGTCGAGAAACCCTTTTTCGCCCTGGGGAGCGCAGTAGACCCCCAGCATCCGTCGACACAGATCTTCATCGGCGGCGATTTTCTGCAGCCGCTGCTGCATTCGCTGCTGGAACACCGGTATATGGCCGGGGTTGCCGCCGCCCATCATGATAAACTCATCTTTGCCGGAGGCAAGCGCCTCACCCATATCTTTCATGAGCGAAAGAATACCGACCTCCCGGGCAAATTTTTCACCAAATTTTGAATATGTCATCACGTTATTTCCAGAGTGTATGCCGGTCTCAAACCGGAGATTTCAGGCGTTGAGATGGTCACACCCACTTTTCTTTTCTGATTGATCCCATTGTTCTCTTGGTCGTCGTGGCCCAAACTCCCTTCACTGGCTACAAACCTTTATGCGTCCGCACCGAGGGGGCGCGTAGGCCTCTGCCGGTGGTCAGGGCCAGAAGATAAATGACCACGAGCGAAAACACCACTCGACCGACAAGAATACCGCCCCAGTGCCCCCCTAAAGCCAGCATAAGCAGGGTATCCTCCACCAGCGCATGACTTAGCCCCATCAGCGCCAGCGAAAAGAAAACCTCTCGCCTGCCCATGGCGCCGCTATTGGTTTCGCGGATGATCAGGGCGCCGCCGTAGCTTATCCCCATAACCATGCCCACCACCGTCACCGGCGCCGCCTTGCGACTCATGCCAAACAGCGGCAATACCGGTTCGAGCATGCGCTCAAAAAATGCCAGGATGCCGAAAACGCGAAGGAGCTTCATGATGATGATAATGCAGAAGATAACGACAACAATCAAGGCGAAATTCTGCAATTGCCCCATCGCCCAGGCCCACAGAGTATCAGGCCGCGCTTCCACCTGAAAAAGCATCGCCGCCGGCTCCTGCCAGATGTGGAAGACCGAGCATAGACTGTGGAGCAGGAAACCATAGATAAAGGCTCCCGTCAATCGTATCAGGGCAATGGCTGTAAAGGACGCTCCTGCTTTTTTGGTGATGGTCAGTTCCAGCGGCAGAGCGTGGGCGATCAGCATCACCGAGCAGACCACCGTCACCTGGGCAGTAGTGAGATCAAGATCCGGCACCAGCGAGGCGAAGACGATTACCGCTCCATAGAGATTGGTGAGTATGGCCGTCGCCCAGACCAATCCCATGGAGCCCGGAAGGCCGATAATGCCCATAACCGGTTCGAGTATACCGCTTAAGAGCGTGATCAGCCCGAGCTCCTCGAGTATTTTGGTGATAATCACCACCGGAATGGTAATCTTAATGAGCTCCCAGCTGGTATGCAGGGTCTCGGTAACCAACTCCCGTACAAGAGCTTCAGCTCTTTGCCTGACGTCTTTCCGAGCCGCGCCCTGGTGTTCGTCGTGATCGTGGTGTTTCACTACTGTTTCCTTTTTTTGGCTGTAAACAGGCGGCAGTGCTCACCGGAGGACAGAAAGACCACCCTGGCTGGCAGCTGTCGCGAGACGAATTTCATGCCCCGGCAGCCATAGGGACGCGAGGGTTTATGGGTAATATAGAAATATGTGCACATATAACAGTTCGGCATGCCCTTCTGCATATGATTCACCGCCGGCTGCTGTTACCCTGTCCTTTGCCAAAGAGGGACCATCTCCATCTCCCATCTCTTGTGGTTCGCTGCTCGCATCACTGCTCATCTTTGAGAAATACCAAAGCCGCAAGGCCTCCGGCAAATATCACCAGCCCCGCCAGAGCGACTCCCGTGCCAATGGTGGCGCCGTCACCGATCCTGCCGATACCCAGCGGCACCAGGCCCCCACCGATAACGAAGCCGATGGGAATGCAAAAAGATATGGCCACGTTATCCCGCCCCAGGACCGAATAGGAGGATAAAACCGCCAGTCCCGAAGGAAAAAAGCACACGGCAACCATAGCCTGTATGACGATGATGGCAATAAGAAATGTGCCCGAACTCATCCCCATGACCGCGGTGAGCAACCCGCCGGTCAGCAGAACCGCAGCCATTACCCTGCTGTTTCCCACTCTGTCGCCCAGCCATCCCCCGGCAAAGGGGGTGAAAAGAGAGACCAGTCTCGACAGCGAGACAATGAGGTTGGCATGATCCATCTCCATGGAATGGCCGTTTACCAGAAACAGCGGCAGCATTGCATATATCCCCAGAGTGGAGCTTATTGCAAGAGAAAACACCAGCACCAGCAGCCAAAACCTGGCTCTGCAGAAAAGTGTCCTCAGCAGTATGCCGTCAGGTCGCACCCCTGAGCTTCTGACGGCCAGCGGCGACAGGCCGTAGCCGGCGCCAACGACGATAATGACACAGCCCATCCCAAGCAGGCACTGGCGCCAGGAGAAGTACCCTCCGGCCAGCTGCCAGAGAAGCGGTGCGGTAATAAATCCGAGGTTAGGGGCAAGCTCATGCATGGCCATGCCGCGGGCGAGATAGGCGGGAGGCATAATGCGGAAGATTGTACTCAGCGCCGAGGGCAGATGAAGGCCTGCTGCCAGACCGAGACAGAAGAGTCCCGTGCAGAAGAGAAAAAAGGTGTGACTGAAGGACACGGCGATGAGCATGCCTCCGGCACAGCAGGAAGAGAGCAGAATGGTATTGGCATGATTGATCTTCGCCGAAACGAAACCTGAAAAGCAGACCGACAGACAGTACCCGGAGGAAATAAAGAAGAAGAGCGAACCGGCCTGGATATTGCTCAGATCATACTCCCCCTGTACCAGCGGCAGTATCGGTGAAAACAGCACCCGCGAGAGAAAGTTGAGGTAGAAGAGAAAGGCCAGAAAAAGAATCACCGGCACCGCCCTGCCGCAGCCGCCTGCGGAATGACCTGCGAACGGTGCGGAGCCTGGCCGCACCTTACCGGAGTTCGGCATGATTTTTGGGAAAATCGAAAAACAGCAGGTGACAGTTGCCATAGGCGAGCCGCTGCCACTGATCGACGCCGCAGTCAACGGCTACTATGCCCGAAGTGGGGATATTGTTCAGCGACTCACCGGTCAGCCGCTCGGCGAAGTCGGTTATGGCATAATTGTGGCCGACGACAAAAGCGCTCCGGCATTCGTCGTCGAGAGACCGGACAATGCGCAGAAGATCCTGGGTGCCGGCATCATAGACATCTTTCTCGAAGCGGATGTACTTGCGGGCATACCCAACACCGTCGGCCATGATCTCCGCCGTCTTTCTCGCCCGAGAGGCCGGGCTGGCAATGAGTATGTCCGGAGCTCCGGTTCGCCCGGCCAGCTGCCGGGCCATGAAGGGGGCGTCTCTTTTTCCGCGTTTATTGAGTTTCCTCTCGAAATCCGAGGCCTCCGGATCATTCCAGCTCGATTTGGCATGGCGGATCAAAAATAGCCTTTTCATCACACCAGGCCCCGCTGTTCAACTTCCTTCCAGAGCCTTTCATAGGCCAGTGATGCAACGGATCTGCTTCTGACTGCACCGACGGGTTTTCTGGTGATGCCCATTTTTTCCACCTCGGCCATATAGGGAATAACGGCCTTCATGAAGAGCTTGTACTTCCTGTATTTACCGATGGTATCGAGGTGCATTGATTTGCGTTTTTCGGCCATAGAGAAAAAGGCATGGATCTTGGTCTTATCTACGCCTATCTTTTTGCAGAGCTTGAGCAGCTGCTCCAGAGAAAGCATGGAAAGCGTCGTCGGAATCACCGGAGTGACCACCATATCGGCTGAGGCGATAATGGTCTCCGAGAGCAGGGTCAGGTTGGGGGGACAGTCGAGAAAGACCAGGTCATACTCTTCTGCCAGAGGAGCGAGAGCCTCCCGCAGCGCCGTCGCCTCCTGTTTTTTACGGTCAAGCTTCAGGTCCATATTGCGATAGGAGAAATGAGCTGGCAAAAGATCGAGATCGTCAAAGTCGGTAGCGCGGATATATTTGCGGATATTGCCTTCCAGAAGTTTTTTCGAATTGAAATTTTTCTTGGGCCGAATCCGAAAATAGTAGGACGAAGCGCCCTGGGGATCGAGATCGCAGAGCAAGGTTGCCAGACCGTTTTGGGAAGCCGTATAGGCAAGGTTGACGCTCGTTGCAGTTTTGCCAACTCCACCCTTACTGCAATATACGGCAAGTATCTTCATTTCTTCTCCCCTCCGATACGACCCTCTTTGTATCAGACTAGCGTTTGTTGAAAACGTTTCTGGTTTTTCGTCGAGGCGAAATCAGAAAAGGTCTTTTCAAATTTCTGCCGAACCTTCGAGTGTTTTTGAGACAGATGGGTTATCAGCCCGCCGACGGCGGCACTGATGCGCAGCGAGCGTTTGCTGCCTGGGCGCAAAGCATTGCCGTACTCTTCGAGCATCTCCAGCTGTACAGCTATATCATTGAAATCGCCAAGATTGTTTTGCAGCTTCTTCATCTGCCTGTGAAAAAAGTCGATCTCCTTCTCGGCATAGAAGGAGCGGAAAAACTCCAGCATATACCGAAGTTTCTTCCCCTGGATTCTCAAGCTGTGCAGATCGTTGTCGGCACTGTGAGCATCAATTCTCGCACCCTTCTTCAGAATTTTTTGAAAACGCCGGCGAATGGCCTTTCTGACCACGGGCTGGCATCGCTGTTGTGCACCGGGCCATGGAAACGACTCACCGTCGTCCTCGAGGAACTGCTTCCATTCGCGTATGAGCCTGGCGTAGCGGTCGGAAGTCAGACCCTTATTCATGATCTCCAGCATCTCGGCCCTTTGGCGGCCGAGCTCGACGAAAAACTCCTCCAATCCGCGGTGCAGCTGCCTGGGCAACATGTCGGTATAGTCCTCTTTCATCAGCAGATAGACATCGAGGTCGCGTACCGGACCGGTGACGGAACCGAGCCACTTGAACTCCTTTTGAAAAAACTCGAGTTGCTGCCGGGGAAGGTAGTTTTTCATCTGCGACAACAGGGAACGGGTGCGGCGTACGGCAATACGGAAATCGTGAAGGAATTCGGTATCGATATCCTCGATGACGCCGCTGTGGTTTACCTCCATGCTGGCAAGAAGATACCCGCCGATCGTGACGACGGCATCCCGCAGGCGTATGTCATCACCCAGGGCCAGAGCATATTTTGAAGAGTAGGAAGGCCGTGGCACCTCAAGCGCTGCCAGGGCCAGATCGAGGCTGTTCCGCCCCTCGGTCGGCGCGAGACCGGCATCGGCCAACAGCTCCGAGGCTTTTTCAAAATCCGATTCGTAGCCACGAACCTCGTCGATGCGAACCAGCGGCTGCAGCTCCGCCTCCTGGCCGTCTACAACCGCACTGCCGTACTGGTAGAGGGCCCGGACGACGATTTTCCGGTCGCCATTGCGCAGATCGAAGGGTTCGCTGGCGATCCTCCGGCTGCAGATCGGAATAAGAGCCCTGATGCCGGCGACACCCCGCAGTTGCTGCCGAAGCTCCGGCTCGACAATATCGACTGGAAAAAAGCGCAGACCCTCCAGCACAGTAACGGCGGCAACGATCTCTCCATCAAAACCAGCGAGCACCAGTT
>CAKZOA010000069.1 GCA_937132035.1 uncultured Desulfobulbaceae bacterium | reverse complement strand
AGAACTTGCAAGAAGATTACGAGATATACCATGTAAGATCAATCTCTTGCCCTTCAATAAATGCGAGGGATTGCCTTTTAAAAGCCCGAGTCGGGAGAGGATGGTGGCCTTTCAGGATATTTTGCGCCAGCACCACTATTCGGTATTTATCAGAACAAGCCGCGGTGCCGATATTTCCGCTGCCTGTGGGCAACTTGCCAGAAAGGACCTGGAGTGATCATCTCCTCAATTCTTTTCGTATTCTTCTCCCCTCTAGACTCACAAGATTCTGCTTTGTGTACGTATTGGTAGTATGAACTGTAGTATGAGTTGTCTTTCGGTATCGCCCGGATTGGACGTCTGTTACGTATCCCATCATGGTGTCTTCAATGTCATTTCCCGGGTCTCTGGACGCCGTCGATTTTTCGCATTTGAGGAAGAGTACGGCAAAACTCTCGTGCTGCCTCCATCGACCTTTTTTCAGCGTAACGGTTTCCCAGAGGTGAAAAACTGGCCTTTCGCGACATCGACGGCAAAGAGCATCTGGTTGAAATCGGCCCGACACCGGTTACTGACACCGGCGAGACCAGTGTCTACTTAAGGGTACCTTGAATATCCGGCACAATCGTCGAGATATCGGTGAATAAAGGTCAGGAAGTCCTCTGCGGCGATCGAGTGGCCGTCATGGAAGCCATGAAAATGCAGACGCCAATTCTCAGTGAATACTCAGGCAAAAGAGCTGATGAGCTGCCCCACTCTATCTCGTGTTTATCAAGAAGGCCGTTTGCGGATGGGCACTATCAAAAAAGAGAGAGCAGGATAACGTTGAGGGCCCCTATCAAAAACCCGAGTAATGCTCCGAAAAGATTGATATACTTAAACTGTTCTTCCATAATGGAAAGCAGCAGCCGTTCCAGCCGCAGCAGGTCGAGAGAATCGACCTTTTCGGTGACAATCTGCTCAATGTTCAGCGAAGAGACGAGTCCGGGGACTTCCGTGGCCAGCATGGCCAAGGACATCGAGTGAATCTGTGCATATATCCCTTTCCTCACTCCGGCAGGCAGAAGATCGGCAAGCTTGCCGACGGGTTTGCGCAGCAGGGAAGCCAGCAGAGAGTTGACGGTTGCATCGATCAATCCTCTGAGCTGTTGTGAACGCACAAAGGACAGTACCGCTTTTGCAGCCAGTCTTCTGCAATCATCCCGGCCCTTCTCGCCGGAGACATCGACGACAAGAGCTCCGAGATCCATATTGCCGCCTTCGATGGTGCGCTCTATACTATCGGCGATAAACGCTGAAATAGTGGTGGAAACGCCCTCCTGCCGGAGCATGGCCGCAAGCTGGCGAGTGACCGCTGTACAGATTCTGCGAATATCTTTATCTGAGTGCTCGGGAAAAAAGGAAGCAACCGGCATATCCAGATAATGCTGAACTCTCTCCATCACAATTTTGGCAACCCGTTCGCGTACCTCGTCGCTGCTCAGCCAGGCCTGTATCTCGTCCCTGTTATTCTGCAGATATTCCTTGACGTTTTTTTCGATTTTATCAGGACTGAGGAAACTCTGGACCATTGAGGCCATGGGCCCAAGCGACGAGGCAAATCTTTCTATAGCCTTAGTTATTCCCTCGACGATCCGGTCCTGAACATGGGGATCTTCACTTATCTCTGCCAGTTTGTTTAACAACTCAGGTATCTTTTTTTCAATTGCCGCAAGGGTCAGTTGAGTGAGTGAATCGGGCAGGATCTGGCGCAGACTGGAGCCGCTCTGGAGGGTTTTATTGACTTCGGCGTAGAGGATATCCTCAATCCACTGCTCCAGATTTTCGCCGTCGACAATTCCTTTGATGTGCCTCTCCATTGCCCTGTAGCACATTTTTCTTCCGTCGCGGTCGATAAAGGAGTCAATGTCGCGGCTCAATAGTTCAGCTGTTACCTCGGAGACACGAGCCTCAAGCCCTGCTTCAAAGTTACGGCTGCGGATGACGCCATGGATCTGCAGCCTGATCTGGTAGGCAATAGTCTTGATTGCTATCGTAAAATAGTGAGAGTACTGCTGGGGAATAAGCTTGGGCAAAGGAGCCAGATTCTTAGCGAAAATGGCACTGACCCTGCTCTCAATAAGGCCTGCAAGATGCTTTTGAAAGGATTGCCTCCTGAGTGCCCTGCCGATTTCCTTACCGGTAAGGAGATGGGTTCCGACCATTTTTCCAATATTCACAGCAAGAAGATGTCTCTTCGAAGGAATCACCCCAGGCGTCATGGGAACCCTGAAGGTGAACAAATACCAGGGCTTGAGTGGCCGAAAAAGCATCCTGATGGCTATCTTATTGGTCAGATAGCCAATGAGCGCCCCTATTAAAGGTGGAGCAATATAGGGGAGATATGTCGAAAGCCAGTGATACATTTCAGTCATCGTACACTCCTCAAAGAACCCGCTGTTCTTTATCGTGTTCATGCCCGCAAGAGATTGGAGCCATGAACCGAAATCACCTGATTGTGCGTCGGAAAAAAAGAAAAAAACATAGAGGGTCTAACTCAGCCCGTTCCAGGGGAGGTGTCTGCTCTAATAGTCCATTGCAAAACTGAGTTGTTTTTTATGGGAAACCCAGGCATACTACATCGACCCTCGGAGAAAAAACGCCTGGCGAGTACGGCAGAGTGAAAAGGAAAATAATTCCCATTACTCAACAATAAGGACTAAAAAAAGGGTGTAGCATTTACCTTATTCGGAGTTTTTTGCAAAACTTTTCTTTTATTTTCCCTTAAAATTTAATACATATCTCTAGAAATACCTCATCCTCAATTCAATCCAAGGATATTCGCTATGTGGCTTCTCAGATTCTTTTCTTCCTCCATTGGTAAAAAAATCCTTATGGCCGCCAGCGGTCTCCTACTGGTACTGTTTCTTGTGGTTCATGCGGCGGGTAATGCCGCGATCTATTTCGGCAGCAAGGCCTTTCAGGCCTATGCCGATGCCCTGCATGGCCTGCCGGTGGTCGTCTTTCTCTTCGGCTCCGGCCTGCTGGTCATTTTCCTTGTCCATATTGTTATCGGCATGCAGCTTTTCCTGGAAAATCGCAAGATCGGCGCGTCCCGCTATGCTGTTACCACCAAGGTCTGCGACAACACATTCGCCTCCTCGACCATGCCCTATAGCGGCCTGTTGATTCTTCTTTTCGTCATCATCCATGTATTCGGCTTCGGTTTTACCCCCAGCGATGTCAAAGTTTCCGTTCTTATAAATGATCTACTGGGAAATTTTTTCTACGGACTGTTTTATCTCTTCTCCTTCTGCGTTTTGGCGGTGCATCTCAGCCATGGATTCTGGAGCATGCTGCAGACCTTTGGTTTCAATCATCCGCGGTATAATGAAGGTGTTGGGATTGCAGCCTATGTGGTAGCTGGATTTTTTCTGCTTTTTTTCGGCTCCATCGTCCTCTACTTCATGACAGGAATGGGCGCCTCCTATTAGAAACCAAACACGAGCCTCCACGCCCGCAAACCACCTCTATCCCTCCACTTAAAAGGTTTATTAAATGGAACTCAATGCCCGCATCCCGGAAGGTCCACTGGCTGAAAAGTGGGATAATCATAAATTCAACAATAAGCTTGTCAATCCCGCCAACCGCAGAAAATTCAAGATAATTGTCGTCGGCACCGGCCTTGCCGGAGCTTCGGCTGCGGCAACGCTTGCTGAACAAGGCTACAAAGTGCAGGCCTTCTGTATACAGGACAGCCCCAGAAGGGCTCACTCGATCGCCGCTCAGGGAGGAATAAATGCCGCCAAAAACTACCAGACCGATGGCGATTCGGTGTTTCGACTCTTCTACGATACCATAAAGGGTGGAGATTTCCGGGCAAGGGAAGCCAATGTCTATCGTCTCGCCCAGGTGAGTAATAATATTATCGACCAGTGCGTCGCCCAGGGGGTTCCCTTTGCCCGCGAATACGGTGGCAGCCTCGCCAATCGCTCCTTTGGCGGAGCTCAGGTCTCCAGAACGTTTTACGCCCGCGGACAGACCGGACAACAGCTACTGTTGGGTGCCTACAGTGCCCTGTCGCGCCAGATTCAGACCGGAGGCGTCACTATGTACAACCGACGGGAAATGATGGACCTGGTCGTTGTCGACGGTCGCGCCCGCGGCATCATTACCCGAAATCTCATAAACGGCAATCTCGAGTCACATTGCGCTGATGCGGTTCTTCTCTGCACAGGCGGTTACGGCAACGCCTATTTCCTCTCAACCAACGCCATGGCCTCCAATGTGACTGCAGCATGGAGGGCCTACAAACATGGCGCCGGCTTTGCCAACCCAAGTTTTGTTCAGATTCATCCTACCTGCATACCCGTTCACGGGGATTATCAGTCGAAGCTGACTCTTATGAGTGAAAGCCTGCGTAACGACGGCCGCGTATGGGTCCCCAAAAATCCCGGTGATAAACGCCGCCCCGTTGACATTCCGGAAGAAGATCGAGATTATTATCTGGAGAACAAATATCCGAGTTTCGGTAATCTTGTACCCCGGGATGTCGCCTCGCGCAATGCCAAGGAACAGTGCGACCGCGATAAAGGAGTAGGCGCCACTGGATTGGCGGTATATCTTGATTTTGCCGACGCCATCGAACGCGATGGTCAGGCGACCATTCTGCGTAAATATGGTAATCTTTTTCAGATGTATGAAAAGATCACCGATTCCAGCCCACTGAAAGAGCCCATGATGATTTTCCCCGCCGTTCATTACACCATGGGAGGCCTGTGGGTGGATTACGATCTGATGACTACCATCCCCGGTCTATTTGCCCTCGGCGAGTGTAATTTCTCCGATCATGGTGCCAATCGACTCGGGGCCAGTGCCTTGATGCAGGGACTGGCAGACGGCTATTTCGTCATTCCTACGGCCGTTGCCAATTATCTCGCCACCACTCCACTCGGCTCTGTTACCGATGCCGATGGTGCTTTTAACGATGCCCAGCAAAAGGTAGGTGACAGGCTTGCTAAAATTATGAAAAATAGTACCGGTGGACCAGGCGGCAAGATTACTGTTGACGAAATTCATAAAGAGCTGGGACACCTGCTCTGGGACAATTGCGGTATGGCGCGCAATCGCGAAGATCTCCTGTCCGCCTTGGATCAACTACCGGCAATTCGTCAGAAATTCTGGGATAAGGTCTATATCCCCGGCAGCGGCAGCGATCTCAACCAGACACTGGAGCGTGCCGGCAGGGTTGCCGACTTCCTCGAATTTGCTGAGATTATGATTCACGATGCCCTCAACCGCGAAGAATCCTGCGGCTGCCACCTGCGGGAGGAGAGCCAGACCGAAGAAAACGAGGCAAAACGTGATGATGAAAATTATTCGTATGTCTCTGTCTGGGAATACAACGGTGACGGCAAAAAACCCGAGATGCACAAGGAAGAGCTTGTCTTTGAAAATGTCACTCCCAGCCAGAGAAGCTACAAATAGCCTTCATCGGTTCGACCTTAACTCAAAAAAGAGATATTATGGCTACAATTGACCTGAATTTACAGATCTGGAGACAGAAAAATAGCGATGCGCTCGGGCAGCTCGAAGAATACCTCCTGGAAAAGATTTCTACCGATATGTCGTTTCTCGAGATGCTGGACGTGCTCAATGACAAGCTTACCCTCGAAGGCAAAGACCCCGTGGCCTTCGATCATGACTGCCGCGAGGGTATTTGCGGTATGTGTGGTGCTGTCATAAACGGCATAGCCCATGGGCCGGAGAGGGAAACAACCCTCTGCCAACTGCATATGCGCCATTTTGCCAACGGTGACACCCTGGTGATAGAACCTTTCAGGTCCCGTGCCTTCCCCATTCGTAAAGACCTCATCGTCGACCGCTCCGCCTTCGAAAAGATTATCCAGTCAGGTGGCTACGTTTCGGTCAACACAGGTGGAGCCCCCGATGGCAACTCCATCCCTATCTCCTCGCAGATTGCAGAATTGGCTATGGATGCTGCTGCCTGCATAGGATGTGGAGCCTGTGTAGCCAGTTGCCCAAACGGTGCGGCCATGCTCTTTACCAGCGCCAAAATCTCCCAGCTTTGCCTCCTCCCTCAGGGGCATGGAGAACGTAGACAGCGGGCACTGTCCATGGTAGCAACCATGGATAAGGAGGGTTTCGGCAACTGCACCAATCTGCGCGAATGTGAGGCCGTATGTCCGAAAAGCATCTCTATTAGAAACATAGCCCGTCTCAACCGAGAGTTTGTCAAAGCGGCGTTTCTCGAAGGCTAAAAACCGTGTTGGAGAGGTGCCATTGTATTATGGGATCCAGGCCTGTGTCGCTGCAAGGGTGCGCCGTATCCGCTCGGTTAATCACTTCTCTGCCCTGCCGTATCACTGCCCATGCATTATGATGCAGTGATCATAGGCGGCGGACCAGGCGGACTCGCCTGTGCGACGGCACTTGCCGAAGGCGGGCTTACGACCCTGGTCGTTGAACGAAAACCACAACCAGGTCCAAAGGTCTGTGCCGGCGGCATAACCTGGAGCGGACTCATAAAGAACATCCCTGAATCGCTGATAGAAAGAAGTTTCCCTCAACAGAAAATCTACTCCCGACTGCAGCGTATCGTTATTTCCGAGCCCACGCCGATCATAGCGACAGTCAACAGAGTAGAGCTTGGCGGCTTCATGGCCAAAAACGCTCTTAACGCAGGAGCGCATATTAAAGCAGCTACCAGCGTACGCCGTATAACCACCGGCAACTCTCTTCATGCTTATGAACATAAAACAGGTCGGGAGAAGACCTATACCTGCACGTCTCTGATCGGCGCAGACGGTTCTTCAAGCCTCGTACGGAGGTATCTGGGGCTTGCAAGCGTCAAGATGGGTATGGGTATAAACTACCAGATAGCCGGTGAATATGCGGATATGGAATGGCATCTCGACACCAGATTCTTTGCCAACGGCTATGGATGGCTCTTCCCTCACGGCCGTTCAGTTTCCCTGGGGGCGTATATTCCTGCGGGCAATATATCACCTGCAGAGTTGAAAACGAATGTATGCCGCTGGGCGGCACCACGAGGTTTTGATCTTGCAAGCAAAAAGTGTCGGGCAGGACTGATAAATTATGATTTCCAGGGATGCCATTTCGACAACATTTATCTCGTCGGCGATGCGGCAGGACTGGCATCGCCACTTACGGGGGAGGGTATATATCCGGCCATAGTATCGGGACAGGCAGTGGCTGCGAAAATACTCAACCCCCATCTCTCCTCCCCCGACATGGAACGGCTGATCCGCCGTCATCGTCGCTTTACCCGCATGGTGGCTCTTACTTCCAGAAATAGAATGGGGGCGTCGATTCTCGCTGAAGTTGGTGTCGCCGGACTGCGCTCGAAGATACTCAGCTTTCGCGATTTGGAGATGAGCTGATCCTCAATCGCGGTGAGTTACTATCTGCAAAATGAGACGGGCTCTCTTCAGGAAAAAGAGCTCCCTCCATTGCCAGCGCGTTGGACACAGGTATCCGCCAGCAAAAGTAGACCCTTTTCCTGCGGGAATACCGGTCCCGCGAAACAACATTTTTTTCTGCAGCCCACCCGAGAACAAAAAAGGCTCTGCCGCACAGCAGGTATGCAGTAGAGCCTCTTCTCACCTTCTAGTCAAATATAGTTTCAGTTCAAGGATGGTCGCGGATATAGTCCCGACTCCTCGACTATTTCCGGAACCTTCTCCTCCCACTCAATGGCCATGATGTGGAATCCGGCCACCCCTTCCACTTCCTTGAGGCGCTGAATGGTTTCAATGGCAAATTTAATTCCCTCCGCAGCCTGTTTGTTTTTTTCCACTCCGCCAAGACGCTCTATCAGTTCTTCAGGAACATCCATACCCGGCACGGCTTTGCGCAGGTACTTGGCCATACCAAGTGAACGCATGGGGGTGATACCGGCGAGAATATATATCTTTTCGTGGAGACCTCGTTCCCTCACCCCCTCCATCCATTTTTCAAATTTGGGAATATTGTAGATACACTGGGTTTGGATAAACTCAGCTCCGCAGGCGATTTTCTTGGCCAGGCGGGGAACACGGATTTTAAAAGGGTCAGCAAAGGGATTGGCAGCGGCCCCTACGAAAAATTTGGGCGGGACTTTGATCTCATCTCCAGAAAGAAATTTACCCTCATCCCGCATGTATCGGACCGTTTGTACGAGCTGCATGGAATCGAGATCAAAAACATTCTGGGCCTTGGTGCTGTCGCCGAAACTCTGGTGATCACCGGAGAGACAGAGGACATTATTGATGCCGAAGGAGGCGGCTCCCAACAGATCGCTCTGCAGAGCTATCCTGTTTCTGTCACGCACCACCATCTGCAAAACAGGATCAAGGCCGAGCTGTTTTAAATGCACGCATGCCGCCAGGCTGCAGAGGCGGG